>CAZGXT010000017.1:0-28566 GCA_964529675.1 uncultured Caulobacterales bacterium
GGATGGACGGATGCGGTGAAGACGCGGGTCTTGTAGCGTCCGATTGGTCAAGCGGGGATCTTACCCTCTCCCGCTTGCGGGAGAGGGCAGGGTGAGGGGGCGTCAACAGGCGCAAGTCTCTCCTTATGCGTCCCCTCACCCCTGGCCCGTCGGATACATGGTCCGCCCCGCGTCCGGGAAAAGAGAGAAGAAGCCACCGCGACAAAGTCAGCGCCTACGCCCGATTGTCAGGCTGCGCCCTTACCGACAGCCGCCCGTCATAGGTGATGCGATAGGGCGCCCCGCCGATGCTGGCGACAAGGCCGCGCCGCCGCAGCCGCTGGAAGACGGCGAGCGTGCAATCCTCAAGCGACCAGCCTTCGCGCGTCACGCAATTGACAGCGACGATCTTGCCGCGCGCGTCTTTTTCAACGAGCACGGCGCCGCCGCGCGCGAGCGCATGGAGCGTTCTTTGCTCCGCCTTCGAGATGTTCATTGGGAAGTCCGGGTCTGAACGGAAAAGGCCCCGCGCCCATCGGGCGCAAGGCGGCGAATTCGCTCAGAGGGTCACAATCCCGGACATGGTTTCCTCGTCAGACGGCGCAGGAATAACCGCGGCGGGCCTGCCTGTCAAAAGAGCCGCCGCAGCGCGTCGGCGCGGGCGCCGTCCTTTTCGCGGCCCATCGCTTCAAGAAGCGCGATCTGCTCGGCGACGGACGGCGTGAAGACGCGCCCGCGCGCCTCGCGCGTCAGCGGCGCGACCGCGCGCCAGCTTCCGCGCACCTTCATCTCAAAGCCGCCAAAGGCCTCGATCGCCAGCGGCGTTTCCTCGAACCGCGCGAACACGGCCGACCGAAACTGCGGATCGGGGTTGGCGCCCGACCGCTGTCCCTGCGTCCACAGGCCGAGAAGCCGCTGCGCGTCGTTCTCGCTCAGCAGCAGATCGACGTCGCGGACGATCGACACATCGGCCCCCGACACGGCGGCGGCGGCGCTGCCGATGATCCACCACTCGTCCTCAAAATCGCCCGACGCATCGGCGATGACGGCGAGCGTTTCAGCAAGGCGCGGGCGCCAGCGCGCCGCGCTCACCAGGCGCTCTCGTCAGTCAAGAACGCTGCGCGCGCCGCCGCCTGCCGCGCAAAGCGCAGCGTGATCGCCTTGCGGCGGGCGGCCGCTATCGCACGAGCCTGCGACGCGCGAATGACGGCCCCGCCGAATCCGTCGGCGACGATCAGTCCCTCCGTGCCGGGAAGAAGGTCGCGCGGAAATCCGGCGCCGACGGCAAAGTAAAATTCATCGCAGAACGGGAGATAATCCGCCCATTTTCCGTCGGCGGAGAAATCCGCTTCGCAGGACTTGATCTCGGCGATGACGAGGCGGCCCTTTGGACAAAGCCCCGCAATGTCGGCGCGCCGCCCGTTCGGCAGGCGAAACTCCGCCATCGGCGCCAGCCCCAAATCGCGAAAGAGCCGAAAAACGCCGCGGGTGAGCGTTGCCGTCACATCTGGCCGGGCAGGCGACAGCGGCGTTGAGAGCGCTAGAACGTTCACCATTCGTTCATCGAAACGCGAATGCGCGAAAACGTCAAGCGCCGCCGCTCAACCCTGAAATTCCGGCAACCGCACAACAAGCCCGTCGAGTTCGGCGCGCACGGTGATCTGGCAGGAGAGGCGCGAGTTTTCCTTGGGCTGGTAGGCGAAGTCGAGCATCGACTCTTCCATCGGCTCGGCCTTGCCGGTTTTCTCAAGCCAGGCGGCGTCGACATAGACATGACAGGTCGCGCAAGCGCAGGCGCCGCCGCAGTCGGCGTCGATGCCCGGCACCATGTTCTTGACCGCCGCCTCCATCACCGAAACGCCTGCCTGCGCCTCGACGACATGTTCGGTTCCGTTGTGTTCGACATAGGTGATTTTGGGCATGCGGCTCTCGGCGGCTCTCGACGGGGGTTCAGGACGCGAGGGATTTAAGGTCTGTCGCCGGATCGGCAAGCGATTTCGCATCGAGCGGCGTTTTAGCCGCAATGACCTTCTTTGCAGCGAGGAAGGACGCCGGGTCGTTGACGGCGTCGACGGCGAGGAGCCGACCGCCTTTGAGGCTCCATACCGAGAACCGCCCCGACGCCGGATCGCCGCGCACGATCGCCGCGTCCGCGCCTTCGGCGACGCCCGCCGTCTGCAGCTTTATGTCGTACTGGTCCGACCAGAACCACGGCACGGCGTCATAAACTGCGGACCCGCCCGCCATATTGGCGCCCGCAACCTTCGCCTGCTCGATGGCGTTCGGCACGGACTCCAACCGCATCCGCCGCCCATAGAGGCGCGACGGGTGGCTGGCGCAGTCGCCGGCTGCGAAGATCGCGGGATCAGACGTGCAGGCGCGCTCGTCGGTCGAAACGCCATTGTCGATTGCAAGACCCGCGTCGACCGCAAGCGCAACCGCGGGCGCGGCCCCGACGCCGATGAGAACAGCATCGCAGTCAAGGCGTTCGCCCGAGGCGAGCACGGCGCGCTCGACGCGGTCACGCCCTTCGAAACCGGCCAGCATCGCGCCAAGGAAAAGATCGACCCCGTGGGTGCGGTGAAGCGCATCAAAGAACGCGGAAATCTGAGGGCCTGCGACGCGCTGTAGAACGCGGCCTTGCGCTTCGAGCACCGCAACGTCGCATCCGGCCTTGCGCGCCGACGCGGCGACCTCAAGCCCGATATAGCCGGCCCCGACGATGATGATGCGACGCGCGCCTCCTAAGGACGCCTTCAAGCCTTCGCAGTCGGCGATGGTGCGCAGATAATGGACGCCTGAAAGCTCCGCTCCCGGACAGGCGAGCCGGCGCGGCGGGGCGCCCGTCGCGATCAACAGGCGATCATAGGGAAAGCTCGCGCCGTCGTCCGTTTCTACGCGGGCCGCCTTGCGGTCGATGCGGACAACCCGAACGCCAAGCATCAAGTCGATCCCTTTCTGCGCATAAAAGGCGTCGGGCTTCAGCGCGAGCCGGTCGGCGCCAAGCGCGCCCTGAAGATAGGCCTTCGACAGGGGTGGGCGCTGATAGGGCGCGGCCGGCTCCTCGCCGATCAACATGATCGAGCCTTGAAACCCCGCCTGCCTGAGGCTTTGGGCGGCCTGCGCGCCTGCCTGGCCCGCGCCGATGATGATCGATCGTCCATTCATGACGCGAGGGCTCGTCGCACGGGGTTCGGCGCGCGGTCAATTCCGCAAAAGCAGGGCAGGCCTTTGCCGCGGCGCGGCGCCAGCCCTATTTCTTACCCTATGGAGTTTGCGATTCCCCTCGCCGGCGAAGCAGCGACGGCCCGTTTGGGCGACTCGCTCGGTCGCCTGTTGCGCCCGGGCGACGTCATCGGCCTTTCCGGGCCGCTGGGCGCCGGCAAGACGACGCTCGCCCGCGCGGCGATCGGCGCGGCGACAGGCCTTGCCGAGGCGCCAAGTCCGACCTTCGGTCTTGTGGAGACCTATGACGCACCGGGCTTCACCCTCTGGCATTTCGACCTTTATCGCCTCGAAAAGGCCGAAGAAGTCTGGGAGCTAGGCCTTGAGGAGGCGCTTGACGGCGGCGTTCTGCTGATCGAGTGGCCGGAACGGATCATGCCGCTTCTTCCAGCCTCAATGTTGCTCATTCGCCTGACGCCTCAGGACGGCGGGCGAAGGGCTCTTGTGCGCGGAAACGAAGAATGGTCTGCGCGAGTCAAGGCCCTTTACCCTTAGGGAACAAGGGCCGGTTTAGGGTCTGACCATGACGCAAGCGACCGCACCCGCAATCCGAAACGACGACGCCGCCCGCCGCGCTGACGCTCGTCGGCAGTTCCTGGAGGCGTCCGGCTGGGGCTCCGCGATCGCCTTTCCGATGGCCGGCGACGCCTCGACGCGAAGCTATGAGCGCCTGACGCTGGGCGAACGCACCGCCGTCCTGATGAACGCGCCGCCAGCCGCCGAAGGGGCCGCGTGCCCGCCTGACGCCAGCCCCGAAGCGCGCCGCGCGCTCGGCTATAACGCGATGGCGCGCCTCGCCGGACCCAATCTCAACGCCTTCACCGCGATCGCGCGCGCGCTGCGCGGCGCCGGCCTGTCGGCGCCCGAAGTTTACGCCGCCGACGCGTCGACCGGCTTTGCCGTCATCGAAGATCTCGGCGACGACCTCTTCGCGCGCGCAATACCGGCAGGCGCTGACGAACGTGATCTTTACGCGGCTGCGATCGATGCGCTCCTCGCGTTGCATGAGGCCGCGCCGGCCGCGCCGGCGGCGCCGACCTACACCATGCTGACCTATGACCGCACGGCGATGGAAGCCGAGGTCATGCTGGCGCCTGACTGGTATTGGCCGCACCTCAAGGGCGAGACGGCGAGCCCGGATATCAGAGCCGACTATCTCGATGCGTGGAACGGCGTTCTCGCCAAGCTTCCAGCGCCGTCGACGATGGTGCTGCGCGATTTTCACGCGGAGAACATTTTGTGGCTGCCAGCGCGCAGCGCATACAAGCGCGCAGGCGTCATCGACTTCCAGGACGGCCTCTTCGGCAATCCCGCCTATGATCTCGTTTCGCTTCTGGAAGATGCGCGCCGCGACGTGTCGCCGACGCTCGCAGAGGCGATGATCGCAAGATACGCGGCCGGCGCGCGAGGCTTCGCGCGCTTTGATGAAGCCGCTTACCGGCGCGATTACGCGATCCTCGGCGCGCAGCGCAACGCCAAGATTCTCGGCATCTTCGCGCGCCTCATCCGCCGCGACGGCAAGCCGCGATACGCCGACTTCTTCCCGCGCGTCGAAGCCCATTTCGCGCGCGATCTTCACCATCCGGAACTCGCGCCGGTCGCGCGCTTTTTCCAGCGCCATTTCGGAGACCGGTTCTGATGGCGCATAGGCCGACGACGGCGATGGTGCTGGCGGCGGGCCTCGGCACGCGGATGCGGCCGCTGACCGACCATTTGCCCAAACCGCTGATCAAAGTCGCCGGCAAGGCCCTCATCGACTACACGCTCGACCGGTTTGCGCAAGCGGACGTTAAACGCGCCGTCGTCAATGTTCACTATCGCGCCGACCAGATGGAGTCCCATCTTGCGCAGCGGCGCCGGCCGGAGATTGTCATCTCCGACGAACGCGCCTTGCTGCTTGAGACCGGCGGCGGACTGAAGAAAGCGCAGGCCCATCTCGGCGAGCGGCCGGTGTTCTGCACCAATACCGATGCGATCCTTGTCGACGGACCCGGCGAAGAGCCTTGCGCCGCTTTGGCGAATGCGTGGCGCGATGAGGCGATGGACGCCCTTCTCCTGCTCGTGCCCGCGCGCCTTGCCAGCGGTTATGACGGCGCCGGGGATTTCGACCTGTCGCCGGACGGCGCGCTCGAATGGCGGGCTGGCGCCTCGGCGCCGTTTGTTTACACCGGCCTGCAGATCATTCGGCCGTCCCTGCTGGGAGGCGCGCCGGAGGGGCCATTTTCGCTGCGGCTGTTGTGGGACAAGGCGCGCGCTGCGGGCCGCATGAAGGGCGTCGTGCACGAAGGACCCTGGATGCATGTCGGCGATCCGCAAGGGCTTGCGCTCGCCGAAGCTTTTTTCGACAAGCGACCGGATGACAGACCGGCCGCAGAGCGCATTCTTCTTTGACCTTTCGCCGCCGCGCTATTTCTCAATCGTTTCCGGCCGGCCCCTTCTGACCGATTTCGCCGATGGCCTTCTCGGCGCCTTCGGCGACGATCTTCCCCGCGCCGAGATCTACCTGCCGACGCGGCGCGCCGCGCGCGCTCTTGGCGACGCTATTCTCGACGCATGGGCGCGAATGGGCGTCCGCGCGGCCCTGTTGCCGCGCATGCGCGCGATCGGCGACATCGACGAGGACGAGCTCGGCGTGTTTACGGGCGAGGCTGAAGATGAGCTGGCGCTCGCACCATCCATCTCCGGAACCGCCCGCCTTCTTGCGCTCGCGCGCCTTGCAGCGGCCAAAGACAGGGCGTTCGCCGGGCAGGAAAACTGGCCGACGGCGCTCGCCGCCGCCCGCGAGCTCGGAAAACTCCTTGATTCTTTGTATGCGGAGGAAATTGACCCGGCGCTCCTTTCCGAAATCGATGTCGGGGATCGCGCTGAGCATTGGCGAAAATCGGCTGAATTTCTGCAGATCGTGACGACGGCATGGCCTGCTTTTCTCGAGGAACAAGGCGTGAGCGATCCGGCTTGGCGCCGCGCGCAGCTGATCAACGCCAAGGCGAGGCGCATCCTGGCGCAACCCCCTGAGCACCCGATCCTGATCGCAGGCACGACCGCGAGCGCGCCGGCGGTCGCCCGCCTTGTCGCAGCGATCACAGCCGCGCCGCGCGGGGCTGCGATCCTGCCGGGACTTGATCGCGATCTTGATGCGCAAGGCTACGATGCGATCGAGGATGCGCACCCGCAATACGGACTGAAACGTCTTCTTGAAGACATCGGCCGCAAGCCTGCCGCGATCGCCCCGTGGCCTCGCTCCGAGCGGCCAAGCCCGCGCGCAGGTCTGTTGCGCCTGGCTCTGCGGCCTGCGGACGCAACATCCGAATGGCGCGCGCTGATCGACGAGGCGACGGCGGAAGACCCGGCGCTCGCCAAGGCGCGCGAGGGCCTCACGCTCATCGAGGCCGAAACTGAAGACGCCGAGGCGTCCATCATCGCCATGATTTTCCGCGAGACGCTAGAAACCGACGGCGCGACGGCGATGCTGGTCACTCCGGATCGCAATCTTGCGCGCCGGGTCGCGCTGAAGATGCGCCGGTGGAAGGTCAGCATCGACGATTCGGGCGGCGTCCCTTTCTCGAATTCGTCCTGCGGCGTCTTCCTGCGGCTCGTCGCAGGATTTCTGTCTGATCCCGGCGACCCGGTCGCCATTCTGGCGCTGCTTGGTCACCCTCTGGCGCAGCTCGGTATTGACGAGGCGATGCGCCGGCGGGGCGTCGAAGCGCTCGACCGCGCGCTCCGGGGTCCAAGAAAGGGCGATGCGCTTCAGGCCGCCGCCAGCGAGCGCGGCGGGACAGAAGCGGGCGAAGCCATGCTTTCCGTGATTGCAGTCCTCAAGACCGCGGCGGACGGCTTCAAGGCGTCTGCGGCAAATGAATTGGGCGCGATAATGCGCGCTCACCTCGAGGCTGCGGAAACGATCGCCGGCGGCGAGGGTGTGTGGTCCGGCGAAGACGGCGCGGCGGGCGCTGAGCTGCTCGCCAGCCTGCTCGCCGAAGAAGGCGCGCTCAACGCGGTGCAGGGCGCGCGCTACGGCGACGTGTTCGAGGCCCTGATCGCCGGCGCAGTCGTGCGCCGGCGGAGCGAGGCCCATCCGCGCCTGTCGATCCTCGGGCCGCTGGAAGCGCGCCTGATCAGCGCCGATCACGTCATTCTGGGCGGCCTCAATGAAGGCGTCTGGCCGCAGATCGCGCCCGCCGACCCGTTTTTGTCGCGGGCGATGCGGGAGAAGATCGGGCTCCCCTCGCCGGAGCGGCGCATCGGGCTCGCCGCGCATGATTTCGCGCAAGGCGCCGCAGCGCCGCGCGTGACGCTGACGCGCGCCAAGCGCGCCGGCGGCGATCCGGCGAAGCCCTCGCGATGGATCATCCGCTTGCGGAACATCCTCGACGGCGCCGGGGCGATTGCAAGCATCGACAAGTCTGTCGAGCAGCGGGCGCGCGCCGAGGCGCTTGACGCCGCGGGGCCGGCTGAGCCCGCGGACCCTCCACGCCCGCGCGCCGGACCAGACAGGCGCCCTTCGACGCTGCCCGTCACCGATATCGAGAAATGGATCCGCGATCCCTACGCCGTCTACGCCAAACGAATCCTGCGGCTCCGGCCGCTCGAGGCGCCGGGGGCGAGCGCGGGCCCCCGCGAAGTCGGCTCGCTTCTTCACCGCGTGTTTGAGCGCGGCGCCCGCGACGCATCAGCGCCTTCGGTTGAGCGGCTGCGGGCAATCCTTGATGAAGAGGCGCCGCGCCTTGGACTTCTGGGCGCTGATCGCGCTTTCTGGTCGGCGGCGTTTGATGAGGCGCTGCAATGGTTCGCCGGCTTCGACGCTGCGCGAAGGGCGCAAGGCAGGGCGTTTGTCGAAGAGCAGGGCGCATTGACGCTCCCCGGCGTCGATCCGCCGTTCACGCTGACCGCCCGCGCCGACCGCATCGATGTGCTTCAGACAGGCGAAGCAGCGATCTTCGACTACAAGACAGGCGCATTGCCGACCGACAAACAGGAGAAGGCGAATTTTTCACCGCAATTGCCGCTTACCGGCTTGATCTTGGGCGCCGGTGGTTTCAGCGGCGTTCCAGCGACGCAAACGCATGAATACCGATATCTGAAACTGATCGGCCGCAGCGGCGATGAGGCCAAGGATGCGTTTGGTCAGGAGGGCGACACGGCGCGCGCAGCGATCGAGGACGCCGGCGCCGCCTTGCGCCGGTGGATTGCGCTCTTTGACGCGCCCGCCGCCGTCTGGCGCAGCAAGCCGCGCGCGCAGTTCATCAAGAAGAGCAGCCGCGGCGAGGGCGATCTTGAGGCCGACTATGACCAGCTCGCGCGGCGGCGTGAGTGGATGGCGAGCGACGATGCGGGTGAAGACGGCGAATGAGCGCGCAAGCTCACATTGACGAGACGACGGGCCATCAGCGCCTCGCCGCTGATCCAGCGATTTCCGCGTTCGTGTCGGCGAACGCCGGCTCCGGCAAGACGCGCGTGCTCACCAATCGCGTCGCCCGTTTGCTGCTTGACGGTGTTTCTCCCGCGTCGATCCTGTGCATCACCTTCACCAAGGCGGCGGCCGCCGAAATGGCCGACCGCTTGTTCAAGCTGCTCGGGGGCTGGGCCCTAGCCGACGACGCCGCGCTGACAAAGGGACTGAACGATCTCAGCGGCGAGGATGGCCGCGCGCGATCGCCGGCCGAGCTTTCGCGCGCCCGCCGGCTATTCGCACAGGCGCTGGAGACGCCGGGCGGGCTCAAGATTCAGACCATCCACTCCTTCTGCGAGGGCGTGCTGAAACGCTTTCCGCTGGAGGCGGGCATCCCGCCCGGTTTTTCCGTGATCGACGCAATCGAAGCAAGGCGTCTGGCGCGCGGCGCCGCTGAGGCGGTCGCGCTGCGCATCGGCAAGGACCGCGCGCTCGGCGACGCGTTCGCGCACCTGCTGTCGCGCGTGAAAGGAGACGTCCTGCGGGCGCTTCTCGAAGAAGCCGTCACCGCACGGCGGCGTGACTTCGCTCTCGCCGCCCACGACTGGTCGCAGTCAGCCGGGACGGTCCGCATCGCGCTCAGCATTTCCGGGGAGGAAAGCGCGAAGGCGATCCTTCGACGTTTAGCAAGCATTCGGCCGACCTCGGACCTGATGCGGGCTCGTGACGGTCTGGATGCGAGCGGAGGAAATCCGAAGCGTTACTGCGCCGATCCATTGTCGCGCTTTCTCGCCGCGCAGGATGACGAAGGACGTCTCGCTGCGCTCACCAAGCTTTTCATCAAGTCGGACGGATCGCCGCGAGAGAGTTTCGGCGCGGCCGCAACCGCCGCCATCGATCCCTGGATCGAAGGCTTCCTCGCTGACACCAGGCGCGATTTCCTCGACCAATTGGATCTTTATCGGTCCCTGCTGGCGTATGAGGATACAAAGGCGTTTTACGCCGTCGTCGAACGCATCTCGGCGAGCTATGCGGAGGCGAAAGCCGCGCGGGCGGCGCTCGACTTCGACGACCTTATTGCGCTGACGCTGATACTGCTCACCGGAAAGAACGCCGCTGACTGGGTTCTCTACAAGCTCGATCAGGGCCTTGATCACATCCTTCTCGACGAGGCGCAGGACACCGGGCCCGACGCGTGGGACGTGATCGAACGTCCGCTTGCTGAGTTTCTCGCCGGCGCCGGCGCGCGCCCATCGCCGCGCACGTTTTTCGCGGTCGGCGACAAGAAGCAGTCGATCTATTCCTTTCAGGGCGCCGACGCCAAATTGTTCGACGGCAAGTCCATCGATCTCGGCGAGAAGATCGCCGCCGCAGGGCCGTTCAAGAATCTGCCCCTGAAAGCCTCGTTCCGGACGACGGCGCCGGTGCTGCAGTTCGTCGATCGCGTCTTCGCCCGGCATAAAGTCTTTGAAGGCGTAAGCGACGCGCCGCCCGAGCACCATTGCACGCGCGAAGGGGCGGCGGGCAGCGTCGAGTTATGGCCGCTGGTTCCGTACGAGAAGGCAGGGCAAGCCAGTGCGTGGGACGCGCCGTTCGATCAGAGTTCCGCAGCAAACCCCAAGCGCGTGCTTGCGGAGGCGATTGCAACGACCATCGCCGGCTGGCTTGAAACCGGCGCGACTCTGCAATCGCAAGGCAGGCCGATCGCCGCCGGCGACATCATGATCCTGGTCCAAAAACGCGGGGGCCTATTTCACGAGATGATCCGGGCGCTCGCCCGGCGCGGCGTTCCGGTCGCAGGCCCCGACCGGCTCAAACTTGTCGAGGATCAAGGAGCGCTCGACCTCCTTTCCTACGCGCGCGCCGCGCTGCATGAGGGCGACGATCTTTCGCTGGCGGAGGTTTTGAAAAGCCCGTTCTTCACCATCAGCGAAGACAGTCTCTTCGATCTCGCCCATGCGCGCGAAGGCCGGCTGTGGGAGGCGCTGCTTCGGCGGCAAAAGGAAAGGCCCGAATGGTCGGCGGCCGCACGCGAGATTGAGGCCTCACGCGCCGTCGCGCTGAAGGAAGGTCCCGTCGCCTTCTTCATGCACATTCTTGAAACCGGCGCGCCGTCCGGCTGGCGACGCATCGCCGCGCGACTCGGCGCGCCTTCACGCGAACCGCTTGAAGAATTCCTGCGCCTCGCGCTCGATTTCGAAGCGAAGAACCCGCGCAGCCTCCGGCTTTTTGTGGACGCCGTCGCAGCGTCGGACGCGGAAGCGAACCGGGAATCCGCGGAGGCGGGCGCGAGCGTTCGGGTGATGACGGCGCACAAGTCGAAGGGGCTTGAGGCCCCGATCGTCTTTATTCTTGATGCGCACGCCCCGCCGAAGGAAGCGAGCAAAGACCTCCTGCAAATCGCCGAAGGCCCGAAGGGCGCTCGCGTTCCGCTTCTCGGGATCGGCGAAGGCAAGCGCGCGCCGTCCCTTGCGGCGTCAGCTGCGAAGAAAAAAACGGCGGCCTGGGACGAATATCGCCGTCTGCTCTACGTCGCGGCGACGCGCGCGGAGGACCGGCTGATCGTTTGCGGCCATCAGCTTGGGAACCGCAGTTATCCTGAAAGCTCAACCCCCGAAATGCGGACTTGGCACGCACTCGCGCTCGACGCGATGGGACCGGAGACCGAAACGGGGGATGAAAGGTTCGGCGGCTTGGTTCGCCGGCTTGCTTCGCCGCAGACGGCGGCGCCGAAACTCAAGCAGCAACACGCCGCCCCGGCTGGTGCGGCGGCGGCGCTGCCGGCTTTCCTGTCGGCGCCGGCGCCTGCGGAGAAGCGCCCGCGCCGCCTGTCGCCGTCAATGCTGGCGCCGGAAACCGACGACGCCTATCGTCCCGGACGGAGAGAGGCTGCATTCCTCCGTGGGCGGATCTTGCATCGCCTGCTGGAACTGCTGCCCGGCCTCGACCCGTCGCAACGTCCCGAAGCGGCGCTGCGCCTCGCCCGACGGATGGGCGCTGAGGCGGGGGAGGCGCTCGCCGCCGAGGCGATGCGAGTTATCGAGGACCCGCAATTCGCGCCTGTCTTCGCGCCTGGCGGGCTGTCCGAAGTTGCGATCGGCGGCGCGCCGAAGGGCGCGCGGTCGGGCCTGGTGCTGTCCGGCCAGATCGACCGTCTGGCGATCGGCAAGGGGCGCATCCTGATCGTCGACTACAAGACGAACCGGCCGCCGCCCGCGCAGCTTGCCGATGTCGCCCCCGGCTACATCGCGCAGCTCGCCGCCTATCGCGCGCTGCTGCAGGAAATCTATCCCGCCCATGAGATCGAGGCGGCGCTGCTGTGGACCTATGACGCCCGGCTGATGCCGGTTCCGGCCGACGCGCTTGACCGGGCGTTCGCCATGACGCTTGCGTGAGGGGACGTTGATCTTCGGGGCGGCGCCCCTATTTTGGAGGGCGAGTAAGGGCCGCGCGGCGGCCGAAGAGGATAGTTCATGGCCACCAAGCCCGTCACCGATCAGTCCTTTGCGGACGACGTTTTGAAGTCCGACAAGCCCGTTCTCGTCGATTTCTGGGCCGAATGGTGCGGCCCCTGCAAGCAGATCGGTCCAGCCCTTGAGGAGTTGTCCGCAGAGTTCGCAGGCGACCTGACCATCGCCAAGGTCAACATCGACGACAATCCGGAGACGCCGGGCCGGCTCGGCGTGCGCGGGATACCGACGCTGATGATCTTCAAGGGCGGCAAGCTGACGGCGACGCGGGTCGGCGCTGCGCCTAAATCCGCGCTGGCGGCGTGGATCCGCAACGAGATCGGCGCCCCGGCGAAGACCGCCTAGGCGTTGTCCCGGAGGACTTCTCCGGCAAGATAGAGCGAACCGCAGATGAGCACGCGCGCAGGGCCGGCTTCCTGCGCGCGCATTGCAGCTTCCTGCAGCGATCCGCACGCTATGGCCGGAATGCCCGCTGTTTCGGCCGCCGCGGCGACGTTGTCAGGGGACCGCGCGCCTTTGTGATCGGCCTGAACGGCGAAGACCGTCGAGGCGAGGCCCGAGAAGGCGGCGAAGAACCCATCCGCGTCCTTGTTCTCCTGCATGCCCGCAATGAGAATGAGCGGGCGCGAACTGCGTTCCTCGAAATCGGCGAACGCGCTCGCGAGAGCGCGCGCCGCATGCGGGTTGTGCCCGCCGTCCAGCCATAACTCGGAGTCCGCGCCGAGCGCGTCGACAAGCGGTCCCGCCTTCAAGCGCTGAAGCCGCGCCGGCCAGCGCGCTGTCTGGAGCCCCTTTGAGAGGACTTCATCCGTAAACAGAAGACCGCTCGCCCGGACGGCCGCCACGGCGAGGCCCGCATTCATGAACTGGTGCGCGCCGGCGAGGCGCGGCGGCGCGAGATCGGAGAGACCCTCCTCATCCTGATAGATGAGGCGCCCGCCCTCCGCCCAGGCGTTCCACGCCGACCCGCAGGCGAAGAGCGCCGCGCCGGTTTCCTGCGCCCGCCGTTCGAACACCGCCATCGCTTCCGGCGTCTGGGGCCCGACGACTGCGGGCGCGCCGCGCCTGAAAACGCCGGCCTTCTCGCCCGCGATCGCGGCGAGCGTATCGCCGAGAAAGTTCTGGTGATCGAGCGCGATCGGCGTGATGACCGCCGCGAGCGGCCTGTCGATCACATTCGTCGCGTCAAGACGCCCGCCGAGGCCGACTTCCAGCACGAGATAATCCGCCGGCGTTTCCGCAAAGGCGAGAAAGGCGGCGCAGGTGATCGTTTCAAACAGGGTGAGATCATCCGCGCCCGCCGCAACGTCGACGCGGTTGACGGCGTCGATGAAGGCGTCATCGGCGATCTCGGCTCCGGCGAGGACGACGCGCTCCCTGTAGTTGACGAGATGCGGCGAGGTGAAAACATGCGCGGACGCGCCCGACGCCTCGAGAATGGCGCGCAGATAGGCGCAGGTCGATCCCTTGCCGTTGGTGCCGGCGACGTGGAAGACCGGCGGCAGGCGCCGCTGCGGGTCGCCGAGACGCCCAAGCGTCCGGTGAACGCGCGCAAGGCCGAGGTCGATCAGCGCCGGACGGCGGACCGCGACCTTCTCAAGCGCCGCAGCGACCTTGTCCAACGCGCGTCGCTTTCTATTCCGCCGCGCGCGAGGTCGAGCCGGGCGACGCAGGCTGGGAGACAACCGCGCGCTCGCCCGATTTCATCAGTACCCGGATGAGCTGCGAAATCGCCGACTTCAACTCCGCGCGCGGGCGGACGAGATCGACCATGCCCTTTTCCTTGAGGAACTCGGCGCGCTGGAAGCCTTCGGGAAGTTTTTCGCGGATCGTCTGTTCGATGACGCGCGGGCCCGCAAAGCCGATGAGCGCGCCCGGCTCCGCGATGTGGACATCGCCGAGCATCGCGAAGGACGCGGTGACGCCGCCGGTCGTCGGATGCGTCAACACGACGATGTAGGGAAGCGCGGCTTCGCGCATCATCTGCACGGCGATCGTCGTGCGCGGCATCTGCATCAGCGAGAGAATGCCTTCCTGCATGCGCGCGCCGCCCGATGCGGTGAAGGCGATCAGAGGCGCTCTGGCGTCGACCGCCGTTTCCGCCGCGCTGATCATCGTCTCGCCGAGCGCCATGCCCATCGAACCGCCCATGAAGTCGAACTCCTGCACGGCGGCGACGCTCGTCATGCCGTCGATCGCGCCGATCGCGGCGCGCATCGCGTCGGGCCGGCCGGTCTTGCGCCGGTATTCCTTCAGGCGGTCCGAATATTTTTTCTCGTCGCGGAACCCGAGAGGATCGTCGACCGGCGGCGGCACGTCGAGGTCGCGGAAGGCGCCGTCGTCAAAAAGCGCTTTCAGCCGCGCTTCAGCCGGCTGGCGGAGATGGTGGCCGCAATGCGTGCAGACATGCAGCGCCTTTTCGAGATCCTGGCCGAACAGCATCTGCCCGCAGCCCGGGCATTTGACCCAGAGCGAGTCGGCCGCGTCGTCGCTTTTCCGGAACATCGCCTTGATGCCGGGCGGGGTCAGGTTCGAGAGCCAGCTCATTCCTTAAGCACTCCCTTGGGCCCAACGGCCCGCGCGCTGCGAACAGCCGTCGCGAGGTCTCTTGCCAGAGAGAGGACCGCTTCCAAGGCACTATCGGCCCCGCCGCCCACCGGCTCAACCCCGCGCAGGGGCAAATTCGCCGCAAGGCGCTCGACAAGCGCCGAGCCAACGACGACGAGATCGGCCTGGCGCGCGGTCGCTGCGGCGTCTTGCGCCGTCTTGATCCCGAAACCGACCGCCACGGGCAATGCGGACGCCGCCTTCAGGCGGGCGACCGCCTCATCGACGGCGGCGCGCGCGCCGGTCTTCGCGCCGGTGACGCCGGCGACTGACACGTAGTAGATGAATCCGGAGGCGTTCTTCAGGACCGCCGGCAAGCGCACGTCGTCAGTCGTCGGCGTCGCCAGCCGGATGAAGTCGAGCCCCGCGCGGCGTGCAGGCAGGCAAAGCTCTCCGTCCTCCTCGGGCGGCAGATCGACCACAATGAGGCCGTCGACGCCTGCTGACTTCGCGTCTTTGAGGAAATGGTCGACCCCGTAGGCGTAGAAAGGGTTGTAATAGCCCATCAGGATGATCGGCGTCTGATCGTCTTCTTCCCGGAACGAGCGAACGAGGGCGAGGGTTTTGGCGAGTGTCTGGCCGGCGTCGAGAGCGCGCAGGCCCGCCGCCTGGATCGCCGGCCCGTCGGCCATCGGATCGGTGAAGGCGACGCCAAGCTCGATAAGATCAGCCCCCGCGCCCGGCAGCCCCTTCAGGAGGGCGAGGCTCGATGCGAAATCGGGATCGCCGCCCATGACGAAGGGCGCAAAGCCAGCCCGCCCCTCGCGGGCGAGCGTTTCGAACAAGCGGGAGATGCGGGACAAGGCGCCTCGACAGGTGAGACGCCCTACCTACATCGCCCGCCCGGCGATTCAAGGCTTAAGCGCGAACATAGATGCGCACGCCGTGGTGATGGCGGTAGTGCAAGCGATGGTCGCGGTCGTAAGCGAAAGTAAGGCGCGGCGCACGCCAGTCAGCACGGCCGCGCTCCTGGCGGTCAGGCGCATAATAGAAGGCCGATCGCGGGCATACCGTCAGGGCGCGATCATGGCGGGATTCGCGGCGGTCATACCGGTCTTCGCGGACGTCGCGGCGGCTGTAGTCGTACCGCTCGTCGCGACGGGATTCGCGCGTATCACGCCGGTCTTCTCTGAGATCCGGGCAACGCGACGGGTCAAGGCGCCACTCGCCGGCGAGGGCCGGGGCCGCACCGAGGACCAAGCCGGCGCCGAGCAACGCGCCGGCCAGCTTTTTCGTCAATGAACGCATAAGATCGCCTCCGCTTCCGGCGGCCCTGATCGGACGCCGTATGACCCTCAAACGCGCGGCGCGCGCCGGGTCCGGCGCTTCAGGCCGGGGTCTTTTCGGGGAGTTTTTGAGGCGGAAACGGGGCAAGGCCTACCCTTTCGCCGCGGCCGTGAAATCCCCCGCCCGAGAGGGGAGCCAGACGCCCAAGGCGCCGGCGATCACCTCTTTCTGGTCCGGCGTGAGCGCCGCATCGGCTTCAAGATCCGCGATGAGGCGGTCGATGCTGTCGGCCGAGCCGATCATCTGCGACCCGCCGCCGGAGACGCCGTCGAGCCGCATCAGCGCCGCCTCCCCCTGCCAGCGCAGCCAGTCCGGCCCGGCCCCGTCGCGCGGCGCCCCGTTCGGATCGCCGTCGCGCGCGAAGGCGCCCCAATAGCCGCCGATCTGGCGCGAGAGCGTTTCGCGCTCTTCCGCGCTCGCCTTCGTCCACATCAACGGATCAAGCCGCCCGAGCAGTTCGAACCGGTTCATCACGAAGGGAATTTCGATCGCATGGGCGGCGCCGAGCAGCGCTTTGAGGTCGGTCCACAGGAACCGTCCGCCTTCGTCCCAGTCGAAACGATAGGCGTACACCTCATCATGGCCCGCCCCCGTCATCAGCGCCGCGGGCTCGTCGACCGAGCGGACGCGCCAGAGGCGGCTCTGATAGTCGGCGAGCCGGTCGTAGAAATGCTGATCTTTCGCCGTCAGGAAGACGCCGAAACGCCGGTTGACGAGCCGGGGATCGACAAGCTGGAAGAGTTTCATCTCATCGCGATTGGTTCCGGTGATGACGGGCACGGCGTTGAAGGTCGCCTTGTTGGAGAGCGCGGCGCGCAGGCCCTCTGCGGGCAGCGCGACCCCGTCGGCGATCATGCGCGGCATGCTGGAGAAGCCGGCGGCGTCAGGTTCGTAGACGCTGAACAGCTTTTCGAGGGGGACGGCGCGCAGCGCTGTGGCATCCGCAACGCCGAGGCGGTCGGCGACGGCGCGCGCCGGATTGATGTCGGCGCCGCCGCCCGCCTCGGCCTCGGCGAGCGGGGTTGAATCAAAGAGCCCTGATTGAATGATGGCGCGGTGAAACAGTCCCTTCGCGGCGGGCGAAGCGATGAGCCCGGCGACATTATGGCCGCCGGCGCTTTCGCCGAAGATGGTGACGCGCGTCCGGTCGCCGCCGAATACGGCGATATTCTCCTCGACCCAGCGCAAGGACGCGACGAGATCGAGGAGCGCGAAAGACGCGGCCGCATCTTCCGGCGTCTCGGCGCTCCGCCGGATCGACTCATGCGCGAACCACCCGAGCGGCCCCAGGCGGTACTGGACGACGACGATGATGACATTTTCGTTCGCGGCGAGGTTTGAGGGATCATATTGCTTCGCCGATCCCCAGACGTTGCCGCCGCCGTGGATCCAGACCATCACGGGCAATCCGCCGAGCGATACCGCGCCCGCCGGCGCGTAGACGTCAAGGTAGAGGCAATCCTCCGTACCCAGAAGAGTTCCGGGCTTGACGCCGTCGTCGGCGTTGAAGACGTTGCTGATCTGCGGACAGACGCCGGCCGGATGCAGCGCTTGGCGCGTTCCCGCCCAGCCCGCGGCGGGGCGCGGCGCGCGCCAGCGCAGATCGCCGACCGGCGGCGCTGCAAAGGGAAGTCCGCGCCAGACGTGAACCCCGTTGTCGGCGAGAAATCCGACGACCTCGCCCTGCGCAACGCGGCGCAGGGTCGAGGGATCGGCGGCGGGCGGCGCAGCCGCCGGCGTGCGGCCGCAAGCGGCGATCAGGACGAAGGCGGCTAGGAGCAGTCTGGCGTTCATGGGGGACCTGGGCGCGAGGAGGACCCCAATGGTGAGGCGATGACGACCATTGCGCAAGCGGGGCGTCAAACGCCGCGCCCGCCGGGAAAGCGCAATCAGCGCCGGAATCAGCGGCGCGAATCGATTTCCGCCGCGAGAATGGCGTTGAGTGCCGCCACGGCGGCGGCGGCCGCGGCGAAGTCGGCCGGCGGCGCCGGGTTCATCAGGGCGCTGATCTTTTCAAGCTCGCGGCGCTGGATTTCGACGCAAGCTTCGATGCCGGCCTTGGTGAGCACGTAATGCTTGGACCGCTTGTGGCGCGGATTAATCTCGGTGCGGACGAGCCCTTTTTCAACGAGGCTGTCGAGCACCGCCTGCATGGCTTGACGGCTCACCGCCTTGCGGCGCGCGAAGTCGGGGGCCGCCCCTTCGCCCTCGACAAAGAGATCGCGAAGCACGCCGCGTTCGGGCCCGCCGACGCCAAGATCGGAAAAGAGCGAGTCAGCGATCGCCGACAGCCGGAAAAAAGCGCGCGGGATTTCGTTGACCAGCGCAAGAACGTCGCGGGCGGGGATGGGGCCGGGATCATACATGACAAGAAGTTTGTCAGATCGACAATCAGCCTGTCAATTACTGGCGGAGTAAGTGCCTACGCCGAGACCTTGAGCGCGCGGAAAGGAACCATTCGGCGGTTCGCCTCATCCCAGAGGGCGAGGCTGGCGCATTTGAGGCTGTCGGCGATCGTCATTTTCGGCAGCGCCCTCAGGTCCTCGCTGGCGCGATAGCATTCCGGCAACCGGTAATTCGGGATGCCCGACGCCAGATGGTGGATGTGATGGAGGCCGATATTGCCGGTCAGCCAGCGAAGCACCGGCGTCGGCAGGTGATAATGCGAGGAGCCGAAAACCGCCGCCTCGGCGTAGGTCCATTCCGGCCTGCGCGCCCAGTAGGCGTCCTCATACTGGTGCTGCACGAAGAAGAGCCAGGTGCCGGCCCACGCCGCGATCGTCACCGCCGGCAGGATTGCGAGCGCGACCGCGCCCCAGCCGAACGCAAGGACGAGGGCGCCATAGACGAGGACAAGCGCGATGTTCAGCGCCGCGACGCTCTTCCAGATCTGGCGCGCCTTCAGTCCTGTGTAAGTTTCCGCAAAAGGCATCGCCCCGGCAAGCGGCAGACGCTGGAGAATGAAGAAGTAAACGGGCGCCCCGAAGATCACCATGACGATCATGTTGCGGTAGGCGCGGTAGAAGAACTGGTTGAGCGGGGAGAGCGCCTTGAACTCCTCGACGGTCAGCGTATCGACCGCGCCGACGCCGCGGCGATCGAGATCGCCCGAGCCCGCGTGATGGCGGTTATGCGCGTCGCGCCAGAAGCCGTAAGGCGTGAACGTCAGCATGCTGATCAAAAAGCCGAGCGCGTCGTTCGCCCTTCGCGCCTTGAAATAGCTGCCGTGGCCGCAATCGTGCTGGATGGTGAAGAGCTTGACGAGAACGCCGCCCGCGAGCGGGGAAAGAAGGAGCGCAAAGCCCCATGCGTCGGCGGCGGCGAGCGCGATCATCGCCGCGACGAGGCCGGCGTAGAGGGCGAGCGTCACCCCCGCCTGGCTGAGGGAGCGCGAAAGCTGCGCGCCCTGGAAAGACTTGCAATGCTCGACAATGCGGCGAAGGCGCGCCGCGCGCTCGCGCGCAGCTTCGGCGATGGACGCGGCGGCCGAGGCCGGCGACGGGACGGCGGAAGACAAATTCAGCAACGAAACCCCTCATTCAAATCGCGACTGCCGGCTGCGGCCTTTTCTCGCCCGCCGCGGGCCGACCTGACTTCAACCGGCTTTGTTTAATGAGAACTAAAGGCCGCTGGCAACAAGGCGCGCTCACTTGGCGGGTGCGCTGACGCGATTGTCACCCGCCGAAATGCGGCATCACCGAGAAAATGTCCTTGTCGCCCCGCCCGCACAGGTTGACGAGGACGAGCCCGTCGGCGGGAAGGAGCGCGGCCTTATCAAGGGCGCGGGCGAGCGCATGGGCGGGTTCGAGCGCCGGGATGATCCCTTCAAGCTTTGAACAAAGGCCGAACATTTCAAGGGCTTCGGCGTCGGTCGCGGATTGGTAGGTCGCCCGGCCGGTATCATGGAGAAAGGCGTGCTCGGGCCCGATGCCCGGATAGTCGAGCCCCGCCGAGATCGAGTGGCCCTCGATGATCTGGCCGTCCACGTCCTGCAGGAGATAGGTCCGGTTGCCGTGGAGAACCCCCGGCCGGCCGCCTGAAAGCGAGGCCGCATGATCGGGCGTATCAAGACCCCGTCCGCCAGCCTCGACGCCGATGATTTCGACCCCGGTATCATCGAGAAAGGGGTGAAACAGCCCGATCGCGTTCGAACCGCCGCCGATGCAGGCGATCACCGCGTCCGGCAGGCGCCCCTCGCGGTCGAGAATTTGCGCGCGCGCTTCGGTTCCGATCACCGACTGAAAATCGCGCACCATCATCGGATAAGGGTGCGGGCCTGCCGCGGTGCCGATGAGGTAATAGGTGTCGGCGACATTGGTCACCCAGTCGCGCAACGCCTCGTTCATCGCGTCCTTAAGCGTCGCGCGGCCCGAGGTCACGGGAACGACCTCCGCCCCGAGGAGCTTCATGCGGAAGACGTTCGGTTTTTGCCGCTCGACATCCGTCGCGCCCATATAGACGATGCAGGGAAGCCCGAAGCGCGCGCACACCGTCGCCGTCGCGACGCCGTGCTGGCCGGCGCCCGTTTCGGCGATGATGCGCGTCTTGCCCATGCGCTGCGCAAGCAGGATCTGCCCCATGCAATTGTTGATCTTGTGGGCGCCGGTATGATTGAGCTCGTCGCGCTTGAAGTAGATTTTCGCGCCGCGCCCCTTCGGCGCCTTCGCGCGAACATGCTCCGTGAGCCGTTCCGCGAAATAGAGCGGCGAGGGCCTGCCTATATAATGGGTCTGATAGGTTTGAAGCTCGGCGTGAAACAGCGGGTCGGCCTTGGCGCGCTCATATTCGGCGGCGAGGTCGAGAACGAGCGGGGTCAGCGTTTCGGCGACGAAGCGGCCGCCGTAAATGCCGAAGCGCCCTTCGACGTCCGGCCCGGTGCGGTAGGAATTGAGTTTGGTCAAGGGGGTTCCGTTCACTGGCGCGCGCCATGCCTTAGCGCGCTTTTCCTTTAAGGCGCCGCAGGCCGTCGAAAATGATCGGCGGCGTCACCTGGCGAAGAAATGATTTGCCGGCGTCGACGGCGGTCCGCTCCTCGGGGCGCTTCCTGAAGATCGTCATGTGCTGCGGCGAGACTTCATCGGCGGGCCGCCCGTTCGAATAATAGTAGAGCGCGATTGAGCGGCGCGTGCGGCCGTCCGGCGTCTTCACCGGCTGCGGGTTGCCATGGAACGAGGTGTCGGTCGTATTGAAGATGACGCAGCGGTTGAACTCCGGCGTGTAGCGCTTGACGCAGGCCGTCGTCGTTTCGTCCCACAATTCGAGATTGCCGCCCCAGGATTCTTCCCAGCCCTTGTTCAGATAGAGAAGGAGATTGATCCGCCGATCGAGCCGGAGGTGACGCTGGTAGTTGAAGTCGGCGTGGACGCGCAGGAATCCGCCAGGCCTGAGCTCATGAAGGCCGCCGCCGGCGAGCTGCGGGTCCGGGATCAACCCCTCGATGCCGGTCAGCTTCTCGAGGAACTCCATCATCTCCTGGCCGTTGAGGAACTGGATGAGCGCCCGCGTTTTCGGGCCCATGCGGGCTGTCCGCGTCGTCGCGAACTTGTTCTGGTCCTCGTCGTTCATGTGATGCCAGTCGGCGTGGCCGCGCTCGCATTCAGCGAGCACTTCCTCCATCACCTCGGGCTTGATGAAGTTCTCGATCATCGTGTGCGGAAAGGGATCCGCCTGCTGGTATGGCCCGGCCCCCGCCGCCGCAATTTCCTTCAGTCGGTCGATGTCGGCTTCGAAGTGAACTGGTGTCGGCATGGGCTTTACTGATCCCTCATTACGCTTGCGCCGCAGGGCGGTAGCACAGCGGCGTTGATATGGCCCGATCTTTCAGCGAATTAACCGGCCCTACTTTTTGGCAGCGCGGATAAACGCTTCGATCATCGACACGTCCTTCGCGCCTGGCCTTGTCTCGACGCCCGAAGAGACATCGACGCCGGCGAAGGCGGTATGACCCGCCATCGCGCGGACGGCGGCCGAGACCGTCTCGGCCTTTAGCCCGCCCGCAAGGAGGAAGGGCGTCTCGCCCCGGTAGCGCCTGAGGAGCGACCAGTCGAAGGGAACGCCATTGCCGCCAGGCAACGCGGCGCCCTTTGGCGGGCGGGTGTCGAAGAGAAGGATGTCCGCCGCCGCCGCGAGCGCGTCGATGCCGTCGAAATCAGCCTCCTCGCCGACGCCGACCGCCTTGATGACCTCGACCCCGAATTCAGCGCGGATGTCAGCGATACGACCTGCGTCTTCGTGGCCGTGAAACTGGAAATGGGTCAGGAAGGGCGCTGCCTCGGCGAGCAGTTTCTCGCCCGCATCCACAAACAGGCCGGTGAATCGCGGAACCCCAAGACCCTCATCCTCGCAATACTCTTTCGTTTCCAGAACGATTTCGTTCGCAAGGTCGGGCGCCAGATAGCGCGGGCTTTTCGCGACGAACACAAAGCCGATGAAATCGGCGCCCGCACGGGCCGCGGCGATCGCTGTTTCGGCGTCGCGAAGGCCGCAGATTTTGACAAGCGGCGGCGCCATCAATCTTCCTTTTGACTCTCGGCGGGCGCGACCGCGGGCGCAGCGGCGGCCGCGGCCTTCTTCAGCGAGCTCAGTTCCCGCCGGTCCGCCTTCGCCCGGACCCGCAGTTCATGGTCCGACACCCACATCGCCGCAGCACCAAGGCCGACGCCGGTGAACAGAAAGAGCGCAAGCCAGATCCACAACGGCAGCGCCGGAGTCGCAATCGCCGGGGCGGCCGTTGACAGCGGGTCAAGGCTCAACGCGACCGGCGCACGATTGGCCACAAGAAAAATCACGAGCAAGGCGCCGAGGGGAACCGTCACCAGCCAGCGCACGACCTTTTTCATGGGCGCTGCGCCGTCATCACCCGGCCTTCGGCTTTCTTGTCGGCGACGTCGCGCCGCCGTTAAGCCGGTCCCTGAGCTCCTTGCCCGGCTTGAAGAAGGGCGAGAATTTCTCGTTGATCGGCACCGGTTCGCCGGTGCGCGGATTGCGGCCGACGCGCGCGGGCCGGTGCTTCACCGAAAAGGCGCCGAAGCCGCGCAACTCCACCCGGTCCCCGCGTTGCAGGGCGCCGGCGATCTCATCAAACACGACCGACACCAGACGTTCGACCTCACGGTGCAAAAGGTTCGGGTTTTCGTCCGCAAGCTTCTGCACGAGTTCCGACTTGATCATGCGCTCTCCCGCCCCCTGAGGCTGATATTCAGTCAGCCCCGCCTAAAAGCCAATAGGCGCCTGATATCAGGCACTTGACCCTCTCAAACCGTTGCTGCGGCGTCAAGGCGCTTCTCCGCCCGCTGTCCCGGGCGTAAGCGGACGCGATGACAGAACGCGACGGGGCGCGCGCCTCTTTCGGATTTCAGGACGTCGATGCGGACGCCAAGGCGCGCCTCGTCAAGGGCGTCTTTTCAAGCGTCGCCAGCCGCTATGACCTCATGAACGACCTGATGTCGGCGGGCGTTCACCGCATTTGGAAATCCGTCTTCATCGACCGCCTCAACCCGCAGCCGGGCGAGCGCCTTCTCGATGTCGCGGGCGGAACCGGCGACATCGCCGACGCCTTTCTCACTCGCGCCGACGCCCGCCCGCGCAGCGCGCAGCTGCCCGCAGCGACGGCCGTCGTCTGCGACATCAATATCGACATGCTGGTCGCCGGGCGCGCGCGCGGCGCGGCGGTCGGCCGCGCTCGGCTCGCCCCTTCCCGTCTCGCGCATGTCTGCGGAGACGCCGAAAACCTTCCGTTCCCGGACGGATCCGTCGACGCCTACACCATCGCCTTCGGCATCCGTAACGTGACGCGCATCGATCGCGCGCTCGCCGAAGCGCGGCGGGTCTTGAAGGTCGGCGGGCGCTTCCAGTGTCTTGAGTTTTCGCATCTTGCGACGGAAGGGCTGCAGAAGCTCTACGACGCCTATTCCTTCACGGTCATTCCCTGGCTCGGCGAGAAGGTCGCAGGCGACCGCGAGAGCTATCAATATCTCGTCGAATCGATCCGCCGCTTTCCAAAGCAGGAACGCTTCGCGGCGATGATCCGCGAGGCGGGGTTGCAGCGCGTGCGCTTTGAAAACCTGTCAGCGGGGATCGTCGCCATCCATTCGGGCCGGCGGATCTGACGGCGATGCTGAACGCCGCGGAAGATTATTTTCGCCTTATCGCCGCCGCGGCGCGCCTGACGCGCCATGACGCGCTTATCCCCGCCGAGGCCGCCCATCATCTGCCCGCGCCGCTGCGCTGGATCGGTTCGGCGGCCCGGATCGGTGCGAGGACGAAGGCCCCCGACGGGCGTGCGTTGCGGCCGGGCGAGCGCCTTGCGAGCGCGTTTGAAAAAATGAGTCCTGCTTACGTCAAGCTCGGGCAGTTCATGGCGACGCGGCCTGACATCATCGGCTTCGATACGGCGCGCGATCTCGGGCGCCTGCAGGACCGGATGCCGCCCTTTTCGCGCGCCGACGCCGTCGCCGAGATTGAGCGCGCCTTCGGCAAGCCGCTCGGCGATCTTTTTTCCGAGTTCTCCGAGCCGATCGCCGCGGCCTCGATCGCGCAGGTCCATCGCGCGACCTTGAAGGACGGTCGGCGCGTCGCGGTCAAGGTGCTCCGCCCACGGATCGAACCGCAGGTGACGGCGGAGTTCCGCGCCTTCGGCCGCGCCGCCCGCTTCCTGCAAGGCCTGTCGGCGACGACGCGGCGGATGGAGCCCGTGCGGTTCGTGGAGACGCTGAAGGCCGCCGCCGCCGTCGAGCTTGACCTCCGGATGGAGGCCTCCGCCGCCTCCGCGCTGAAAGAGGATCTGAAAGAGACGCCCGGCGTGCGCGTGCCGGAGATCATCTGGCCCCTGACGGCGCGGCGCGTGCTGACGCTCGAATGGATCGAGGCGACGCCGGTCAGCGATCTGCCCGCGCTCGACGCGCGCGGCATCGACAAGCGCGCGCTCGCCCGCCGCATCATCGAGGTTTTCCTGACACAGGCGCTGCACAAGGGATTTTTCCACGCCGACATGCACCAGGGAAACCTGATGATCGATGCGCAGGGGCGCCTGACGCTCGTCGACTTCGGCATTATGGGGCGGCTCGACGAGCCGACGCGGCGTACTTTCGCCGAGATCATTCACGGCTTCATCACCCGCGACTACATCCGCACCGCGAAGGTGCATTTTGACGCCGGGTATGTGCCGAAGACGCATTCGATCGAGGCGTTCGCGCAAGCGCTGCGCGCCGTCGGCGAGCCCTTGTTCGGTCTTTCGGCCGACCGCGTCGACATGAGCCGCGTGCTCCAGCAGCTTTTCGACGTGACGGCGCTGTTCGACATGCACTTGCGCCCGGAGCTTGTTCTTCTCCAGCGCACCATGGTGACGGTTGAGGGCGTCGCGCGGACGCTCGACCCCGCGATCAACATGTGGGAGGCGGCGACGCCGGTCGTGCGCGCGGCGATCGCCGACGCCATCGGCCCCAAGCGCCAGTTCGACCGCCTGCGCGATGCGACGCTGAAAGCGCTCGACATCGCGCCGCAATTGCCGCGCTATGTCGAGACGATCGCGGCCGCCTCCGCGCGCGTTTCCGATGACGGCTTCGCCGCGCCGGGCGCTGCGTCTGAGGCGCTGATGCGCGACCTGGCGCGGGAGCGCCGGCTGATGCGCGGCGCCCTGTGGTTCGCGGGCGCGGCCGCGCTCCTTCTCGCCGCCGTTCTGGCGCTTCGATAAAATTTTAGTCAATTTGCTCAAGATCCATTCGCAGTCCTTAGCGATATTTCTCGCTCGCAGCGGGAAGGGGCGGCGATGTTTGGATTGAAATTCGGGGCGAGACGGAAAGCGGTCGAGGGCGAACTCGTCGTTGTCAGGCTGAATGCGCGGCTGCAGCCGATGCATCGAGGCGAGCACTTCGAAGAGCCGCTGATGGACGTGCTCGCCGAACTGTCGCTCGGCGAAGTGACCGGCGGGGGGACGCAGCTCTCCGGCGACGACACGGGCGTTTCCCACTGCGATATCGAATTGCGGCTTCCAGACGCAGGCGAGACCGCGCTCGCCGCGCTGATCGCCGCGCTCGAAGAGCTCGGCGCGCCGAAGGGCTCAAAATTGCTGGTCGGCGACGGCGCGGCCGAGACGCCTTTCGGGACGCATGAAGGGCTCGCCCTCTTTCTCAACGGGACGGGCCTTCCCGAGGAGGTCTACGCGTCCTGTGACGTCAACCATGTGATCGAGGAGCTTGACCGGCTGATGGGGGAGCAAGGCCGGTTCAGGAGCTATTGGGAAGGGGCGACCGACACCGCGCTCTATTGTTACGGGCCCTCCTTCGCCGCCATGCGCGAAGCGATCGAGCCGCTGCTGGCCAGCTATCCTCTCTGCCAGAAGGCGCGGGTCGAGCAGATCGCCTAGGGTGATCGCCTTGAAATCTCGCGCCTAGCGGCTTATGATATCGTGCCGATATCAGGTTATTGACCATGGGTCAGCTGATCGTCCGAAATCTTCAGGACGCGACCGTTGAAACGCTGCGCTCGGGCGCCGAGCGCGCGAATAAGCCGCTGGAACAGTCGGTCCGGGAAATCCTTGACGAAGCCGCCCGCGCCCAGAAAGCGGTCATCCTCGAGCGGCTCAGGCGCCTCGCCGCCTTGAACCCGCCGACAACACTCGATGCGACCGACCTCATTCGCGAGGATCGCGACCGGTGAGACCCGCAGTGGTCGACGCCAGCGTCGCGGTCAAATGGGTGGTTCGGCAGCAATTGACCGAGCGCGCCTATGCGGCGCTGTCGAGATTCCAGCTCGTCGCGCCATCGCTGATCATCGCCGAAATGGCGAATGCGCTCTGGAAATATGCGCGCGCGGGACAGGTTGACCCGCGTTCCTTTCCGGAGATCCTGGACGGCGTTGAGAGCCGATATTTCAAGACCGAACCGATCGACGGGACGCTGACCCGCGCTGCGCTGCAGCTCGCGGTCGATCTCGATCACCCGGTTTACGACTGCTATTATCTTGCGCTGGCCAGACGCGATTCTGCGCCGGTGATCACCGACGACCGGCGACTGCTCCGTCGGGCCGGCGACGCCGGTTTCGCAGTGATCGATCTCGCGCGATCGCCAGAGCTCGATGTCACGGAGACTTGATGACCCAGCGCTCCATCCTTCTCATCATCGGCGGCGGGATCGCGGCCTATAAGTCGCTCGAACTCATCCGCGAGCTTTCAAAGCGCGGGATCGGGTCGCGCGCGATCCTGACAAAGGCGGGGGCGGAGTTCATCACGCCGCTCTCCGTCGGGTCGCTGACGGGCGAGAAGGTCTATGCCGACCTCTTCAATCTGACCGATGAAGCGGAAATGGGGCATATCGAGCTGTCCCGATCGGCCGATCTTGTGGTCGTCGCGCCCGCGACCGCCGATCTGATGGCGAAGGCGGCGAACGGGCTTGCGACCGATCTCGCCTCGACCGCGCTCCTCGCGACCGACAAGCCGGTTCTCTACGCGCCCGCGATGAACTTGCGCATGTGGGAGGCGAAGCCGACGCAGCGGAACCTCCGCACCCTGATCGATGACGGGGCGATGATCGTCGGTCCCAACGCAGGCGAGATGGCCTGCGGCGAGTTCGGGCCGGGCCGCATGGCCGAGCCCGCCGAGATCGCCGACGCCGTCGAGGCCTATTTGGCCCGCGCGCTGAAAGGGCCGCTCTCAGGCAAGCGCATCCTCGTCACCGCCGGACCGACGCATGAGCCGATCGATCCCGTCCGCTACATCGCCAACCGCTCGTCCGGCAAGCAGGGCTACAAGATCGCCGAAGCGCTCGCCCGGCTCGGCGCGGAGGTGACGCTCGTCTCCGGCCCGACGGAGTTGCGCGCGCCTGCCGGCGCGAAGACGCTGCGCGTTGAAAACGCCCGCGCGATGCTGGCCGCGACGGAGGCCGCCTTGCCCGTCGATTGCGCGGTGATGTGCGCGGCCGTCGCCGACTACCGCCCCGAGATCGAGACCGATCACAAGATCAAGAAGGAGCGCGGCGGCCTGACCAATATTCCGCTGGCGGAAAATCCCGACATTCTGAAAACCGTCGCGCATCTGAAGGCGGGGCGCCCGCAACTCGTCGTCGGCTTCGCCGCCGAAACCGACGATGTCGTCGCGCATGCGCGCTCAAAACGCCTGAAAAAGGGCTGCGACTGGATCGTCGCCAAGGACGTCTCGGCGGGCGAGCACTGCGCGATGGGCGGCGACCGCAACGCGGTCACGCTCATCACCGAAAACGGCGAAGAACGCTGGCCCGAAATGTCGAAAGAGGCCGTCGCCGAGCGCCTCGCCCGCCGCATCGCGACCGCGCTCGGCGCCCCGCCGGTTCAGCCGGCAAGAGCGGCGGAGTGAGTCGGAAGCGCGGGCCTGACCTCACCGCTTATCTCTTATCCAAGATGCGAAATGTAAGAAATCGTTGTTCGGTCGCTGGACTCGATAACGAAGGAGCGAAAACGCAGCGGTTTTCAGATTCCCTCTGGTTCAGGCCTAGGTCGCAACTTAACACCATCTTCTCTGCCAACTTGGAGAAGTTCATTTCGCCCGTTTCGAGCAAACAAACGTCCTACAAGAAGGGCCCATAAGGAAGGAAGGACGAATATCGCTACCAGAAGTCGATAGATGAAAACAAACGT
>CAZGXT010000018.1:0-28227 GCA_964529675.1 uncultured Caulobacterales bacterium
TCGCCAGCGCGCCGTAGAGAAAGAAATCGTACCACTCGAACATCGTGCCGAGCGAAGACGCGCCGATGACGAGGCGCTCGCGCGATCTTGCGGCGGCGGCGGGCGTTGCGGTGCTGTCCATCAGCAGCGGGGGGCTAGCGGTCTTGCAGCGCCGCCGCATGGGCGCGCGCTTCTTCGATGTAATGGTGCGATCCGATCATCGCCATCTTGTCTTCGCCCTCCCGCAGGTCGCGAAACTTCTTCGCCGGCACGCCAGCCCACATTTCGCCCGGCGGCACGATTTTCTTCGGCGACAGGAACGCCCCCGCCGCCAGCATGCCGCCGGTTTTCACGACTGAACCGTCAAGCATGGTCGCGCCCATGCCGACGAAGCCTTCGTCCTCGACCGTCGCGCCGTGCAGCATGCATTTGTGGCCGATGAGGGCGTATTTGCCGATGATCGTCGGCAAGCCGCCATAGGCGGGGTCGTCGACGTGTATGACTGTCCCGTCCTGCACGTTCGACCCTTCGCCGACGATGATCTTGTTGGTGTCGCCGCGCAGGACGCAGCCGTACCAGACTGACGCCTTCGGTCCGATTTCAACGTCGCCGCATAGAACAGCGCCAGGAGCGATGAAGGCGGTGGCGTCGATTTTCGGCTTCTTGTCGCCAATGGCGAAGATCAGGGGGGCGAGATTCATGATTTGATGGCGTCCGGCTGGTTTTCGGGGTGGGCGCGCTTGAAGGCCTCAATAGTCGAACATCTCTCGTGGATAGCTTTCAGCTTCGGCGAACGGGAAAGATCGACGCCGAAGCGCAAGGCGCCGTACATCTGCGGCACCAGGAACGCGTCGGCGACCGTCGGCCTGTCGCCAACGCAGAAGTCGCCCTCATACCGGGAAACAAGCGCCTCGACCGATTCCATCGCGCCGCCTGACCAGCGGTTGAGCCAGGCCTTCATGGCGGCTTCGTCGAAATCCAGCTCCTCCTTCAGATAGGTCTGCATGCGCAGGTTCATGAAGGGCTGCGCCTCGCAGGCGATCGTTGCGGCGATCGCGCGGGCGTGGGCGCGCGCGGCGGCGTCCGCCGGCAGCAGCGCGACCTCCGGGTAACGCTCCTCGAGATACTCAACGATCGCGATCGACTGCGTCAGGACCGACCCTTCTTCCGTCTCCAGCGCCGGGACGAGACCTTGCGGATTGCGTTTCAGAAATGCAGGAGACCGCTGCTCGCCTTTGAGAAGGTTGACTGGCTGGTAACTGAACTGAAGGCCTTTCAGTTCCAGCGCGATGCGCACGCGATAGGTGGCGCTGGACCGCCAATATCCGAAAAGCTTCATCGACGCTCCTACGCGTTAACAATTTCGTTCAACTTAGACCGCAATCTCCGCAGAAGCCAAACCGCCGCGCTTGTCGGCGGAGAGCAAGGGGCGGGGCATGCAGGCGGCGAAACTCGAAGCAGTTGCAACAGCGGATCGTGAAACCGATGCGGAGTGGGGCAAGGCGAATCTGCGCTTCGCCGGCGGCCTGCCGTACACCGATCTGGCGAACTGTCTGCGAATAATTGAGCGGCACCCGGATTTTAAGGGCCGGTTCAAGTTCAATGAGATGCTGTCGAAGGTCGTTGATCGTGGCGCGGTCATGGTCGAATGGCGCATTCATGAGGTCGCTGCCGAGCTGCAGGAACGCTTCCTGCCCGAAGTGGCGCCCGAGACAGTCGGGCGGGCGCTGGTGATCGCTGCAAACCGGGTTTCGAAATAGGTTGGTCAAATTAGTAACACGTGTTACTAATGGCGCTTTCGGGAGCGCCCCATGGCCGATTTGTTTGAGAACCCCCTAGGCACCGACGGCTTCGAATTCGTCGAATACACAGGGCCGGACCCCGACGCGCTGGCGCGTCTTTTCGAACAGCTCGGGTTTGCAGCGGTCGGACGACATCGGTCGAAAGACGTCATCCATTACGCGCAAGGGGACATCAATTTCCTTCTGAATCGGGAGACCGCGGGCCAGCCGGGCGCATTCCGGAACCAGCATGGCGCCGGCGCGAACGCGATGGCCTTTCGCGTCAAGGACGCCGCCTACGCCTTTCGCGAAGCGCTGCGGCGCGGCGCCAAGCCGATCGAGGCCAAGGCCGGGCCGATGGAGCTCAACATCCCCGGCATCGAAGGGATCGGCGGGCTCAACGTCTATCTCGTCGACCGTTACGGCGCGCGCTCGATCTATGACGTCGACTTCGAGCCGATCCCGGGCGCGGACAGAACGAAGAATCCGGCGGGCCTCACCTATCTCGACCACCTGACGCACAATCTCCGCCGCGGCAACATGGCGGTCTGGGCGGACTATTACGAGCGCATCTTCAATTTCCGCGAGATCCGGTATTTCGATATTGAAGGGAAGCTGACGGGCCTCGTCTCCAAGGCGATGACAAGCCCCTGCGGAAAGATCCGTATACCGCTGAACGAAAGCCAGGACGACAAGTCGCAGATCGAGGAGTTCATCGCCCGCTACAACGGCGAAGGCATTCAGCACATCGCGCTCGGCGCCAGCGATATCTATGCGACCGTCGAGGAGCTTCGCGGCCGCGGCGTCCCCTTCCAGTCGACGCCGGACAGCTATTACGAAAAGGTCGAAGCGCGCGTCGGCGCGCACGGCGAGGACCTTGCACGGCTACACCGCAACAACATCCTGATCGACGGCGCGCCGACCAAGGGCCAGGGGCTTCTTCTCCAGATCTTCACGCAGGACGCGATCGGCCCGATCTTCTTCGAGATCATCCAGCGCAAGGGCAATGAAGGGTTCGGCGAGGGGAATTTCAAGGCGCTCTTTGAGTCGATCGAAGAGGACCAGATCCGCCGGGGCGTCCTGAAGGCGTGACGCATGAGCGACCGGCCGCGGCTCAAACTCGCCGAGTTCACGCCCTATCGCATCGTCGCGCTCGGAAGGCGCATGAGCGAGGAATTGGGCGAAGCCTATCGAAATGAAGGGCTGTCGATCCCCGAATGGCGGGTGATCGCCGCGGTCGCGCAGGCGGCGTCCGTCGCTGCGCGCGATGTCGTCGCGATGACGCCGATGGACAAGATGGCGGTCAGCCGCGCGGTTTCGTCGCTCGAATCGAAGGGCCTGGTAGAGCGTCAGACAGCGAAAGACCGGCGCGTCTCAGCCTTGCGGCTGACGGCGAAGGGCGAAATCGTCTACCAAAGGGTCGCCGCTATCGCGCTTCGCTATGAAGATGAGCTTCTTCAACGCCTGCCGACCGCCGAGAGGGAAGCGTTCCTCAAGGGCCTTGCCGCAATTGAAACGACAGGCCGTGCGGCTGAGTAGCCTCGCCGCCGCAGCGCTCGTGATCGGCGGCTGCGTTTCTTTTCCCGATGCGCCTGCGGCCCGGGTTGAACCCAGTCTTACGGAAACCGCGTTCATTGCAGCGGACGGCGCGCGCCTCGGCCTCACGGCCTGGCGCGCTCAACAGCCGGTTGCGATAATCGCCGCCGTTCATGGCATGAATGATTATGCAAACGCCTTTTCGCTCGCTGCGCCCGACTGGGCGAAGCGCGGGCTCTCGACCTACGCTTATGACCAGCGCGGCTTCGGCCGCTCGCCGGGGCAGGGCGTATGGCCCGGCGCGCCGGCGCTGAAGCAGGACCTTCATGATTTTGTCGCCGCCTTGCGGCGGGCCCATCCCGGATCGCCAGTTTTCGTCGCCGGTCATTCGATGGGCGCCGCCGTCGTAATGGCCGCACACCGCGACAGGCCGCTCGACGCTGATGGGATCATTCTTGCTGCGCCCGGCGTCTGGGGCGGCGCGCAGATGCCGCTCTTTTATCGTCTAACGCTCAATCTCGCCGCCGGCGTTGCGCCTCGCAAGACGTTGACCGGCGAAAGCGCTGGGCGTCAGGCTTCAGACAATATCGAGTTCCTGCGCGCCATGTATGAGGACCCCAATGTCGTAAAGGAGACGCGCCTCGATGCGGTGCTCGGAGTCGTCCGGATGATGGGCGAGGGCTGGGACGCGACCGACGAAATCAGCGGCGACTTCCTTGTCGTCTACGGGGAGAAGGACGACATCATCCCGGTAAAGAAAATGAAGAAGGCGACAGCGCGGCTGTCCGGGGATATCGACGCGAGGGTTTACCCGCGAAGTTGGCATCTCATTCTTGCTGATCTCGATCGCGCTGGCCCGGTCGCCGATATCGCCGACTGGATCGCAGCAAGGGCAGACCGGAAACCGCCGCCCCTGACGCTAGGGCAGGAGCAAGCGGTTTCCAATCGCCCTTGAGGCCGGCCGCGATGGGGAATTGCGGGCGCCGGGCTCACTGGTGGTTGTCGAAGGCGCTCCCGGGTGCTGGCTGGTGAGGGGAAGCAGAAACCCGGCTCGGCTGGAGACGATTGCGACTCGACAACGATGCAACTATTACGTGCATATCGTTAAGAAAGGGTTTCCAGAACTTCGGCCTCGATCCATTTGACGAATTTCTCGCCGGATTTCTCGGAGTCGATGGAAAGCGCAGCGATCGCCGGGGTGGCGTACGGATGATGACGCTCAACAACCGCCCGCGCTTCGCATGATCTCCCGGCGGTCGTTTTCACGATCATCGCCGCTTCCTCGCCGCGCTCGACCGCGCCGTTCCACCGGTAGACCGAGCGGATGCGCGGGAGAATGTTTACGCAGGCGGCCGCGCGCGCCTCGATCAGCGCCTCGGCGATCCGAGCGGCTGTGTCCTCGTCCGGCGCCGTAACATAAAGAAAGACGACCTCGTCCATGTTGCGCCTCCTTGGTGCGCCGCCTATCGGATCGTCAGTTTAGCGAAACGGCCGCCGGTCACGCCATGCGCAAGCTCGATCCCACTGCAGCGTTGGTCCTGTTCTCGGGAGGGCAGGATTCTTCGATCGCGCTCGCCTGGGCGCTGACCCATTATGCGCGGGTCGAAACGATTGTCCTTGATTACGCGCAGCGTCACGCGGTCGAACTGGAGACGCGGCTCGAGGTGCTCAAAGCGCTCCGTGCGCTCTCGCCGGAGTGGAGCGGGCGGCTCGGCGCCGATCACCGCCTCGATCTAAAAGCGCTCGGCGCGGTCAGCGAAACCGCGTTGACCCGCGCAACCGCCATCGCCGTTGGGGAAGACGGGTTGCCGACGACGTTCGTGCCGGGCCGAAACCTCATTTTTCTGACCATGGCCGCCGCGGTCGCCTATGGGCGCGGGATCGGCGTTCTTGTCGGCGGCATGTGCGAGACGGATTTTTCAGGCTACCCCGACTGCCGGCAAGAAACGCTCGACGCGCAGATGACAGCGATCCGCCTCGGCATGGATTGCGACCTGATACTGGAAACGCCGTTGATGGCGATGTCGAAGGCGGCAAGCTGGCGCTTTGCGCACGCGGTGGGCGGCGATGCGCTGGTCGATCTTGTCGTCGAGCGATCCCATTCCTGCTATCTCGGAGAGCGCGGCGTTCGCCATGACTGGGGGTATGGCTGCGGCGCATGTCCGGCCTGCGATCTGCGGGCAAGGGGCTGGGCCGAGCACCGGAGCGCACGCGCTTGAGCTACGCCGTCAAGGAATGTTTTTACACCCTGCAGGGCGAGGGCGCGCAAGCCGGCCGCGCAGCGGTGTTTCTGCGCTTCGCCGGATGTAATTTGTGGAGCGGGCTTGAGCGCGATCGCGCTCAGGCGGTCTGCAGCTTCTGCGACACTGATTTTATCGGCGTCGATGGCCCGGGCGGTGGAAAATTCGCTGATGCAACCTTGCTTGCCGCCCATGTTCGCGCCCAATGGCGGGGCGTGTCGGGCGAGCCGCTTGTTGTCTGCACGGGCGGCGAGCCGCTCCTGCAGCTAGATAAGGCGCTGATCGGCGCGCTGCACGACGCCGGGTTCAGGATCGCCATTGAAACGAACGGGACGATAGAGGCGCCGCCAGGCGTCGACTGGATTTGCGTCAGCCCGAAATCAACGGCGCGCCTCGTGCAACGCTCAGGCGATGAACTGAAGCTCGTCTTCCCGCAACCTGACGCGCCGCCCGAGCGCTTTGAAGGCCTTTCGTTCAGGCACTTTTTTCTTCAGCCGATGGACGGCCCCGACCGCGAAGCGAACACGGCTGAAGCGGCCGCGTACTGCCTTGCCCATCCGCAATGGAGACTTAGCCTCCAGACGCACAAGCTGATCGGGATGCCGTAACGACGTCTCAAGCGCACGATGTGGCGGGCGTCTCTTCGTCGGCGAGCCGCGCGATGAGAAACTGCGCGTCGCCGCAATAGGCGGCCGCAGCCCGATCGACGCGCTTCAGCGCGACGTCAAGCTCGTCGAGCGCGGCGTTGATCTCTTCAAAGGTCTCAAAGGCGTCGCGCGGCGGCGTTATATTGAGGCCCTTCGATGAGACATCAAGCCGGAAAGGCGACACTGAATAATACGCCTTCCCGCCAAGCTTCACGTCGATCTGCTTTGGGCTCTTGCCGATCAGCCTGGCGGCGCGGTCGTCGATCCCTTCGATCGTCGAATTGATCTGAAGGCGCAGCTCGTCAAAGCTTTCCGCCAGGAGCGCGCGGGCGCCGGCTTCTTCGGCCTCGTGCGCTGACAGGGCGACTTCATAGGCCTGCTCGATGATCTCTCGCACGCGGTCGATTGAGTAGAGCGTCGACTCGATGGTGATGAGCGCGTCCTTGATGTTTTCGTCAAAATTCGCGGGCGCCGCCTTCTGCGTTTCGCGTACGCCCGTGCGGCGGAGCGCCCGGTCAAGACCCGCGGCGACGTCCATCGCCGGCAACTCTTCGACGTCAGCCGCCGCCGATCGAAAGCCGAAAAGCCCGGCTAGCCCCGAGCGCTTCGGCCGTGCTTTTTCTCCACCCTCGGACGGATCTTCTGGTTCTAACGCCACAACGCAACACTCCCGCCCTTCCCCGCACACCGCGCCAACCGCACGACGTTAAGACGCGTTAATTGAGACGGGGTTAAGCCAGAAGCGTCAAAGCGGCGTCTGAGCCAAAGCGTCCGTCAGGCGCGGCCGCCGCGTCCCTCGACTAGCCAGGCGCCGAGCAGAAGCGACGCGATCAGGAGCAGCCATAGGGGCGGATCGGCGAGCGGCCTGTCGGTAATCGCTTGGGTTTGAAAAGCGCGCCTCTCGACAAGGCCCGCCCATCCTGTTCCCGCCTTCGCCGATCCCGCCCTGACGCGGCGAATGTCCGGAATTGAGACAGCGCCTTCGCGCCTGACGTCGAAAACCCCGCCGCCGGTCGCCGCCGCCGCCGGCGCAAGCTGGCGGCGATCCGACACGACATTTTCAAACTCCGGCGGGGCCGCGAGGCCGACCGAGCCGATGGCGAAGAGGTCGTCCGACCGCGCCCGGTAGAGACCGCGCGGCGCGCCCGGCGTGCGCGCGGTGAACCGGCCTGGCCCAGCCTGGGCGAGCGACACGTCGCTTTCCGAACCGTCCGGCGCAATCAGGCGAACAGGAGCGGCGCTGTCGCCGATAGTGCGACGCTCGATCACGAGCGCCCCGCTTTCCTCCTTGAGCGACAACGCCTCCTCTTCGAGGTCGGGTTCTTTCATCAGCCAATGCGCGATCCTTCGCAAAAGCTCCGCATGCGGACCGCCGCCATCGAAGCCGCGCGCCCACAGCCAGACATGATCTGACTGAAGAAGCCCGACACGGCCTTCCCCGACGCGATCCAGAACCAGCAAGGGACGCCCCTCCTCATCGCTCATCAGCGTGTCGCCGGCGCGAACGGCGGCGGGGATCAGTCGAAGCCAGCGGCCCCAGAACTCCTGTTCGGGAAGCGAGAGGGTGACGGGATGGCGCTCCCCGGCGTCGCTGAGACGCGGACGAAAAGCCTCCTCGATCGCCGCGCCCGACGGCGCTGCGGGCAGTACGAAAGCGAAATTGCGCTGATTGGCGATGCTGAAATCGCCGGCGAACTCCGGCCCGGACGCGACCAGCACGGCGCCGCCCCCTTCGACATAACGCGCGAGGTTGTCGAAGTGAAAAGCGTTGAGGACGCCGCGGTCGGTGAAGCGATCGAAGATGACGAGATCAAACTCGCTCAGCTTCTCGATGAATAGCTCGTCCTGCGGGAATTCAATCAGCGCAAGCTCGCTCTCAAGCGCGCTGTCGTTTTGAGCTTTTTCGATCGGACGCAAGATGGTGAAGTGGACGAGGTCGATCGACGGGTCCGACTTCAGCAGATTCCGCCAGACGCGCTCGCCCGGGTGCGGTTCGCCGGAAATGAGCAGGACGCGAAGGCGGTCGCGTATGACGGTGATGGGCAGAACGGCTATGTTGTTGCGCGAGGTCAGCTCGCCGCCGGCGTCCTCGACCTCCAGTTCGATAATCGACCGGCCGGGGCGATCAAGCGGCGCGATGAAGCTGATATCTGTTCCAACCGGCGCCGGCTGACGCAGCGCTTCCTCGCCGTCGACGCGAAGCGTAATGATCGCCTGCCCGCGCGCTGGCAGCGCGTCGCCGTCCGGCCCGAGGTCATCGATACGAAAGGCGATTTCAGCGCCTTCATGCACGATGCCGTAGCGCGGGCCCTTCACGATCGTGATCTTGCGGTCAGTCTCGCTACGCCGTCCCGTGAGCAGGACATGCACCGGCGCCGTGTCCTTCAGGCGTTCCGTTGTAATCGCATCGGTCGATTGTCCGTCGGTGATGACGAACACGCCGGCGAGCCGGGTGCGCGGGTTGTCGTTGACGGCGCGGGCGAGGGTCTCGCCGAGCCGCGTTTCCTCCGCGTCTCCGGCGTCAAGGCGGACGACCTCAACGCCGCCAAGCGTCCTCAGATGCGCTTCGAGTTCGCCGGCGGCCTCTTGCGTCGCCTCGGCGCGTCCATCGAGCGTCTGGCTGCCGCTAAGGTCGGCGATGACGACGGCGATATCTTCAAGCGGCGTGCGCTCGGCTTGGCGGAGCTGGGGATTGGCGATGAGCGCGATGAACGCGGCGATCGCGGCGGCGCGCAAGACGCCGCTCGCGGGCCTGCGCCAGACTGAGAGCGCTGCGGCGACCGCGCCGATCGCAGCGAGAGCGATCAGCAGCCACGAGGGAACAAGCGGCGCATAAGCGATCCCGATCATTCGCGGCCGAGCCTTTGGAGGAGAATCGGCGTGTGCACCTGATCAAGCTTGTAATTGCCGGTGAAGGCGACCATCGACATGTTGACGCCGGCGCGGATGGCGACGCCGCGCGCCCGTTCGCCGCCCTGCGTCATCGGAAACAAGGGCCGTGACAGCGCATCGCTCGCCCAGGCGCCGGCCCAGTCGCGGCCGCCGATGATGATCGGCGTGACGGAATCGTTCGGCCCCTCGCCCGCCTGCACCCAGACGGGATTTGCAATCATCCGCCCCGGCAGATCGGCGAGCAGGTAAAAGGACCGCAGCAACACATGATCCGGAGCGAGAGGCGCGAGCGGCGGAATGTCGAGGCGGCGCAAGATCGCCTGCAAGGCCTCGCGCTCGGGGGTCATGGCGCCGGCGACCGCGCGTTCATCGTCGCGCGTGTCGAAAACGAGGAGGCCGCCGAAGCGCATGAAGGTCTCGATCGCCGCGACGGCCTCATCGCTCGGCTGGCCCGCGCCGGGGACGACCGGCCAATAAAGGAACTGGTAGACCGAAAGATCGTCCGTTTCCGGATTAACTGCCGTCGGAGCCTCGGGTTCGAGCGACGTGCGGCGGATCAGCTCCCGCGTCAGCCCCTGAAGACCCGCCGCCGCGACGGCGTCGGTTTCGGGATCCCCCGTCTCGACATAGGCGAGCCGCGTCGCAAGGGCGGCCTCAATCGCCTTTGCGGCGAGCGGCGCATCGAGCGGTTGCGCGACCGCGCGCGGCGCCGGCGCGGCGACGGCCAAGACCGCCAGCGCTGCGGCGACGGGGGCCCGTAGTCGCCCGGACATGAAGAGCGCGACGACGGCGTCAAGCGCGAAGAGGAGGAGCGCTGCAGCGATCAGCGGACCGGCGAGACGCTGCGGCGGATTGTCTACGAAGCCCCGCGTTGCGACGCCGTCAAGCGCCAGCGCCTCGAATGAATCGCCCGCGCGGAAAGCGTTGAGCGCGATCGGGGCTTCGGGCGCGCCGTAGAAGCCAGGGGGCCGGCCCGGCGCCGGGCCGGCCTCAATGTCGCTGAGCGTTGCGGCGGCTGCTTCGCGCGGCGGGGATCGCAGCACGCCGAAAGCATCCATGACGCGCAGCGGCTGATAGGCCCTGTCCTTCAACGCTTCGTCGGTCTCCGGTCCCAGCGCCGACAGAAAGATCAGACGGCGGAGCATCTCGATGAACGTCGCGGAAAGCGGGAGGTCCGACCATTCCGGCGTCGCCGTCACGTGAAAGAGCGCCAACACGCCGGCGCCGATCCGTTCCCCGGTCACCAGCGGCGTGCCGTCGGAAAGGCTCGCCCATGCGCGCTCGGCGGCTTCGGCGCCCGGCTCTGCGAGGATCTGCCGGCGAATAAAAACATCGGGCGGCGGCGTCATGTCAAAGAAGGGACCGCGTTCCGCAAAGTCGCCCAGTTTCTGCGGCGTTTCCCAGGTCAGCGCGCCGCCGAAGGCGCGTCCGCCGCCGCGCAAGGGGGCGGGGACAAGACTCGGCGAGGCGTCGGCGGCGGCCTCGGCGAGCGCCGGTCCGGAAAAACGGATGAGAACTCCGCCGCCTTCAATCCACTTCGACAACGCTTCTGCTTCGCCCGGCCGAATGACCCCGACATTGTCGAGCACGATCGCCGAAACGCCGGCGGCGACGAGGCCGTCGAGCGTATCAGTGACGAAGCGCGCGTAGGGATCAAGCGCCTTTTTGACATAATGCTGGCCGGAGAGCAGGGGGTCGGCGCCGGCTTCGCCGCTGGCGATGAAGCCGACCAGGGCGCGCCGGCTGCGCGCATCGACAAGCTGCGCTGCGCCGGCGGAGGCGACCGCGTCGAGCCGCGCCTCTGAAAGCTCGTTTTGCAACGCCAGCGGCAGATCAATCCGCGCCTCGCCCGAGGCGGCGCCGGCGGCGATCGAGACGGCTGCGCGCCCCAACTCACGCCCGTCGCGTGCGAGCGCGACGATGTCGCCATTCCACGCCCTGCGGCCGGCAGACTGAACGACGTAGGTTAGGCCGGCGGCGTCCGCCGCGGGCGGCGATAGCGCAATGCGGGGCAGCGCATCATCAAGGCGGACCGTCACATCGCCCTTCGCGCGGAGGGCGTCCAGAAAGGCCTCTGCGCCTTCGTGGGCGATACCGTCCGCATACCAATCTATTTCGGCGCCGGCGACTTCAAGCCCTGCGAGCCTTTCGGCCGCGTTCGCATAATCTGGCCGCAGCGGCGCAGGGCCGTCGGCGAACGCTTCGCGCAGCCCCGCCCCGCTGAGCGGTTCCGGCGCCCCGCTCTCTCCTGTTGCGGTGCGCAGGAGATAGACTTGTCGGTCTGCGCGGGCGGACTGTTCGGCGATGGTTTCGATCTGGCTGCGCAGCCGCCGCCAGCCGGGAGCGGCGACCCAGCTGTCGTCGACGACGACCAGCAGCGGCGCCGTCGTCGCCGGCGGGGGCGGCGCATTGAGAATCGGGCCTGACAGGGCGAGGATCGCCAGAGCCGCGACGGCGAGCCGCATCAACAGCACCGGCCACGGCGTCTTGCTCGGCGTCTCCGGCGTTTTTTCAAGACGCCGCAAGATTTCGAACGCCGGAAACCGGATGCGCGAGGGCGCAGGCGGCGTCACCCGCAGCAAGAACCAGATCGCCGGCAGCGAGAGCAGCCCAATCAGGATAAGCGGCGCTGAAAAGCTCAATGGTCCCATCACGTCGACGCGGTCATTGCGCGCTTCTGGGATTGAGCGCTGCGTAGATTGAAAGGAGCGCTCCGGCGGGCGGGGCGTCGGTACGGTGCCGGATGAGCGGCCAGCCGAGCGCGGCGGCGAGGCGTGCGACAGCAGCGCGATGTTCGGCGAAAGCGCGGCGATAGTCGTCCCCGAGCCGGGCCGCGTCGCCGATCCTGAAGCGCGCGTCCGATTCCATGTCTTCAAACTCGGCGCGTCCGGCGAAAGGGAATGTCTCCTCCGCCGGATCGTTGATCTCAAGCATCACCCCGTCCGCGCCGAGGGCGGCGCAACGCGCGGCGGCGGCCCCGAGCGCGGATATGTCGCAAAGAAAATCGCTGACATAGATCACGCGGCTGAAGGGCCGTATCGGCGCATCCGGGGGAAGCGAAGCGGCGTCGTCAAAACCATCCTCGGCGAGCAGGGCGTACAGCCGCTCGCCGGCGGTTCGGCCGTGAAAGACGCGCGGCGGATCCCCTATCCAGCCGAGACGCTCCCCGCCCTGGGCGAGCAGCAGCGCCAGCGCGGTCGCCAGCACGTCGGCGCGCCGCCGCTTTGTCGGCAGTCCGCGCACGGATGAATAATCGAGCGAGCGCGAGCGGTCACGCCAGATCCAGACGGTCGCCGCCGCTTCCCACTCGTTCTGCCGCACATAGAGTCGGTCCGGCGTCCGCGCCGACTGGCGCCAGTCGATCGCCGACACCGGATCGCCGAAAGCGTAAGGACGGTGCTGCCAGAAAGTCTCGCCGGGTCCCGCGCGGCGCCGGCCGTGAAGACCGGCGGCGACAGTTTGCGACACGCGTTGCGCTTCGACGAGCAGCGGCGGAAGCGCGGACGCAAGCCGCCCGGCCTCCCGCCGGAAGGTTTCGCCGGACGATGGGTCGGGTCGCAGCGCCATCAGAGCGCCTTGGCGACGATCTCGTCGATGAACCCATCAATGTCGATCGACTGCGCGCGTGCGGTGAAGTTCAGCGCCATGCGGTGGCGAAGCACCGGCTTCGCGAGGCGCCGGATATCTTCGATCGACGGCGCCTTGCGGCCGTCAATAAGAGCGAGCGCCCGCGCCGCCAGCGACAGCGCCTGGCTCGCGCGGGGACCAGGGCCCCAGCCGACGAGCGACCGCACGCGCTCTTCGGCGCCGTCGACCGGGCGCGCGCTCCTGACGATCGCGAGAACGGCGTCCAGCAGTCGCTCGGCGACCGGCATCTGCCGCACGACGGCGTGCGCGCGCAGAAGGTCCGCCGCGGACATGACGGATGGTAGCGCCCGCGAGTCTGCGCCTGTCGTCGCGACCACCATGCGGCGCTCCGACGCTTCGTCCGGATAGCCGACATTGATCTGCATCAGGAACCGGTCAAGCTGGGCTTCCGGCAGCGGATAGGTCCCTTCCTGCTCAATCGGGTTCTGCGTTGCGAGAACGTGAAAGGGCGAGGGCGTGTCGTGGCGCTCGCCGGCGACCGTGACGTGGCGTTCCTGCATCGCCTGCAGCAGCGCTGACTGCGTGCGCGGGCTCGCGCGATTGATCTCGTCGGCCATCAGCAGCTGGCAGAAGATCGGACCGGGAATGAACCTGAATTCGCGCCGCCCGCTCGCCGATTCTTCGAGGACTTCGGCGCCGAGAATGTCGCTTGGCATGAGATCCGGCGTGAACTGGATGCGCCTCGCATCAAGCCCGAGGAGCGAACCGATCGAACTGACCAGCAAGGTCTTCGCAAGACCCGGCGCGCCGACGAGGAGACCATGCCCCCCGGCCGCGAGGGTCGTCAGGGTCAGGTCGATCACTTCTCCCTGGCCGTAGACGACCTCGGCCAACTCGCGCCGCGCCGCCCGGAAGCGAGCGGAAACGTCTTCAAAGTCCTGCAGGAGAGTGCTGTCGCTCATCGGTCCTCTTTACGCCCGAAAGCGCCTCGGACGACACCGCGGCGGGCTCGCTAACGTCCTCAGATAACACGGTTTTGAAGACCTCCAGCAACCGTTTATCCGATCGCCGATACAGACTGTCGCATCGGCCTTGCCCCTTGCGCGGCGAGCGCCAAGGTCTTTACGATAGAAGCCTTGAACGCGGCGATGCACCCTGTCTGGTCAGAGTTATCGAGGCGTTAAGAGGGGTTTGGAACAATCAATATCCGGCGTTCCGGAGGCGCATCAGCGCCAGCAAAAGGGTTCATGTCAGTGGCGGAAGAAGAAAATCGTCCTAGCGTTTGGGGCTTCATCAAAGGGTTCGGCAAGCTCATCATCGGCATTCTGCTCATCCTGCAGGGGGTCGTCGGGCTTGCGATGATCTTGCTGCTGATCGGGCTCTTTTCCGGCGCGAGCAATTTCATGGCCGGCGGATCGGGACCGGTCGCCAGCGTGCCGAGCGAGGCCGCCCTGGTCATCAACCCCAACGGCGTGCTCGTCGAAGAGGCCGAACCGGTTGATCCGTTCGAACAGGCCTTTCAGCAGGTGTACGGCGCCGAAGAGCCCTCGCAAATTGAAGTCGGCGAGGTTGCGCGCGCAATCAGGAAAGCCGCCTCAGACGACCGCATCAAGGGCGTCGTGCTTGATCTTGGGTCGCTCTACATTCCCGAAATCAGCGCCAGCAAGGCGCATTACCTCGCGGCCGCGCTCGATGAATTCAAGAAGTCAGGCAAGAAAGTCTACGCCGTCGGCGATTACTATTCGCAGGAGCAGTATCTCCTCGCTTCGCGTGCGGATGAAATATATCTCCATGACAAGGGTTCGGTGGTCCTCGTCGGCTACGCCGCTTACGACGGCTATGTGAAATCCTTCCTGGAAAAGATTCTGGTGACGCCGCACGTCTTCCGGGTCGGCACGTTCAAGGCCGCGGTGGAGCCTTTCCTGCGCGATGACATGTCGCCGGAAGCCAAGGAAGCCAATCTCGCTTTCCTCGGAAGCATGTGGTCGTCCTACAAATCTTCGGTGGAGTCAGCGCGCGGCCTTCAATCGGGCGCCGTTGACCGCTTCTCGAACGACTTCAACACCGTTCTGCGCGAGAGCAAGGGCGATCTTGCGAAAGCGGCGTTGAATGCGGGCCTGGTCGACAAGCTTGCGAACCGCATCGAGCAGCGGAAAGCGATGGTCGCAGCGTTCGGCGAGAGCGATGACGATGCCGGTTACAAGAGCGTCGATTTATCGACCTACCTTGCGGCTATCGGCGCTGAGAAGGACGGCAAGAATCCGAACATCGCCATTGTGACGGCGGCCGGCACGATCGTCGACGGCGAAGCGACGCCGGGCACGGCGGCGGGCGGCGACACGGTCGCGGCCAATCTGAAGCGCGCGCTCGAGGATGATCAGGTCAAAGCCGTCGTCCTGCGCGTCGACAGCCCGGGCGGCTCGGCCTTCGCTTCGGAAATCATTCGCGACGGCGTTCTCGAGTTGAAGGAAGCGGGCAAGCCTGTCGTCGTTTCGATGGGGTCGCTCGCGGCTTCGGGCGGCTACTGGATTTCAGCGCCGGGAGACGAAATCTGGGCGTCCCCGACGACTGTGACCGGTTCAATCGGCATCTTCGCGTTCTTCCCGACGTTTGAACGCGCGGCCGAATATTGGGGCGTCAACGTCGACGGCGTCGGAACGACCAATCTCTCGTCCATTTACGCCGCCGGCCTCGGACCGCTCGAAGAGAACATCGCCGATGTCTTTCAGCAAAGCGTTGAATCCGGGTACCGTGATTTTCTCGATGTGGTCTCTGAAGGCCGCGGCCTCGATGCGGACTATGTCGACGGCGTCGGGCAGGGCCGCGTATGGATCGGCGAACAGGCCAAGGGTCTGAAACTCGTGGACAACCTCGGCGATATCGACGAGGCGGTCGCGGCCGCTGCGAAACGCGCCAATCTGACCGACTATGATCGCGTGAAGATCCGCGAGGAGATCTCGCCGTTCAAGATGATCTTCGGCCAGACCGCCGTAAAGGCGATGAAGCTCGCCGGGATCGACGCGGATGGCGCGCGAAAATCTCAGCCCGTGCTGCGCAAAATCATCGGCGCTGTCGAAAAGAAGGCGCGCTTCTTTAACGAGTTCAATGACCCGGGCGCGCTTTATGTCCGCTGCATGACGTGCGGCGGCTAGGCGGGTTGATCTGCTCAAGTCGAGGGGGGCCGGCGCCGGCAAAGCGCCGGCCTTCGTATTCATGACCGATCTCATGCGCTACGCCGCTCAGCTCGCCGGCGATCCCAAGCGGCCCTTGCCGCCTGTTGAAACTTGGTCGCCGCCCTATTGCGGAGAGCTCAATCTGGTCATCCGCCGCGACGGCCGCTGGGTGCATGAGGGAACGCCGATCGGCCGGGCGCCGTTGGTGCGGCTCTTCTCAACCGTTCTGCGACGGGAGGGCGATCGCTATTTCCTCGTGACGCCGGTTGAGAAGCTCGGGATCGAAGTGGAGGATGCGCCGTTCCTCGCCGTCGGCATGCGAAGAGAACAGGGCGGGGGCGCCGATCGCCTGATTTTCACGACAAATGTGGGAGACGAGGCGGCGGCGGGACCCGGTCATGCGATCGACATGCGCCCGAGCGGGACGGGCTCAGCGCCCTATATTCATATTCGGGCTGGACTCGATGCGCGCATCGCCCGCGCGGTCTGGTACGATCTTGTCGCCCTTGGAGAAACGCGCGACATCAACGGCGCGCCGCTTTTCGGCGTCGCGTCAGGCGGCTCCTTTTTTCCGCTGGAGACCGCGGCGGGAAATGACGGCGACTGAGCAATGATGCGTCGAACCCAACAGATGCCGGATTACCTCGACTGGCGCGCGCGCATCAGCGCCAATCTTTCGCGCGCTTCGGCGCAGCGCGTGCGTGCGCTCTTCACCGAGATCAATCCGCATCTGGCGGAAGACCAGCGCTTCGAAAATCGCTGGACGACCAAACGCCAGGACGCCGCGGTGCTGGTGCCGATCATCAACCGGGCGGATGAGCCGACCGTCCTCCTGACCGTGCGCGCAAGCAGCCTCGCCTCCCATGCAGGACAGATTGCTTTTCCAGGCGGACGCGTCGACGCTGACGACGAGGACCGCATCGCCACGGCGCTTCGCGAAGCGGAAGAGGAAGTGAACATTCCCCGGTCCGCCGTTGAAGTCGTCGGCGCGCTCGGCGTTCATCATGGCGGGCTCGGCTTCGCCGTCACGCCGATCGTCGGCGTTGTCGATCCGGCGGCGCCGATACGCCCCGATCCGCGCGAAGTCGCGGAGGTTTTCGAAGCGCCGCTCTGGTGGTTCGCGGACCTTTCCAATCATACGACCGAGGAAAGGGAACATCTCGGCGTCAAGTACCGCATGTTCGCCGCGCCTTTCGGCCGCTTTCACATCTGGGGCCTGACGGCGGGAATTTTGCGGTCGCTCGCTGAAACGTTGCAGCCGGACGACGGCGGTACAAGTTGACCGGAATGCTGAAGCCGCTGCCGCCGGAAGCGCGCCTGCGCTTCCAGTGGGTTCGCGCCGACCCTGTTCAGAAAATCCTCGGCGCGCTGACGGTCAAGGATCCGAACGCCGTCCGCTTCGTGGGCGGCTGCGTTCGCGACAGCCTGCTTGGTCAGGCGCCGAAGGATGTCGACCTCGCAACGACGCTCACGCCGCCTCAGGTGATGGCGGCGCTTCACGGTGCGGGCCTCAACGCGGCGCCGACCGGGCTCGACCATGGTACGGTGACGGCGATCGCCGATCATTTTCCGATCGAAGTGACGACGCTGCGCGCCGACGTGTCGACGGACGGGCGCCGCGCGACAGTGGCGTTCACGACCGACTGGACAATCGACGCGCAGCGGCGTGACTTCACGCTGAACGCGCTTTACCTGACGCCAGATTTCCACCTGTTCGATCCCGTCGCCGGCGAGAAGGATCTGGCGGCCGGCCGCGTCCGCTTCATCGGGATCGCAGAAGACAGGATTCACGAAGACTATCTTCGTATCCTTCGCTTCTTCCGTTTTTCAGCGCGGTTTGCGACGGATTTTGATCCTCAGGGGTTGTCCGCCTGCGCTGTCCTGAAAGACGGCGTCGGAAAGCTCTCGGCGGAGCGCGTCGGTGATGAATTCTCGAAAATCCTGGCGCTTCGCGCCGCCGCCCGCGCCGTCTCGGCGATGGCGGCGACAGGCGTCTTGTCGGAAATCTGGCGCGCTCCCGCGTCGTTGTCAGGATTGGAGCGCCTGAAGCAAGCCAGTCCGGACGCTCCGGCGCCGTTGGGGTTGGCCGCGCTCTGGGGCGACAAGGGCGAGGGCGTTGATACGCGTCTCAGGCTTTCGAACGCCGACGGGCAGCGACGGCGCCGGGCCGTCGAACGCGCGCCTTTGATCGGCGCTTCTCTTAATGATCAGGCGATCCGCGCGCTCGTTTATCGGTTTGGCGCCGCTGGGTTCCTCGACGCGCTGCTGCTGGCGCAGGCGCGTTCCGGCGAGGATCTGAGCGGGATCCGGACGATCGCCGCAGCGTTCGCGCCGCCTTCGCCGCCTTTTTCAGGTCACGATGCGCTTGCGGCCGGCGTGCCGGAGGGGCCCGCGGTCGCGACCGTGCTTGCAGCTGCGGAGGCGCGCTGGATCGCAGAGGATTTCCCGCCGCCTTCGCGCGGCAAGGCCATCCTTGCGGAAGAAATCGCGCGACTTAACGCGACAGGCTGATATTGCGCAGGCTTGCGGCGATCGAAGCGAAGGCCGCCGTCAGGGTCTTCGCGTCCTTGGCGTCGAAATAATAGCTGGGGCTGGTCGCACAGTCGCGTAGGATGCTCTTGATCGTCGTGTCCGTCACCTCAAAAGCGACGGTGTAGACGGTGATCTTCTCCGCCTTGATGTTGGCGCAAAGCTCTTTGGTAAGGTTGTTCGCCAGAACCTTGCTGGTGCTGTTGTGCGTCGGATAATCCGGCGCGCGCGTGTTGTCGCCGTCTGTCATGATAAGCAGGGCTTTGGTGCCGTTTATGTCCTTGAGGGACTCGTAGGCGACCCCCTCGGTGAACGGCGCCTGCGGGCTCAACAGACTCCACGCCCACATCGCTCCGGACGGAATATAGGTCCATCCATCCGCTGAAAGGTTGTCGATCATGGTCGTCAGCGCCGCCTTGTCATCGGTAAGCGGCAGCAGCTGCGCCGGGCATATGGCGCCGTTGACGCCCGGAACTTTCACGGACGAATAGTCGTTGTCCTGAATATTGAAAGGGTAAGCGCGCGACCCGACACAACCCTGCCATGCGGGCCCCGGATTGCTAAGCCATGCTTCCGACCCGTGCTTCGTGCCGACGTTTACATATTGCGCGAAGGGTGCGACGCCGATTTTCGCCTCGGCGGATTCGTAGCTGAGCAAAGACTCAATGAGATCCTTCGCGGCGGTCTTCAGCGTGGAAAGTCTGCCCTTGGAGTTCATCGACCCAGTGACGTCGAGCGCCATGGCGAGTTCGATGTAAGGCGGCTTTCCCAGTCTCGCCTCTGCGCTGGTCTTAAGGGCCTGTTTGTCAAATCCGGCGACGTCCATGATGAGAAGATCAATGTCCGCGTCGATATCGAGCCGGAAGGTCGAGGCCGCTCCGTTGAAACTGATCTTGAACGCCGAGACGTTGATGTCCTGCTCTTCCTTCATCGCCCCGTCGAACAGTTTTCTGGCGATCGACGTCAGCTCGTCGTCGCTCGCATTGGGATGCGAGCCCTTGTATCGTGCGGCTGCAAGAAGCGCGGCGTCGCCGGCTTCTGCAAGCGCCGTCCTCGCGCGCTCGATGCGCATGAAATCTATCGCTGCGCCCGACGCGCCGACGATCACGAAGATCAGCGCGCCGAACATGATGGCGATGTTGCCGCGGCGGTCGCGGCGAAACGCTGCAAGAAGCGTCGAAATCGATTTCATTGGTCCCCTCCGGTCTCCCGGCGCATTAGCAAGGATTATGCGAGCTCGATTAATGGACGGATAATGACTTGGAGGTAGGCGCAAAAAAAACGCCCCCGCCGCAGCGGAGGCGTTGAGACTTCGCCTACCTTAACGTCGGTCAGGCGGCCTTTTCCTCCGCCGGGTCGCGCAGAACATAGCCGCGGCCCCAGACTGTCTCGATATAGTGGTCGCCTTCCGTCGCGGCCGCGAGCTTTTTTCTGAGCTTGCAAATGAAGACGTCGATGATTTTCAGCTCCGGTTCGTCCATGCCGCCGTAGAGATGATTAAGGAACATTTCCTTGGTCAACGTCGTGCCCTTGCGAAGCGAAAGAAGCTCCAGCATCTGGTATTCCTTGCCGGTCAGGTGAACGCGCTGGCCGCCGACCTCGACCGTCTTGGCGTCGAGATTGACGGTCAGATTGCCGGTCGTGATGACGGACTGCGAATGCCCCTTCGAGCGCCGGACAATCGCATGAATGCGCGCGACAAGTTCGTCCTTGTGGAAGGGCTTCGTCATGTAGTCGTCCGCGCCGAAGCCGAGGCCGCGCACTTTGGTTTCAATGTCGCCCTGGCCGGTCAGAATGAGGATCGGCGTGTTGACCTTGGCGACGCGCAGAGACTTCAGAACGTCAAAGCCGGTCATGTCAGGAAGATTGAGATCGAGGAGGATGATGTCGTAATCGTAGACCTTGCCGAGGTCGACGCCTTCTTCGCCGAGATCCGTCGTATAGACGTTGAATCCGTCGGACTTCAGCATCAGCTCGATGCTCTGAGCCGTGGCGCCGTCATCCTCGATAAGCAAAACCCGCATTGACCGATCTCCTTCTCGTCGCGGAGGCGCCCCCTGACGGTCCGCGCATTTTCTAAATTGGCTTAACCAGAGTTAGGTTGATTTGCTTTCATAAAGGTTAACGGGAACGCGGAAATCGACACGAGTTTCTTGTCCGCCTTAAGGGGCGGTGAAGCTTCGTTACCCGCAGGGCGCGCGGTTGGGCCGAATGGAGCCTCAATTCGCGAGATGGATTAACCGCGAGAACAATCGCGGCCCGTAAAGCGATTCACGAGTTTACACGAGCTTAAAGCCTCTGCGGTTAAGACTGCGCGCCGCTTCGCAAGCCGCCCGCGAACTGGCTTGGAGCTCAAATTTCGATGCTGTCGGCCATGGAAGTTACGTCCGGTGATGCGGACGCCCCTAAAACGCCAGCGGCCGTGCGCCGTCTTGGACCGATCTCATTCGCCGGCGCCGTATCAGGCGTGTCAGATCTTGCGATCGCGATTGAGGACCGGCTTGGAGCCCTTGAAGTAGGCGCTCGTATCGAAATCGAAACTGTCCATGCTCCCTTGGTCGCAGAAGTCGTCGGGGTCGACGCCGGCATCGCGACGGCGATGCCGTTCGGCGATGTCGCAGGCGTTCGCCGAGGCGCCCGCGCTGCGTTCCGGACAGCGGGTTCAGCGATTGCACCATCACGCGCCTGGCTCGGCCGGATCGTCGATGGTCTCGGCCGCGCCGCCGATGGCCGCGGCCCTGTGCCGGCGGTCGGCGCGCTGCGAGACGTTCGATCCGTTCCGCCGCCGGCGGCGCTCAGAGAACGGCTCGGAACCCGCGTCGATTTCGGCGTTAAGGCGCTGAACGCGTTTTGCCCCGCGCGCGCCGGACAGAGGCTTGGCGTGTTCTCGGGTTCAGGCGTCGGCAAGTCGACTCTGCTGTCGATGATCGCTCGCAACACCCGCTCGGACGTCAATGTGATTGCGCTGATCGGCGAGCGCGGCCGGGAGCTCCGCGAGTTTATTGAAGACAGCCTTGGGCCGGAAGGACTTGCACGCTCTGTCGTCGTGGTGGCGACCTCTGATGAGCCGGCGATGATGCGCCGCGAAGCGGCGTTCCTCGCCATGGCTGTCGCCGAGAGTTTTCGCGACGCGGGCGATCATGTTCTTTGCCTGATGGACTCGCTCACCCGCGTCGCCGGCGCCCAGCGAGAGATCGGTCTCGCCGCCGGCGAGCCGCCGACCGCAAAAGGCTATACGCCGTCGGTATTTTCGCTGTTGCCGAGACTGCTTGAGCGTGCAGGACCCGGCCTGCGAGGCGCCGGCGCAATAACGGGCGTATTCTCCGTGCTGGTTGAGGGCGACGATCATGACGAACCGATCGCCGATGCAGCGCGCGCCCTTCTTGACGGTCATGTGGTGCTTGACCGGCGGATTGCGGAGCGAGGCCGGTTTCCGGCGGTCGATATTCTGAAGTCAGTATCGCGCGCCGCGACAGGGCTTCTCGCCGACAGTGAATATGAAACTGTCCGCATCGCACGCTCGCTTGCCGCTGAGTATGAAGACATCCGTGAAATGCTGAAGATCGGGGCCTATCAGCGAGGCGCCAGTCCGGCGACGGATCAAGCAATCGAGTTTCATAGCAGGCTCGAAGCCTTTCTTGAGCAATCGCAGGACGCCCCCGTCAACGCTGCTGCAACCTTTTCCGCGCTTGCGGCCATCTTGCCCGCCTTAAGCGAGAGCGCTGCTCGATGAACAATGGTGCGAAGGAATTCCGGGCGCTCCTCAAATTGAGGGCGGTCGCCCGTCGACATGTGCAGTCGGCAAGCCGCTCCCTTACAGAACTTGAGCGCGCAAGAACCGACGCTCTTCAATCCCTTGAACGTCTTGAAGCGGCGATCCGGACTGAAGAAGCAGTCGCGCTTGGACGAACCGATGTCGGTTTTCGCGATTTCGCGGCCTATCTAGCCGGCGCCGCAGCGAAGAGAACCGCTCTGCTGCACTCGTGCCGGATGCTTGACCGCGAAATTGACGCGAAGCGGCGGGCCGTAGCTGACGCGGAAATCGAAGTCCGGAAATTCGACCATCTCGTCGGCCAGATTGAAGGCAGACTCCGCAAGAGCCGCCAGAAGACAGAAGACGCCGCGCTCGACGACGTCGGGCGACGGAGCCGGAGCGTTAGACGCTCAGCCGGCTGAAGGGGTGGGGGCTGGCTGCGACGGTCCGCCGTTTCTGAGGCGTAACTGTCCCCGCTGGAAAAGGCCTGCCGGCCCAAAAGTCGTTTGACCTTCGCGTCTGTACCATGTTATCCCATAAAATGTCGGATTTTGGCGTCATGGGGCGCCGACATCGTCGTTTTGGCGCCGCGATAGGGGCTCGACGACGAACGGGCGGAGTTTGGGCGTGAGCACGCGGTCGCCGGAGACCTCCTTTCTGGGGTCTCACGTCAACAAGCTTGATGCGAAAGGCCGCGTCGCGGCGCCCGCCGAATTTCGTCGCGCGCTCGAAGGAGAACATGGCCGGGGATTCTACTGCCTTATGGGCGTAAAGGAAGACCGGCTCGAATGCGGCGGCGGCGACTTCATCACCACTTACAAGCGCTACATCGCAACGCTGGCGCCGCTGAGCGACGAGCGCGAGCTGCTGGAAGATCATATTCTGGGTTCCGTCCGGTTCCTGGCCTTCGACACTGAAGGCCGGATCGTCATCCCAGAGGTCTTTCGGGATTTCGCCAAGCTGAAGGACCGCGTCTGTTTCAAAGGTCGCGGCGATCACTTCATCATCGTCGACGCCGACGCCGACGCAGAAAACATGGCGAGGATGCGCCCGGCCGCACGCAAGGCGATCATAGAGCTCCGCGCGAAGCTAGAGGGATTGAAGTGAGCGCAAGCCCCCATCTCCCGGTCATGGCGGACGAAGCGGTCGACGCGCTAGGGCCTGTTGACGGCGGTCTTTATGTCGATGCGACTTTCGGCGCCGGAGGTTATTCGCGGCGAATTCTCGAATGCGCTGATTGCTCGGTTTTCGGATTTGATCGCGACCCTACCGCGATAGGGCGCGCAGCAGACATGGAGAAGCGTTTCGCCGGGCGTTTGCGTCTCGTCGCCAGACCGTTTGACGAGATGGGGGACGCGCTGGACCGAGAGGGCGTGAGGGCGATCGACGGCGCGGTGTTCGACCTCGGCGTGTCGTCGATGCAGCTCGACGAAGCGGAGCGCGGATTCTCGTTCATGCGCGAGGGACCGCTTTCGATGCGCATGGATGCAGGAAAGCCGGACGCCGGCGACGTCGTAAACGCGGCGGAGGCGGGCGACCTCGCCGAGATCTTTCGGGTCTACGGCGAAGAGAAGAAAGCCGGCCGCATCGCGCGTGCGATCGTCGACGAACGCAACACAGCGCCGATCCGGACGACGACGCGCCTTGCAGAAATCATCGCGCGGGCGAATCCGCAAAGGCGCGAGGACAAGATCCATCCGGCGACCCGCGCTTTCCAGGCCCTGCGCATCTTCGTCAATGACGAGCTCGGGCAGCTGGCGCGCGCGCTGATCGCTTCGGAGCGGCTGTTGAAGCCTGCAGGTCGCCTCGTGGTCGTGACCTTCCATTCTCTTGAAGATAGAATCGTCAAGAATTTCTTCGCCGACCGGTCGGGCCGCGCGCCGTCAGCGTCGCGACACGCCCCCGCTTCGGCGTCGGCCGCGCCGACGTTCGAACTGCTGTCGCCGAAACCGAAAACGCCCACCGCCGCCGAGATCGCCGCCAATCCGCGCGCGCGCTCGGCGAAACTGCGGGCAGGCGCCCGCACCGCAGCGTCGGCGCGCGGCGGCGATCCGCAACAATTCCTTCCTGCGCTCAGGCTATCGCGCGCCCTAACCAGAACTGGAGTCAACGGATGATGCGGCTGACGACTTTGATCCTTTGTCTCATTCTCGCCGCCGCGGCGGCCGGCCGCTACAAGGCGGAAACATCGGTGCGCGACGCAAGAAGCGAACTGCGCGCGCTCGATCGTCAGAAGGCTGAAGAACTTTCGGCCATTCAGGTGCTGCGGACGGAGGTCGCTTTTCTCGAACGTCCTGAACGGCTCGCCGGGATTGCGGGCAGCGTTTCCGTTCTCGGCCCTCTTTCCGGCGCGCAACTGATGACTGCGGAAGATTTTGAAATTGCGTTCGCCGCTCAACAGAAGCAGGCCCGGTCTGCGAACGCTGCGAACCAAACGGCGGCAGCAGTTGCGATTGCAGGCCTTGAATGACGCGATTCCCATTGACCTCCCGGAAAAAGCGCGCGGCGGCGCGTCTCTTTGTGATTGAAGACGGCGTCCGGACGCCCGAAGCTTCGTCCGGACGCATCGCTGCGAAGAGCCGGCGCGGCCGGGCGGCCGAAGTCACGCGAAGACGCATCTTGATGTGCGCTGTCACGTTCGGCTTCGTTTTTTCCTTGATGGGATTTCGGCTGGTCGCCGTGGCGCTCGGCCCTGATGAGGCGCATCGCACGCGGGCGGCGGCGCTGGAGAAGGGCGGCGCCCGCTCCGAGATCGTTGATCGTAACGGCGTTCTCCTCGCCGCCAATCTTCCCTTGCGCGCGCTTGAGATCGCCGGCGGAGAGATTTGGGAAGCAAGTGAGACCGCAGCGCAGATATCGGCGATCGTTCCTTCAATCGACGCAGTCGATCTCGCTCGCAAACTTGAACTGGGCCGTTACGTTGAAATCCGGGAACGCCTGACGCCTGAGCAGGAACGTGCGGTGTTTGAACTGGGGCTTCCGGGGGTGCGCTTTGCGTCACGGGTCGAGCGCTTCTATCCGCAAGGGGCGACGGCTGCGCATATTGTCGGGCATCTCGAGCCTGGCAAGGGCGGGGTCGCCGGTCTTGAGCGCCATCTGAATGACCTGCGCGGGAAAGGGCCCCTGGTCGCGTCCATCGATATTCGCGCGCAGGAGATTGTCGAACAGGAGTTGGCGGCGGCGGTCTGGAAGTTCGGGGCCAAAGCGGCGATGGGCGCCGTGATGGACGTGACGACTGGAGAAATCATCGCGCTTGCAAGTCTGCCTGATTTCGATCCCAATGAGCCTGGCGCCGCGCCGGCGGAAAACCGCCGCAATCGCGCCGTTTACGACCGCTATGAACTCGGCTCTGCGCTCAAGCTCCTTACCGGCGCCGCCGCGCTTGAGGCGGGAACGGCGCATGAAGGCTCGACCTATGACGCGCGCGGGGTTTACAAGGTGGCGGACAAGGTCATTCGCGATTTTCACGGCGAAAACCGCGTCCTCGCTTTTTCAGAAGTCATTCAGTACTCGTCGAATATCGGCGCTGCGCGCATGGCTAAGGATCTTGGAACCGAAAGGCTGAAAGCCTCGCTCAAGGCTGCGGGACTTCTCGATACGCTGCCCATCGAACTCGCCGAGCGCCGCGAACCGGAGCCGCCGTGGCAATGGGGACCGGTGGAGACCGCGACGATCTCCTACGGGCACGGCATATCAATTACGCCGCTTCACCTCCTGACGATGACGTCCAGCATCGTTAATGGCGGGATCTGGCGCGCCCCAGCCTTCGTGAAAGCTGACGCCCCGGCGGAAGGCCGACGCATTTTCAGCGCGGAGACGAGCGCCGCGATGCGCCGCGTCATGCGCGCCGTCATTACGGGCGGAACAGCAAGCCTTGCTGAGACGCCTGGCTATTTTCCGATCGGAAAAACGGCGACGGCCGAGAAGCCCGCGCGCGGAGGCTATGATGTCAACGCCCGCATTTCGACATTCGTCGGCGCCTTTCCGGGCTACGCGCCGCGTTATGCGGTGCTGGTCACGCTCGACGAGCCGCAGGCGGTTGACGGCACCTTCGGTTATGCGACGGCAGGCTGGAACGCGGCGCCGGCGTTTGCGCGCATAACGGAGCGGTTGGCGCCCATTCTCGGCGTCATGCCGGTCTCGCCTGAAGTCGCAGAGGCGGCCTTTGCGGCGCCGGCCGCGACCCGCCGGGCTTCTGTTGCGGGCGGTGTCGCCGGAGGCGGGATGTGAAATTGTCGGCCCTCGCTGATCAGCTGTTTGATCCGGATCCCGATATTTCGGGAATAACACCGGACAGCCGCGCCGTGCGCAAGGGTTATCTGTTCGCCGCTCTGCCGGGCGCGAAAGTCGACGGATCGGTCTTCATTCCGCAGGCGGAGGAGCGCGGCGCTGCTGCAGTGCTTGCAAGGCCGGGCGTCACGACGCGCTTGCCGCTTGTGGCGGATGCGGAGCCGCGCCGCCGGCTTTCGCAGATCGCCGCTCGCTTTCATCCGCGCCAGCCCGGCTTCGTCGCGGGCGTGACGGGAACCAACGGCAAGACATCAACAGCCGTTTTTGCGGCGTCGTTGTGGTCGATGCTCGGCGACAAGGCGGGCAGCATCGGAACGCTTGGAGCGCACGCGCCCGGCTTTGACCGGCCGCTGGCGCATACGACGCCGGAACCGGTGACGCTCCATGAAACGCTCGATGCGATGGCGGGCGCGGGCGTCACCCATCTCGCCATGGAGGTCTCCAGCCACGCGCTCTCGCAGTATCGCGCCGACGGCGTGAGGTTTTCAGCGGCTGCGTTCACCAACCTCACGCAGGACCACCTCGATTTTCATGAAACGCTTGAAGCGTATTTCGAGGCGAAGCTTCGTCTTTTTCTCGATTTGCTGCCGGCGACCGACGCGGCCGTCGTCAACATGGACGGGGAACGAAGCGCCGAAGTTGCAGCCGCCGCGCATCGGCGCGGCGCGCGGGTCCTTACGACTGGGCGGCGCGGCGACACGCTTTGCATTCGCTCGTTTGCGCCAAAGCCCTCCGGACTTGATCTCGAAGTTGAGGCGCGCGGGCAGGTTTTTCGATTAGGTCTCCCGCTTATCGGCGCCTTTCAGGCGGAAAATGCGCTGCTCGCCGCCGGGATCGTCCTCGCATCGGGGCGTGCGGCGGGTGAGGTTCTGCCCTTGCTCGATCGGCTGCCGGGCGTGCCGGGTCGCATGCAATTCGCGGCGCAGGCGCGCGGGGCAGGCATTTTCGTCGATTACGCTCATACGCCGGACGCGGTAGAAACAGCCTTGCGGGCGATCCGCCCCCATGCGCAGGGCCGCGTCATCGCAATAATAGGCGCCGGCGGCGATCGCGATCGCGCCAAGCGCCCGTTGATGGGCAAGGCGGCCGCAGACAATGCCGACCACGTCATTGTTACCGATGATAATCCGCGCTCGGAGGACCCCGCGGCGATCCGGCTAGAGATCCTGAAGGGATGTCCTGACGCGCAAGACATCGGCGGGCGTGCTGAGGCGATAGCGGCCGGGGTCGGCCTTCTGCAGCCCGGCGATGTGCTCCTGATCGCCGGCAAGGGGCACGAGACCGGACAGACCATCGGCGGGTTGACCCATCCCTTTGACGATCTCGCCGAAGCGCGTCGGGCCGCAGCAATGATCGGAGCAGGGCGATGAGCGCAGGACTCTGGACCGCATTTGAAGCGGCGGCGGCGACGGGCGGGGCGCTATGCGCGCGCGGCGGCGATCCGGGCCGCTGGATCGCCGAGGAATGGTCCGCCCACGGCGTATCGATCGATTCGCGCTCCCTGACGGCGGGAGAAATGTTCGTCGCGTTAATCGATGCGCGCGACGGCCACGAATTCGTGCTGAGCGCATTCGAGCGGGGCGCATCCGCCGCCCTCGTCGCACGCGCGCCGCTCAATGCGCCTGAAGGCGCGCCGCTTCTTGTCGTCGGCGATACGCTGGAAGGGCTTCGCGACCTCGCCCGCGCGGCTCGCCTCCGGAATTTCGGAAAGCGTATCGCCGTCACCGGCAGCGTCGGAAAGACTTCGACCAAGGAGATGCTGCGCGCGGCGTTCGGCGCCGCCGGTCGCGTGCACGCCAGCGACAAGAGCTTCAACAA
>CAZGXT010000019.1:0-27955 GCA_964529675.1 uncultured Caulobacterales bacterium
AGTGCAAGGATTGAGCAATGAAAACTAAAGCAAGACCCGAGCTCGCTGACGGGAAACGTCTAGCACGGCCTATCGTTCTATTGATGATCGCAATGGCAGCCTGCCAGCGTGCCCCGATATCCGCAACCGAAGCGCCAAACGTAGACCCGCCGAGCCAGCTTTACCGATACTCAGTGGTCGCGAAATTCGATGGCCCATTTCCCATCTTCGCCGATGGAAGCGGGCTGACCGACGTAGATGATCGCTTCGAAGTGGTATTCGACTTCGACGGTAGGAGCGGCGCCATTTCAGGGGAACCGCAGATCGCGAATTCCGGATCGAGGATTGTTGAGCCCGGCCTTGCCACCCCTGATTGCGGTTCGCCAGAGCGGACGACCTATTTCGACCGCGCTGAACTGAAGTCGATTGAGGTCGATGGTGGTGCGACCCTAAGGCTACACACTGAAACGAACCTCTCGGGGTTCAAGACGCCGCCAGGTTGTTCCGATGATGATCAGGTCGTTGAGCCTCGCATCGACCGATCGGTTCTATCCGTATCGTTACCGGCTGATGAACTCATAGGATCCGACGGCGAGCCGATCGAAGTAATGGCCGACGGCTGGTCATTTAGCTTCAGCCGGAAGATGATCGATCCTAAGTAGATTGTTTCGGTCGGATTTCTCGCGGCCGATCATGGGGTTTAAAACGGTATTGGGCGGGCCCCTTCTATCGGCGACGGTCTTGCTTGCCGGATTGACGGCAGGCAGCTTCTTGAATCTCGTCATTCATCGCGGCCCCGTCATGTGGAAGCTTGTCGATGCGCCGGCACGTGGCGATCTGATCAGGCCCCGCTCCTATTGTCCCAAGTGTCGAACGCCGCTGCGTTTTCCAAATCTTCTACCGATAGCCAGTTATGTCTTGCAGAAAGGGCGGTGCGCTGCATGCGGCGCCAGCATTTCCGCGCGGTATCCCGTTGTCGAAGCGATGGCAGGCGTCTCTACGCTGCTTTCGGTTTCGGCCTTCGGCTTGTCGCTGGCGGCGCTCGCCGCAACAGTCTTCGCACTAGCTCTCATTGCGCTTGCTTTTATCGATGCGGAGACAGGTTTTCTTCCCGATGCGATCACGCTGCCGCTCCTGTCAGCAGGGCTCGCGGCGAACGCGGTCAGCTTGTTCGCACGGCCCCTCGATGCGCTGATCGGCGCCGTTGCGGGATTTTTCGCCTTCTGGGCGATTGGCTTGGCCTACCGGCGGTTGCGGCGGCGCGACGGGCTAGGGCTGGGTGACGCAAAGCTGCTCGCAGCCATCGGCGCCTGGACCGGCTGGGTCTATCTGCCGCTCGTGATTTTCACCGCCGCTGTGATGACGCTGATGGTCGCCGTCGCGCGGCGAACAACTAAAAAGACCGATGAAATACCTTTTGGTCCAGGCCTGTGCGCAGCTGGGTTCGCGGCGCTTTTTTTCGGCGAGCGATTGGTCAGCGCCCTTTAAACTCAGGCTTGCGCTTTTGCATTAGCGCCATCACGCCTTCGCGGCAGTCTTCGGACGCGATTGCGGTCTTTTGCAGCATAGCCTCAAAAGCCATGGCGTTCTTGAGACCGGCCTGTGCTGCGGCGCGGAAGCTGCGCTTGGTCAGGTTCATCGCGATCGGCGCACGCTGCGCTATCGAACGCGCCCAGTCGGCAGCGTTCGGGACGACATCAGCGGAGGGCACGACGCGGTTGACTAGCCCCAAAGCCAGGCATCGGTCCGCAGAAATTTTCTCGGCCTCGATTGCAAGCTGGTAGGCACGGGCATAGCCGACTTCCTGTGTTAGCAACCAGGAAAGTCCGCCGTCAGGGACAAGCCCGATATTGGCGAACGCGCTCATCAGATAAGCGTCCGCGCCCATGACGCGAAGATCGCAAGTCAACGCGAGCGTCATGCCGATGCCTGCAGCAGGACCGTTGATCGCTGCGATCACCGGTTTGTCGCATGCCTGAATGACCGACAGGAAGGCGCTGTATTCGGCGTTCAGCACGTCCTCTACCGTGCGCGTTCCCGAAACGTCCGTTACGTCCGCCCCGGCCGAGAAGCCACGCCCCTCCCCTGAAATGATGAACGCGCGTATGGCGGTGTCGGCGGAGGCTTTCGCCACCGCATCGAGAAGGTCGCGGCGCATCTCGGCATTGAAGGCGTTCAGCGCTTGCGGGCGATTTAGAGTGATGAGCACGACGGCGTCATCTTTCAATTCGTAGCGAACGGTCATGGCTGGCGGACTTCTCTGCTGCGGGACTATTGTTGGCGGTTGCCGCGCGCCCGCCAAGGGCGGAGCGCAGTTCCTTCCCAGGCGCATTGGGGCTATCAGGGCTGCGACCGAAGGAGCCTTCTATGTCCTCGAGGCCTGACAGCCGCTTTTTCCGTGAAGATTGCTACATCGACGGCCAATGGGTCGGAGGGTCTGATCGCATCAAAGTGAACAACCCGGCGACAGGCGAAATCATCGGCTCAGTTCCGAAACTAGGCCGCAAAGAGACGGCCCAGGCTGTTGACGCCGCTCATGCCGCATTCCTGCTCTGGCGCGAGAGACCGGCCGCGGAACGCGCCGATATATGCCGAAAATTTTATCAGGCGATAATGGATCACCAGGACGCCTTGGCGCGCATCCTGACGACTGAGATGGGAAAGTCGCTTAGAGAGGCGAAGGGCGAAGTCGTCTATGCAGCCGCCTTCTTCAAGTGGTTCGGCGAAGAAGCACGGCGCATCTATGGCGACGTGATTCCTTCTCCTTGGGCGGACAAGCGGATCATAGTAACCAAAGAACCGGTCGGCGTCGTCGGCTCGATCACGCCTTGGAACTTCCCAACCGCAATGATCGCTCGGAAGGCAGCTGCCGCGCTGGCGAGCGGATGCACCATCGTGGCCAAGCCGGCCAGCCAGACGCCCTTCTCCGCAACAGCCTATGGCGTCATCGCCGACCAAATTGGCCTTCCGAAGGGAGTCATCAACATTATCACGGGATCGGCAGCCGCTATTGCCGATGAAATGTGCGAGAACCCAAAGGTCAGGAAAATCACGTTCACCGGCTCGACCGAAATCGGCAAGGCGCTTGCGTCCAAGGCGATGCTGCACATGAAGCGCGTATCGATGGAGCTCGGCGGAAACGCGCCGGTCCTAATCTTCGATGACGCCGATGTTGACCGTGCGGTCGAAGGGGCGATGATCTCGAAATACCGAAACTCTGGGCAAACCTGCGTGTGCGCAAACCGGATTCTTGTCCAGGCGGGCATCTACGACCGCTTCGCTGAGAAATTCGCCGCCGCCGCGCGGCGCCTTAAGGTCGGCGACGGCCTTGAAGAAGGCGTCGATCAGGGGCCGCTGATCGATGAAAGCGCCGTTCTGAAAGTCGAGCAGCATATCGAAGATGCGACGTCCAAAGGCGCAAGAATCATCGCAGGCGGAAGTCGACACGCCAAAGGTCTTTCTTTTTTCGAGCCGACGGTGCTGCGCGACGTCACGCCGGCAATGCTGATCGCGAAGGACGAAACATTCGGCCCGGTCGCGCCGCTCTTCAAATTCGAAACCGAGGAGGAAGCGATCGCGATGGCGAATGACACGGAATACGGGCTCGCCTCCTATTTCTTCACGAAGGACCTCGCCCGCGCCTTCCGCGTGATGGAAAAACTTGAGTACGGCATGGTTGCGATAAATGAAGGCATCCTTTCAACCGAAGTCGCTCCTTTCGGCGGGGTCAAGGACTCAGGCCTTGGCAGAGAGGGATCGAAATATGGGATTGAAGACTACATTCAAACGAAATACGCCTTGTTTGGCGGTCTAAAGACCTAGCGGTTTTTCCTTCTTAACCTTTCATTAACGATTGCGAATCACCCTGTGCCTCTCCGGGGGCGGACTCGGAGAGCAATCTTCGGGGCGGGGCATGTCGAGGGCGAAAAGCCTTTCAGTAGAAGAACTGTTCCAACAGCTCGGCGAAACGCCGATGCGACGCCGCGCGCGAGCTGACAGCTTATTCAGACGGCTTCGCGAGACGGAAGAAGATGAACTCCTGGGCGCCTTTATCCGGGCCCCCAAGCCACGGAACGGCGATGCGCCCCGCAAAAAGGCCGATGCCTAAAGAATTTCGAAGAACTTGACCGATCGGCGATCCCCGGCGCACTCTTTCGCGTGGGCGTCGGCGGATGATTCTGATGGTAATTCGGTGGACTGGCTCGATTGTTTCAGTGGTGGCGCTCGCCGCATGCGCTTCGGGGCCCGATCTGTTTGTTAGCGATCTTTACCTGTCATCGAGCGCAGTTGTGCTAGGCGCGCCTGTTACGGTTCGGTCGGAGATCTCCAATATCGGCGACAGGTCGGTCGCCGATGAATTCGGCGCCCCGATTTTGACGTCCGTCAGGGTGGGGCTGTTTGCGCGCCAGAACGATTTAGCGGCGCTGCATCCCCTGTCAGCCTGGGCGCTTTCTGGCGACTATTCGATGGAGCCAGAAGCTAAGGAATGGCAGGAGCAGACCGTCCTCGCTCCGTCAGGACTTAAGGCAGGGCCATACTTCGTTTGCGCCGATGTGGATGCCGAAGGCATCGTCGATGAGAAGGATGAAGCCAACAACCGGCGCTGCGAGCAGCTTTCACTTACCGTCGGCCCGCTCACTCGTCCTGACCTGATCATTGAGCAGGTCAAGGCTCTTGGGCAGGAGCTTGCAAGTGCGAAGGTTTCGATCCGCGTCAAGAATGTAGGCGAAGCGCCGGCGGCGGAGTTTCCCGTGATGGCTTTCCGACGATGGCCGCGGCGGCCGGTGCTTCTTACCGCCTGCCCTCTTACAGAAGCCCAGCGCGTCGCAGGATCGCCCCCCGCCTGCGGCGAGCTATGGTCGCGACAGGCATTACCGCCCGGCGGCGCGGTCGAGTGGATCGGCTATCTGACTTTCAGCTTTGGCGGTTCGAACATGCCAGTGACGCCCGTCGGCCCATCGAAGCCGCAGGACCTGCGGGAGACTGTCGACTTCATGGCTGACGGTTGCTTCGGGCCGACTGAAAAGGAGCCACTGCCCCGCTGGTGCCGCGTCGACGAGATCGACGAGATCAATAACTTCGCAGAAAAGGTCATCAGGGTAGAATGACCCGGCAGTAAACGGCGTTCGGTCGCACCCTATGTCCGGCCCGCGTTCATTGAGCGGCGCCCGCTACGCCTTCGGCAACAAACACACCTGACCCTGCCGCCAGGGAGAGAGAAAAGTCGGAGATCCCATCCTTGCGATGGTCTCGTGATAAATCTTGCGCTGCGCGTCGTGAATGATCATCAGGCCGCCGCGGTCGAGAAGGTCCCAGCCCGTTTCGATACAAAAATTGCGTGCGCGGCCGTCGACAAGAATGCAGTCGAATGTCATCCCGAGCGTGGTCGGCAAGTCGACATAGTCCTTGAATATGCGGCGGTCCGCTTCGGCCATTCGGCGCCAAGCTGCACGATCTGCGCGATAAAGACCGAAAAACTCGGGCTTCGGTTCTTCGGACGCGCCCTCCTTCAGATAATAGGAGAGCCGGGGATCAATCGCTTCGGCCTTCACCTTTTGGTACCAGAGCGGGTGGTGCTCGACCGACACCATTTTCTCGATTGAGGCGAAGCGTTTCAGAAAGTCGACGGTCGATCCGCCGGAGCCCCATTCGAGGAAATGGCGCGGCTGCATTGCGGTCAGCGCCGAAACGATCTGCGAGTACTCAACCGCATCCATGTAAACACGCATCCGCACGCCTCCAAAAAAAGCGCCCCGTGAAAACGGGGCGCTCTTGCTTGAACGATATCCAGATATCTAGCGCTTGGAGAACTGGAAGGAGCGGCGAGCTTTCTTGCGTCCGTACTTCTTGCGCTCGACCGCGCGGCTGTCACGCGTGAGGAAGCCGCCGGCCTTCAGCACGCCGCGCAGGCCGGGTTCATAAAATGTCAATGCGCGCGCGATCCCGTGGCGTACGGCGCCCGCCTGACCCGAGGGCCCCGAACCCTCAACTGTACAAAATACGTCAAACTGACCATTTCGATCTGCTGCAACCAGCGGCTGTTTGATGATCATCTGAAGCACCGGCCGGCCGAAATAGTCGGCGTGGTCCTTGTCGTTGACGATGATCTTGCCCTTACCCGGCTTGATCCAAACCCGCGCAACTGCCGTCTTTCTCTTGCCAGTCGCGTAGGAACGGCCTTGGCGGTCGATTTTTGGTTCACGAATGATCTCAGGCTGCGCGGCGGCGAGACCCGCGTCAGCGGCGACGGACTTCAGATCTTCAAATGACGTGGCGCTCATGGATTAGGCGTCCCTGTGATTTTTTGAGTTCAATGCAGCGACGTCGAGCGCCTGCGGATTCTGCGCAGCATGCGGATGCTCTGGGCCAGCGTAAATCTTCAGGTTCGTCATCTGACCGCGGGCGAGAGGGCTGTCCTTCGGCATCATTCGACGAACGGCGTTTTCGAGCACGCGTCCAGGGAATCGCCCGTCAAGAATCTCTTCTGCGCGACGCTCCTTGATGCCGCCAGGAAATCCGGTGTGCCAGAAAAACTTGTGCTGGCGGCGTTTGTCGCCTGTAAGCGCAACCTTATCTGCGTTGACGACGATGACGTTGTCGCCGCAGTCGACGTGGGGCGTGTACATCGGCTTGTGCTTGCCTCTCAGGCGCATTGCGATGACAGACGCCAAGCGCCCGACGACAAGGCCGTCGGCGTCGATCAGCACCCATTTCTTGTCAACGTCCGCGGCCTTGGCGGAATAAGTCTTCATGGCCGGCTTCCTTCGGTCAAAATACGGCAAGGAGGGCATATGAGCCCCTGCCCCGCCAATTCGGACCGGGCGGATAGCCTGTACGACCAGCTGCGTCAACGGCCCGCTTCAAAATAGCGCTGAAATCGAAGAAAAATGCGTGTGGTAAATAGTTACCGAGCGCCGATCGGCGCCCAGCCCCTCGGTATCCCGCCCCTAAAAAAATGCTATCAGACCCGCGCCGTCAAAAGGTACGCCATGCGCTTCCGATCCGTCCTGATCGCCGCCGCGTTGCTTTCGTCTTGTGAGCGCAAAGCGGCGACACCTGATCCCGAAAAACCGATCGAACCCACATTTTCCGAGGTCGGCGCGGCGGACGCGTTTGGCGCGCCTGGCGGGGACGTCAATGACGTCGCCTTCTGGTCGCACCCAGACGTCGCGTTCGAGAGCCTGGTTCTCACGGTCAACGACGCGGTCGTCGAGGCTTTCGCCGTTGAGACGGGAAGACTCGTTTTTTCGGTCCCTGGCGGGGCCGACACCATTGAAGTGTTTTACGCCGGTGAAAAATCCCCTGGGTTCTTCATAGCCGCCAGCGGCGGCGCCTACCGCCTATTTGCGATTGCAGGAGACGGCAGATCAGCGGCGTCGCAGGGCCTATTCGAGGCGGCCTCGGAAATGGCCCTGTTCTGCGTCAAAGGAGGGGTCGAGCCCGTCCTTTACGAAATCGCCGGAGGAACAATTTCCTCGCGGGCGCTGACAATTGCCGCAAACGCCGCCGAGCTTGCCTCGCCTGAGACGCTGGTCGAATCTGGCAACGCAGTTGCGTGTCATGTCGACCCGTTCAGGGATGATGTCATCGTCATAAGCAGCGACGGCGCCATCAGACGCATTAATCCTGCGAGCGGGGCTGTTTTCGGCATCGCCCTTCCTGCGGAACTATCCGCTGGCGCAAGCAGTCTCGCCGTCGGTCGGACTGAGGCCGGCGAACCCTCGGTGCAAGTCGCTCTTCTGGATGAACGAACAGGGTCGATCAGCCTCTTCGACGCCAGCGACGGACACGCCCTTGGCCGAATTCGCGTGAAGGCGACCTTCGATCTCGAAGCGGTGACTTCTGCTAGCCGAATAGACATCGGCTCAGCGAATTTCGGCGGCGTCTATCGCGACGGCGCGCTCGCTGTTGTCACGTCCGGCGCCGGAGCGCCGGTGAGGCTGGTCCCCTGGAATGGCGTCATGAGCGCGCTATCGCTGCGAGTGCCCGCAGCGCTCAATCCCCGCTCGCCAAAAATCGAACCCGAGGATGATGACGTTATTTCGATTGAAGTCATTGAGCCGTGAACGAGATAAACCGCCGCCGACAGCACAACCAGCGCCATCGCCTGATGCGCAAGTCCGAGCGCCATCGGCGTCCCAGACACCACCGTCCAGACACCAAGTCCAGCCTGCGCAAGAATTACTCCGAAAAGCATGCGAGCCCGATTCTCAAGGGACGAATTCCTCGCGGCGATCAACATCACAGTGGCGGCTGCGATCAGAAGATAGGCCCCAAGGCGATGATTGAACTGAACGGCCGCGACAGTCTCGAAGAGATCGAGGAAACGCGGCGCCTCGTCAAAATAGGCCTCCGGAACGAGGCGTCCTTCCATCAGCGGCCAGGTGTTGTAGACCCGCCCCGCGCGAAGACCGGCCACGAAAGCGCCCAGGACCATCTGCGCGTAGACGCCGACGAGAAGAACAATAGCGAACGGCGCCAATCGATGTCGCGCGCCGCGTGCAGTCGGCGTCGCCATGTCGAGCGCGATCCACAGAATCGCCGCGAAGAGCAAGAGCGCAAGACCGAGATGGGCGGCCAGTCGGTACTGGCTGACATCGACCCGTTCCGTCAGACCGCTGGACACCATCCACCAGCCAAGGGCGCCCTGCAGCCCGCCAAGCAGGAACAGTCCCAAAAGCTTCACGCCGAGGTCTCGACTGATCCTGCGCGCAAACACGAAACAGACCAACGGGACGAGGAAGGCGAAGCCGATCACGCGGCCCAAGAAACGATGGCCCCACTCCCACCAATAGATCTTTTTGAACTCCGCGAGCGACATGCCGAAATTGACCTGATGGTATTCTGGAATGGACTTGTATTTCTCAAACTCCGAATTCCAGTCCGCCTCACTGAGCGGGGGTATCGCCCCGGTGACAGGACGCCATTCGGTGATCGAAAGGCCGGAATCGGTCAGGCGCGTTGCGCCGCCAACAACGATCATCAGCGCGACGAGGGCGCATATACCGACGAGCCATTGGAAAACAGCCCGATTCGCATGAGGGAGTTCCGAGATCATGAGGGACTTTTAAGCTCCACGCGGTCGCCGCGCATGTGGCGCGCCGTCGCGGAGCGCGCCCGATGAACCCCCGCATCAAGAAACTGGTGGGAGCCGCCGCCCTGATCAGCGGCCTTGTCGCCTATGTGCTGGTTGCGATCGTAATTGCCGACTTCGTGCCGAAACACTGGATCATCCAGCTGTTATTCTACGCGATAGCCGGAATTGGCTGGGCCTTGCCGGCGATGCCGCTCATCAAATGGATGAATGCCGACCCGAAGGGCCGGAGGCAATGAGCCGCAGCCTAGTTGGGCGGACCCTGCTGCTGGCCAAGGCCGCCAGCGGGCAATTGCCCGACGTTGCCAAGAAGCTGTTCCCAGAAGCCGAGTTCCTTGCCGCGGGTCGGCGTCTCGCGCGACGCCATTTTCACGTCGACGCTGTCGGCAAGTCCGATTTCGTTAACCGACGCGACCTTGCCGGCCTCATCGAACTGGAACTCGATGACGGTCCGCGCGGTCACCTTCGGCTTGAAGAAAGCGCGCGCTGCGTCGAGGCTGTAGAGATAGTACCAGCGATCACGGTCGAAGGTTCCGATCATCGACGGCTCGCCATATTTTGCAAGAACGCTTTCTTTGGTGTCGACGCCCGCCTTCGCGGTCAACTCGGTCTCGCCGCGCTCAAGAACGTAGCCATGGGCGCTGCGATATGAGACACAACCGGAAAGGCTTGCGAGCACCGCGAGTGACACCAGAACGCTACCAAACTTCATACTCTTCTTCCTCAAAGTCGCCGGCCCTCGGGTCACGGCGCCCACGGGCGTCAGGATCAATCCCATGATTTCTGGGTGGTTTAGGAAAGATCAGACCCAAAGCCAAGCGGAAACGCTCTTTGAGGGGCTCAATGAGCAGGCGCGGCAGCCGGAATTCTATGTCCGAGTTGGGGCTCCAGACACCATTGAAGGGCGGTTCGAGGTCCTCGCCCTTCATGTATTCCTGATGGTTCGGCGGCTGAAGCGCGACGCACCCGCTAGCGACCGGCTCTCGATAGCCTTGCAGGAAAAGTTTTTTCGTCAGCTCGATCACGCCTTACGCGAACTAGGCGTTGGAGACCTGTCTGTCGGACGAAAAATCAGGGGCCTTGCCGAGGCGTTCTATGGTCGCGCCAGCGCCTATGAAAAAGCCATCGGAGAGGGCAAGGAAGCTCTTGCCGGCGCGCTAGCGCGCAATGTTTTCGAGAGCGCCGACGGCGCCCTCGCAATGCCGTTGGCCGACTATGTTGTAAAGGCTGACCGTCTCATGACGGAAGCCTCCGCTGACGACCTCACCGGCGCTGTGGTTCGATTGGCCGGACTGAGCAGCGAAATGGAGGACGCAACCGGTGTCGACCGATAGCGCCGCGTTTGTCGTCGAGATCGCCGCGCTGCACCGCGGCAAGAATCTTTTCCTTCTGTCGCCAGACGTAGAGGCCCGCCGCGAGATCGCCAATCGGCTCGGAGAGCGGGGGATCACGGAGCTTCAAGGAGAATTCATTCTGACGCCAATTAGCGGCGGCGTTGATATGGCGCTGCATCTCAGGGCGCGCGTTGATCGCTTGTGCGTCGCGAGCCTTGAGCCGATGGTTGAGCGGATTGATGAGCGATACTCGATTCGGTTTGAGCGGGATCTTGACGACAATGCGACCGACGATGACGGAGAAATCTCGCGTGAGCCGCTAGAGGGTGAGACGCTTGATCTCTCTGAAATCCTTGTCCAGCACCTGTCGGTTTCCCTGGACCCTCACCCCCGCAAAGAGGGCGCGACAAGCCTTGCTGAGGGGTATCGCGATCCTGTGAACCTTTCGCCTTTCTCGAGACTTAAGGGGATTGTTGACGGTGACGCCTGAACAAACCCATAAGCGCGCTGGAACTCGCCGCGCCGGGAGCGCCAACCCTGTTGACTGTAACGTCTGACGATAAGGGCCTCATCTCCCTCGGCGTCGACGCCATGGGCACGGACGCCGGCCCCGCAGCTCTTGTCGAGGGCGCCGCGCGCGCTCTCGGAGGCGGTACGAAGGCCACGATCACTTTTTTTGGTGACGAAGCCCAGATCAAGCCTCTGATTGCACAGCATGCTGCGCTCGCAGGCGCAGAAATCCAGCACTGCGCCGCCTGCGTCGCGATGACCGACAAGCCCATGCATGTGCTTCGGCGCGGCCGCGACACATCCATGTGGAAAGCAATTGAGGCGCAGAAAGACGGCCGTGTGCGAGCGGTCGTCTCGGGAGGCAATACCGGCGCCCTGATGGCGGTCTCGAGAATGCAGCTTGGTATGATCGACGGCGTTGATCGTCCGGCGATCACAGCATTGTGGCCGACCCCGCGCGGACGCGTCGTGGTGCTTGATGTCGGTGCAAACGTCGAAGCGAACGAACGCGAGCTCGTGACCTTCGCGATCATGGGGGAAGCGTTTTTCCGCGCCCTAACCGGCAAGGAGAAGCCGACGGTCGGATTGCTTAATGTCGGGGCGGAGGAGTTGAAAGGGCACGAGTTGATCCGCGCGGCCGCAAAGACGCTGAGAGAGGCTGATCCTGACATGGCGTTTATCGGCTTTGTCGAGGGTAACGATATTTCTGAGGGGGCCGCAGACGTCGTGGTGACGGACGGATTTACTGGAAACATCGCGCTGAAGACGGCTGAAGGCGCAGCCCGACTTGTCGGCGGCTGGATCAAGGAGGCGCTGACGGGTTCGCTGCTCGCCAAGCTCGGCTCGCTCCTCATGATCTCTGACCTCAAGAAACTCAAGGAGAAGATCGACCCATCTTCAGTCAACGGCGGGGTGTTTCTGGGCGTCAACGGCGTGGTCGTGAAGAGTCACGGCGGCGCCGACGCCAAGGGAGTCGCCAGCGCGATTGAAATGGCCACGACTCTTGTCGGCAGAGGGTTCCGGCGGGAAGTTTCCGAGACCGTCGCCCTAGTGCGCTCCCGCGCCGAGCCCCCGGCGGCGACGAGCGGCGACTCCATCAGAGCCGCAGAATGACCCTGCGCGCAGTTGTCACCGGTTGCGGGTCATATCTGCCGAAGGACGTGATGACTAATCATGACCTGGCTGACCTTGTCGATACAAGCGACGAATGGATCCGCGATCGAACGGGCATCCGCGAACGGCACATCGCCGATGACGGCCAGCGCACGTCGGATCTGGCGGCAGCCGCTGCGATTGCTGCGCTCGAGGACGCGGGTCGCACGCCGTCAGACATCGATCTCATCATAGTCGCCACGACGACGCCTGACCTAACCTTCCCGGCTACTGCTGCGATTGTGCAGGCGAAGCTCCAAGCTCCCGCGGGAACAGCGTTCGACATTCAGGCAGTCTGTACCGGCTTCATCTACGCGCTCGCCACGGCGGAAAAATTCCTGCGCTCGGGCCAGCATCGCTGCGCGCTCGTTATTGGCGCTGAGACGTTCTCGCGGATTCTCGACTGGAAGGATAGAGCGACCTGCGTCCTCTTCGGGGACGGAGCTGGCGCGTTTGTCGTCGAAGCGTTCGACGACGCGTCAGCAGGGGGGCGCGGCGTCATGGGTTCGTTCCTTCGGTGTGACGGTCGGCTGGTCGACCTTCTTTATGTTGACGGCGGCGTTTCATCGACGCAGACGACCGGTCATGTCCGTATGCAAGGAAACAAGGTTTTTCGTGAGGCCGTAGAGCGGATTTCGGCGGCGATGGTTGCGGTGTCAGAGGAAGCGGGCGTCGATCCTCGATCGATCGACTGGTTCGTCCCGCATCAGGCGAATGAACGCATCATCCAGGGCGTCGTGAAGAAGCTGCACCTGAGGCCGGATCAAGTGATTTCAACGATCGCGCGTCATGGCAATACGTCGGCGGCGTCCATTCCCCTCGCCTATTGTGAAGGCGTCAGGGACGGCCGTATCAAGCGTGGCGATCTCGTCATGCTGGAAGCCATGGGCGGCGGTCTTACTTGGGGCGCTGCGCTGTTTCGCGCCTGAGTTTCGCCACGAAGCAAACCTTTGAGGAAATTCAACTGGTTATTGACCAGCGCCGCGTCGCGAGCTTAAGGTCGGTTTTAGACCCTGTGACCCTGCGAGGCGATCATGACTGACGGCACTCTCACCCGTGCAGATCTCACCGACGCCGTTCACAATGCGCTCGGCATCTCACGCAACGAATCATCTGATTATATCGAGCGGATCCTCGAGGAACTGACTGTCGCCCTTGAACAGGGGCAGACGGTCAAGATTTCGTCATTCGGGACCTTTTCGGTGCGTCAAAAGAAGCTCCGCATGGGGAGAAACCCGAAGACCGGCGAAGAAGTGCCGATAACGCCGCGCCGTGTCGTCACGTTTCGCGCCTCGCATGTCCTCAAGGACCAGATCAACACCGCGCTCGCCGGTAGAAGCGCGGCCGCAGCGGAGTGACGTAGCCGACGAAAATGGCGGTCGCAAAATCAGCAGAAGCTTTCAGGACCATCAGCGAAGCATCGCTTGAACTCGATGTGCCGCAGCATGTCCTTCGCCATTGGGAAGACGCCTTCGGCCAGATCCGGCCGATGCGTCGCGCGGGCGGTCGCCGATATTATCGCCCTGTCGATCTGGACGTTCTGCGCGGCGTGCGCGCGCTCCTCTATGAGTCGCGCTATTCGACGAAAGGCGTGCAGAAGATTTTCCGCGATCACGGCGTCAAATATGTCGCCGAGCTTGGTCGTCAGGCGGCGGCGGGTCAGGCGTTGAACGTTGCGCCCATCGTCAACGAAGACGCTGACGACCGCGAGCCTGCGCCAACGGCGGACGGCGCAGACGCGCCGGCGATGCCCGCCGCAATCAATGAAAGGCTCAGCGCCCTGCTGCTGCGTCTTGAACGGGCGCAGCGCGCGCTTGATGACGCGGTAGTCGCGCTGGAAACGATTGATTTCGGCGGGCGGGATTAAGGGGTCTCATTCCGCATTGCGGTTCGAGGGCCGCCCCCCTATAACGCCCTCGCTTTTCGGGGGTCTCCTCCGATGAGAGGTCGGAGCGTGGCGCAGCCTGGTAGCGCACTTGACTGGGGGTCAAGGGGTCGCAGGTTCAAATCCTGTCGCTCCGACCATCACCCCTTCCCTTGAAATGATCATAACCGAACCGTTCCATTGCGAGCGATGAGCCCTTCTCATCAAGAAGGCGAACACCTTTCCCTCGCATGACCAAGCCGATGCGCGCGACCGGCGTCTTCGTCACCTGGCTCGCCATCTCTATCGAACGGCGGCGCGCGCTCGGCGCAGTAAATAGTATTTCGTAGTCGTCGCCGGAGGAAACGATGTCCGCTATCGCGGCGTCCGGGTCCTCGCTGGCGCCTAGCCAATGCGACGCGGAAGCCGAGAGCGGAATCTTCGCTGCGATCAGCTCAAGCGCGGCGCCCGAGGTTTCGGCGATATGCCCCGCATCGGCGAGCAGCCCGTCCGAGACGTCGATCGAGGAACTCGCAAGTCCTGCAAGCGCGCCGCCGATCGCCAGGCGCGGGGACGGAAGCCTGAAGCGATCGACAAGAAATTTCTTCGCCGCGGCGGACGATTTCAGCGCGCCCTGCAATACGCGCAGGCCGAGCCCGGCGTCGCCGATCGTACCGGTGACATAGACGTCGTCTCCCGGACTTGCGCCGTTCCTGAGGATGATGCCGCCGCTCGCTGGAGCGCCCACCATCGTCACCGAAACGATCAGCGGTCCCTTCTCCCTGTGAGCCGTCGTGTCGCCGCCGAGAAGCGAGAGCTTGAACAGCTCCTGATCCTCAGCGAGTCCGCGCGCGAAATCGGCGATCGTTTCTTCCTTGACGCCCGCGGGCCAGACGCATCCGAGAAAATAGCCGACAGGCTTGGCGCCCTTCGCCGCAAGATCGGAAAGATTGACGCGCAGCGCTTTCCTCGCGACGAGGTCGCGCGGGTCCTTGGGAAGAAAATGGACGCCTTCAACAAGAAGGTCCTTCGTTACGACAAAGGGCCCGATGCTCGCTGCGTCGTCCGTCAGCGAAAACGCGCCGGCGTCGGTCGCGAGCGGCGCAAAATGGCGGGCGATGATGTCGAATTCGCCGCTCAAGCTCGGCGGTCTCCGCCGGCGTCGCCGACCGGCTCATCGGGCCGGCAGTCGCGCGCGACCCCGTCGAGCGCGGCGTTCACGAATTTTCGTTCGGCGTCGCCGAAAAAGCTCCCGGCGATTTCGACATATTCGTCGAGGATGACGCCGGCCGGCGTCGAAGGATGTTCGACCAGTTCATAGGCGCCGGCGCGCAGGATCGCGCGCGCCGTAGCGTCAAGTCGGGCAAGGGTCCACTTCGAAGCCAGTCGGCGCTCGATCGCCGGGTCTATTTTCATCTGTACACGGACGACGCCGCGCACGATGTCGTCGAAGAACCCGGCGTCGGCGTCCGCAAACCTGTCGCCGTCGATGTCGGCGCCGATCCAGTGGCCGCGAAAATCCGCGATCGTCTTTTCGACGCCGGCGCCGCTCGTCTCCATCTGATAGAGAGCCTGAACGGCGGCGAGACGCGCTGTGCGCCGGTTTTGAAGGGTTTCAACGGTCACTGACTGATTTGAGCGACGATCACGCGCCGCCCGCTCCTTCCTGATCTTCAAGCTCGCCGATGAATTCCCCGAAATCCCGCGCCTCGCGGAAGTTCCGGTACACCGACGCATAGCGCACATAGGCGACGTCATCGAGCCCGGCGAGACCTTGCATGACAAGTTCGCCGACGACGCTCGAGGGGATTTCGGACTCGCCGAGCGATTCAAGGCGCCGGATGACGCCGGTCAGCATCTGCTCGACGCGCTCGGCGTCGACGTTCCGCTTGCGCAGTGAAATCTGCACCGAACGCATCAACTTTTCGCGGTCGAAAGTCTCGCGCCGCCCGGAACTCTTGATGACCACCAGCTCGCGCAACTGCACGCGTTCAAAGGTCGTAAACCGGCCGCCGCAGGCCGAGCACTGGCGCCGGCGCCGGATGGACGAGCCGTCTTCGGCGGACCTTGAGTCCTTTACTTGCGTATCCTCGGAGCCGCAGAAGGGACAGCGCATGTGTTGTCCGGTTCCTCCGCCGCCTCAGGCGTAAATCGGGAAGCGCGCGGTCAGCGCCTTCACCTTCGGCCGGACGCCGTCGACGACCGAGGCGGCGTTGCGTCCCGCGGCGAGGCCGTCGAGCGTCTCGGACATCAGCTGACCTACCTCGCGAAACTCCGCGACGCCGAAGCCGCGCGTCGTGCAGGCGGGCGATCCGACGCGAACGCCTGACGTCACCGTCGGCTTTTCGGGATCGAACGGCACGCCGTTCTTGTTGCAGGTGATGCCGGCGGCCTCCAGCGTTTCCTCAGCGGCGTTCCCTTTGACGCCCTTCGGGCGAAGATCGATGAGCGCAAGATGGGTGTCGGTGCCGCCGGAGACGACGGCGTAGCCCGCCTCGACCAGAGTCGAGGCGAGCGCCTTGGCGTTAGCGATCACGGCGCGCTGGTAGTCCTTGAACTCCGGACGCAGCGCCTCGCCGAACGCCACGGCCTTGGCGGCGATCACGTGCATCAGCGGGCCGCCCTGAATGCCGGGGAAGAGCGCCGAGCGGACCTTCTTCGCCAGCTCCTCGTCATTCGTCAGCACCATCCCGCCGCGCGGGCCGCGCAGCGTCTTGTGCGTCGTCGTCGTGACGACGTCCGCGACCCCGACCGGCGAGGCGTAGAGGCCCGCTGCAACGAGCCCGGCGAAGTGCGCCATATCGACCATCAGCTTCGCGCCGACGCTGTCGGCGATCGCCTTGAATTTCCGGAAGTCGATGAAGCGCGAATAGGCGCTGCCGCCGGCGATGATGATCTTCGGCCGATGCTCTTCGGCTTGCCTCGCCACCGCTTCGAAATCGATCAGCTGGTCGTCGGGCCGGACGCCGTAATGCACGGCCTTGAACCACTTGCCGGACTGGTTCGCGCGTCCTCCATGGGTCAAATGTCCGCCTGCGGACAGATCCATGCCGAGAAAGCAGTCGCCGGGTTGCATCAGCGCCATGAAGACGGCCTGATTCGCCTGGCTGCCAGAGTGCGGTTGCACGATGGCCTCAGAGCAACCGAAGAGTTTCCTGGCGCGGTCGATCGCTAAGTTTTCCGCCTGATCGACAAATTCGCAGCCGCCGTAATATCGCTTTCCGGGATAGCCTTCGGCGTATTTGTTGGTCAGCACCGAGCCTTGCGCTTCCAGCACCGCGCGGCTGACGATGTTCTCGGATGCGATCAGTTCGATCTGGTCCTGCTGGCGCGCAAGCTCGCGGCCGATGACGGCGGCGATATCAGGGTCGCGGTCGGCCAGGCTTGTGGAAAAAAAGTCATTTGAGTTCAAGGCCTCTACGCGGCGCATGGCGGCTCCTTCGTGTCGCGGGAGGGGAAGCGGGTGTCACCCTTCACCCGTATAGCGGGGCCGGTCGCGAGCGGCAATCGGCGCGCCCTGGTCGAGACCGTCGCAAGTCGAAATCGGGCGTTCGCGAGCGCACGGGAATATCCGTCGCAACAACCGCGCGATTCACCGAAAATCGAATTACAACTTGTTTGAACAGCAGACGACTGTACTTGCGCGGCTGGGCGCAGAGGTCTAAACGCAGTTTTACATCCTGGCGGTTCAAGTGGGCGACTCACTGGGATTTCTCCGGAAGCGGCCTCATTGCTTCCTGTCGCGGCCGTCGCGAAAGCGCCGACGCGCCGTTGTCTGAAACAGAAGGACGTTCTTAAATGGCTGATAAGGAATTCACGCTCGGACCGAGCGACACGTTGCATCTTGCGACGGATATCGTCTCGGCTTTCGTCAGTAATAATACGGTCGCGGCCGACAAGCTGCCGGGCCTGTTGCAGGACATTCATGATGCGGTGCGCGCACTCGCAGCGGGCGGCACGGCGAGCGCCGGCAGCCAGGCGCCGGCGGTGCCGGTCAAGAAGTCCATAACTCCGGACTACATCATCTGTCTTGAAGACGGCAAAAAGCTCAAAATGTTGAAGCGCTATTTGCGCACGCAATACGGCCTCTCGCCGGAAGACTACCGCCGCAAATGGGGCCTTCCCGCCGACTATCCGATGGTTGCGCCGAACTACTCCGTGCGGCGGTCGAACTTCGCCAAACAGATCGGGCTCGGCCGCGCCGGCGGCAAGGCCGCGCCGAAGCGCACCAAGGCGGCCAAAGGCCGTGGTCGCCCGAAAAAGGCGGCCTGACGCTAGATCAGCACGCGCGCCGCGGATCGGGCTGATGAAACCCGTCCGCTGCGACGCTTTGCGGGTCAGGCGCGATAGCGACCGAACAACTCGACGAGTTCGTTGAATTTCTCGCGCTGCGCTCCGGCGTCGCCGTCGCTGATCGCGGCCTCGACGCAATGCGCGGCGTGGTTCTTCAGCAGTTCGTCTTCGACCTTGCGCAGAGCCGCCTTGATCGCCTGCACCTGCGTCAGCACGTCGATGCAGTAGCGGCCTTCCGTAACCATGGCGGAGACCCCGCGCACCTGGCCCTCGATCCGGTTGAGCCGGGTGACAATGGGGTTGCGAGATTTTTCGGCGTGCTGGTGCATTTGACAGATACCCTATAGGGGTATATCTATCGCCCTCGAAATCTACCGTCAACACCTGACCGAGACTACCAACCCCGGAATGAAGAGAGACAGCATGCGCCTCGCCTTTGTTATCGCCGTCTTCGCTTTCACGCCAGCGCTCGCCGACCACGGGCATGGGGAGGAAAAGGCCTCCGCCGCCGCGATTCAGCCCATGGATCATTGCGGATTTCCCGCCGCCGAAGGCAGCATCGTCGCGCTCGACGTCGCCAAGCGGCGCGTGACGATCGCCCATGAGGCGATCGAGCCGCTCGGCTGGCCGAAAGCGGAGACGGAAATCGCCGTCGACAGGTCCGTCGAGCTCGCCGCCTTCGTCGCCAAAGATCGCGTCCATTTCCTGATGGCGCCTGACAAGAAGCGAAAAGGGACGGAGATCGCCGCGATGTGCGCGGCGGACGCCGAGGCTGCAGCCCACGAAGCCTGCATGGGCGCGATGCACAAGGCCGCGATGGCCCGCGCCGGCGAGGCGGGAAAGGAATGCGCCGGCATGTCGCACGACGCGCATGAAGGGCATGGCGCGAAGAAAAAGGACGATCACAGCGGCCATCATTGATCGCCGCCGCGACGTAACGCGATGCGTAAGAAACATCTCACAATCTCCCGCCGCCGCCTGCTCGCCGGCGGCGCGGGCTTCGCCGCCGCCGCGGGCCTCCTGCCCGCCTGGGCGAAGAGCGCGGGCGCGGGAAATCGCGGGATCTTCGAACTCGCTGCGCGCGACTTCGATCTGACCGTCGGCCATACGCCGGTCACGATAGGCGGCCGACAAGGCCACGCGATCGCCGTCAACGGCACGCTGCCGGGACCTCTCCTTCGTTTCCGCGAGGGCGAGACGGTGACGCTCCGTGTAAGGAACACGCTCGACGAAGACACCTCGATCCACTGGCACGGGCTCTTGCTGCCCTTCACCATGGACGGCGTTCCCGGCGTCTCGTTCCCCGGCATCAAGCCCGGCGAGACTTTTGAATATCGCTTCCCCGTCAGGCAGTCCGGCACTTACTGGTACCACTCGCATTCCGGTCTTCAGGAGCAGATGGGCCACATGGGGCCGCTGATCATCGACCCCGCGGGAACGGACCCCATCGCCGCTGGTCGCGAATATGTCCTTGTCCTTTCCGACTGGAGCTTCGAACACGCGCACAAGGTTTTCTCGCGCCTCAAGAAATCGAGCGAAGTTTATAACTTCCAGCAGCGCACGGTGTTCAATTTCCTGCGCGACGCCCGCGAAGACGGCCTCGGAAGCGCCGTCGCCGACCGCGCCATGTGGGGACAGATGCGCATGTCGGCGACCGACATCGCGGACGTGACCGGGGCCGTCTACACCTATCTCATCAACGGCCACGCGACGGCGGACAACTGGACGGCGCTCTTTCAAACCGGCGAGCGCGTGCGCCTCAGGATCATCAACGCCTCGGCGATGACGATCTTCAATTTCCGCATTCCGGGCCTGCCGATGCGCGTCGTCGCGGCGGACGGACTTCCGGTCGCCCCGGTCGAGACGGACGAGTTCCAGATCGGCGTCGCTGAAACCTATGACGTCATCGTCGAGCCTACGAAGGCGCGCGCCTTTGCGCTGGTCGCCGAAGCGATCGACCGCTCGGGGCAGGCGGTCGCCACCCTTGCGCCGGAAGCGGGGCTGGTTGCAACCGCGCCGCTGCTGCGCGAGCGGCCCATCCTCACCCACCGAGACATGGCGATGAGCCATGGCGCCATGAGCCACGACGGCATGGACCACGCCTCTATGGATCATGGCGCAAGGGGCGCCGGCCGTCCGCAGCAGCATGACCACAGGCTTGGCGCCGCGGTCGACATGGTCGCCGAAACGCCGTCCAACAGGCTCGGCGACCCGGGAATCGGTCTCGAAGACGCGCCCCATCGGACGCTCCGCTATTCGCAGCTTCGGGCCCTTGAGCCGAACCCTGACCCGCGCGCGCCGGATCGCGAAATCGAAATTCACCTCACCGGCAACATGGAACGATACATGTGGTCCTTCGACGGGGTGAAATTCAGCCACGTCGACAAGCCGATCGTGTTTCAGGAAGGCGAGCGCGTGCGCGTAACGCTCGTCAACGACACGATGATGACCCATCCGATCCATCTTCACGGCATGTTTTTCGATCTCGTCGTCGACGACAGCGACCGGAAGCCGCGCAAGCACACGGTCAACGTCAAACCCGGCGACAAGCTTTCCTTCGACGTCAGCGCGGACGCGGTCGGCGACTGGGCGTTCCACTGCCACCTGCTGTTTCACATGCACGCCGGCATGATGCAGGTCGTTTCGGTGATGCCGGGCGCGAAGAGCGCGGCGGCGCCGGCCGGACCCGCCCTTGCCGTCGCGGCAGGCGGGGCGCAGCGTTGATGCGGGGCTTGCTCTCATGCGCGCTCGCCCTTGCCTTCGCAGCGCCCGCCGCGGCGGGCGAACCCGGCTCGCAGGCCGACGCCTTTTTCGACCGCGAGGCGATGGCGGCGGCGCGCGCGGCGCTGACGAAAGAGCATGGCGGCGCGCCGACCTATTTCCTGATCGCCGAGCGGCTTGAATATCAGTCGAATGACGGCGCGCCGGCGCTCTACTTCGAAGGCCAGGGCTGGTGGGGAACCGACCGCAACAAGCTGTGGGTGAAATCCGAAGTCCATCGCGACTTCGACGCCGGCCGCTTCGAGGAAGCCGAACTGCAGGCGCTGTGGTCGCGTCCTTTTTCCCGGTTTTTCGATTTTCAGGCCGGGGTGCGCCATGACTTCGTGCGCGGCGCGGACCGGACCTTCGGCGTGATCGGCGTGCAGGGGCTCGCGCCCTACTGGTTCGAGATCGACGCGGCGATCTTCGTCAGCGGCGAGGGCGACATTTCCGCACGCTTTGAAGCCGAATACGATCTGCTTCTGACGCAGCGTCTCATCCTCCAGCCGCGCACTGAGCTTAATTTCGCCGTGCAGGAGGTCGAGGACGTCGGCGTCGGGTCGGGCCTTTCGACTGCGGAGATCGGCGTCCGGCTGCGCTATGAGTGGAGCCGCCAGTTCGCGCCCTATGTCGGCGTCAACTGGGAGCGCGCCGTCGGCGAAACGGCGGATCTCGCCCGCGCGGACGGCGCGAATGTCGGCGCGGTTTCGGCGGTCGCCGGCGTCAGGCTGTGGTTCTGACATCGTCTTCCGCGGTCGCCGTATCAGCGTCTACCGCAATCCTGAAATGCTCGGCGCGCGTCAGCGTCCAGATGAGCCCGCCGGCGGCGCCGATCACGACGCGCGTCAGGCCGAATAGGATCGACATCGCCAGCGCGGCAGGCGCGGCGATCCCGGCGGCGCCGAGGAAATAGACGAAGCTCGCCTCGCGCACGCCCCATGCCCCGAAGCTGATCGGGATCATCGCCGCCAGAAACGCCGCCGGCAGCAGCGCGAAGAGCGCCAAGGGATCGAACGCAACGCCGAGCGCCGCCCCAATGCAGAGCACAGCCCCCGCCCGCAGGAAATGCTGCACGAGGAGATAGAACCAGCCGCCGGGCGTCGTCTTGCCGAGCAGCATGCGCACGTCCGCCGAAAGCTCGGCCGCAAAGGCGGCTGGACCGCGGCGGAACCTCGCCGACATCCGAGCGACCAGTGGCCCGGAGACGAGGAGCCCGGCGAAAGCGGCGAGCGCGGCGCCGAACACGGCGGCCAGCGCCAGCCGGTCGCGCGGCGCCTCGACCACGCTGGAGGCGTAAGGAAGCCCTAGCCCGATGACGGCGATCAACGCGGCGAACGACATCAGCCGCGCGGCGGCGACCAGCCGGATCGACCGCGCGGTCGTCGCCCCCGCCGCGCGCATCTGGGCCGCGCGGAAAACGTCGGCGCCGACGGTCGAGGGGGCGATGTTGACGAAAAACCAACCGATGATCCCGAAGAGCAGCGCCGTGCGGAACCGCATGGTGAGGCCGGCTGGCCGCATCGATTGCGACCAATACGCGGCGTCCGCGACGATGATCAGAAGGCTCGTCCCAAGCGCCGCGATGAGCCACAAGGGATCGGCGCCGCGCATGAGTTCGAACGCCGCCGTGAGATCGACCCGGCTTGCGATGATATAGAGGATCAGCGCGGCGACCGCGATCTTGAGCAGGGTCTTCAGAGGCATGCGCCGCCCCAGCCGGGAAGAGTCGCGACGCGCGAAGTGTTGCGGTATAAGATTCCGCCTTCCGGCCATGCAAATAGACGGATGGATCGATGCGCAAGGGGGCCCAGATGGCTGACTGCGAGATGTCGAAAGTCCAAGCGAACGGCGTCGACTCGATGAGCCTTTGCTGCCGTCCCCATCCTGACCGCCGGTCTGCGTTCCGGTCGCTGGTGCGGACAGGCGCCTACAGCCGACCTGCAACGTCCGCCGCGACGCTCGCCGACGCCTGAGCGATGACCGCGGGCGCAGCGCTTCCGATTGAAGAGGCCCTGCCGCGCATCCGCGACGCTCTTGCCGCAGGGAACCGCCTCGTGCTCGCCGCGCCGCCGGGCGCCGGCAAGACGACGCAGGTTCCCTTGGCGCTGTTCAACGAGGCCTGGCTCGCCGGCCGGCGCGTCCTTGTCCTTGAACCGCGCCGCATCGCTGCACGCATGGCGGCCGAGCGCATGGCCGCGATGCTTGGCGAAAAAGTCGGCGCGACTGTCGGCCTCTCGACGCGCATCGACCGGCGCGTCAGCGCGAAAACGCGCATCGAGGTCGTGACGGACGGCCTCTTCACCCGTCGCATCCTCAGCGAGTCCGACCTTGCAGGGATCGGCGCCGTTCTCTTCGACGAATTTCACGAGCGCTCGCTCGCCGCCGATCTCGGCCTTGCGCTTGCGCGCGACGTACAGGGCGCGCTGCGCGAGGATTTGCGCCTCATCCTGATGTCCGCGACGCTCGACGTCGCGCGCATCGCGAAGAGTTTCGAGGCGAGCGTCGTTGAAAGCCAGGGGCGCAGCTTTCCGGTCGAGACGGTCTATCTCGGGAAGTCCGCCGATCCGGTCGAAGAGCAGGCCGCGCGCGCTGTCCGCCGGGCGCTGCGAGAACAAGCGGGCTCGGCGCTCGTTTTCTTGCCCGGCATGCGCGAAATCCTGCGCACGGCCGAGCGGCTCGCCGATCTGTCGGGAGATGTCATCATCGCGCCTCTTTATGGCGCGCTTTCTCCGGCCGAGCAGGACCGCGCTGTCGCGCCGGCGCGGGCGGGCGAACGCAAGGTCGTCATCGCGACCGACATCGCCGAAAGCTCGCTGACAATCGAGGGCGTCAGCGCCGTCATCGACGCCGGGCTGTCGCGCGTTCCGGATTACGACCCCGACGGCGTCGGCGCGACGCTCGTCACGCGCCGCGCGTCGCGCGCAAGCGTCGATCAACGTCGCGGCCGCGCCGGGCGTCTCGGCCCGGGCGTCTGCTATCGGTTGTGGGATGAAGAAGGAACGCGCGGCCTGCCCGCCGAACCCGTTCCTGAAATCCTCGCGGCCAATCTCGACGGCCTCGTGCTGGCGCTCGCCGAATGGGGCGAACCGGACGCGGCGCGTCTTCCCTTTATCGACCAGCCGGCGCCCGGCCGCCTCGTCGCCGCGCGTGCGGCGCTCGCCGCGCTCGGCGCGCTCGACGCTGACGGCGGTCTCACCGACCGCGGGCGGGAAATGGCGCGCCTGCCGATGGCGCCAAGGCTCGCCGCCATGATCGCCGGCGCGCGCACGCCGGGCGAGCGCGCGCTCGCCGCCGAAATCGCCGCGCTGATCGGCGAGCGAGGCCTCGGCGGCGGTTCGACGGACCTGCGCGAGCGCATCGACCGCTTCCGCCGCGACGGAGCCGCGCGCGCCGCCGCGCTGAAAGCGCAGGCGAAAGACTGGGCGAAGGGCGCCGACCCCGCGCCCGTCGCCGCCGCAGGCCGCGCGATCGCCGGCGCCCTGCCCCTTGCAATCGCGCGGGCGGACGACGGGCGAGCCGGCAAGGAGCGCAGTTACCAGCTCGCCACCGGCCGCGCCGTCTTCCTCGACGCCGGCGACGCGCTCGCCAATGAGAAATGGCTGGCGGTCGCCGATTCTTCGGGCGCTGCGGCCGGCGCGCGCATTCTCGCCGCCGCGCCGCTGTCCGAGGAAGAGGCGCTGGCGCTCGGCGGGGTCACGGTCGAAGAAAGCGCCGCCTTCGACGTCGCACGGCGCAGCGTCACCGGGCGTCGGGTGACGAGGCTCGGCGCCATCGAACTCAGCGTGACGCCGCTGCCGAAGCCGGCCCCCGAAATCGCGCGCGCGGCGATGCTGAAGGCGGTCCGCAGCGAGGGCCTCGGCCTGCTCGCCGATAAGGACGCCGTCACCAGCGCGCTCGCGCGGCTCTCTCTTCTCAGAACGCATGAGGGCGAGGACTGGCCGGCGCTCTCCGAGGCCGGCCTGCTTGCGCGCGCCGAAGACTGGCTCGGGCCTCTGTTCGGCGATCCGCCGTCGATCGACCGTCCGGGGGCGGACGATCTCCGCCGCGGCGTCTTCAGCCTTCTCGACTGGCGCCGGCAGCGCGACCTCGACGCGCTCGCCCCGGCTGCGATCGAAACGCCGGCGGGGCGGCGCGTCACGGTCGACTACGCCGCCGAAGGGGGACCCCGCGTCGAAGCGCGCGTGCAGGAATTCTACGGCCTTTCGGAGCATCCCGCCGTCCTTCGCGGCCGGGTTCCCCTCGTCGTGTCGCTGCTGTCGCCGGCAGGGCGCCAGGTAGCGTTGACCAAAGACCTGCCGCGCTTCTGGCGCGAGGGCTATCGCGACATGGCGAAGGACATGCGGGGACAATATCCGAAGCATGACTGGCCGGACGACCCCGCGGGCGCGAAAGCCCATGCGGGCAAGACCAAGGCGCGGCTGTCGCGCGAAGGCTGAAACCTTCATGCGACCGCCTGCATCGCCGCCTCGATGATGGCGAGGCCTTCGGCGATTTCCGCGCGCGTCACGGTCAGCGGCGGCGCGATGCGGTTGCAGTTGGCGTAAAGACCGCCGCGCCCGATGAGCAGGCCGCGCGCGCGCGTCTCCTCTAGCAGCGCCATCGAAGCGGCGGCGTTCGGCGCCTTCGTCTTGCGGTCGGCGAATTCGATCGCCTGCATCAGCCCCTTGCCGCGCACGTCGCCGACAACGCCGTGCCTTTCGCCGAGCGCGGCGAGGCCCGTGCGCAATTCTGCGCCGCGAGCCCTTGCGTTCGCCTGCAGGTCATGGCGCTTCACATAGCGCAGCGTTTCGAGCGCCCCGCGCGTCGCCAGCGGATTGCCGCCGAAGGTCGACAGGGAGTTCGCCTTGAGGCAGTTCATGATCTCGGCGCGCGCGACAACCCCGCCGATCGCCAGGCCGTTGCCGACACCCTTCGCGAAAGTGATCATATCGGGCTCGACGCCGTGCGCCTGATAGCCCCAGAAATGATCGCCCGTGCGGCCCCAGCCGGTCTGCACCTCGTCGGAGATGAAGAGAATGCCGCGCTCCTTCAGCACCTTCTGCATCGCGCCGAACATGCCGTCCGGCGGCGTGCCGAAGCCGCCGACGCCGGTGATGGGCTCCGCAATCAGACAGGCGACGTCGCCCGCCGAGGCGACATCGAGCGTTTCGCGGAGGTCGGCGACCGCCGCGGCGATGTATTGATCCGCCGGCAGATGACCGAACGGCGCGCGGAAAGGATAGCTGCCTTGCAGGTAATTGACGACGAAGGGCGAGAACGATGAAGGCGACCAGGTCGAATGCCCCGTCACCGGCACCGTCGACATGGTGCGGCCATGATAGGAATAGCGCATCGCCAGCACCTGATTGGAGCGGCGATAGGCGGTCGCGAGCATCAGGGCGGCGTCGTTCGCCTCGCTGCCCGAGGTCGTGAAAAAGACGCGCGCATCGGGGATGCCTGACAACGCCGCGATTTCCTCGGCGAGCTCGATCTGCGACTCGATGAGATAGAGCGTCGAGGAATGCATGATCTTCCCCGCCTGATCGCGCACCGCCTCGACCACCTCCGGCACGTTATAGCCGAGCATGTTGGTGAGAATGCCGGCGAAGAAATCGAGATATTCCGTACCCTGCGCATCCCTGACGCGGCGCCCTTCGCCGGAGACGAGCGCGATCGGCTCCTTGTAATAGAGCGTCGCCCAGGACGGCATGACGGCGCGGTGACGGTCGATGAGGGACGGCGTGTTCTTCATGGGCGAACTCTTGTCGGTTGGAGGCGCGCCGACGGTGCTAGCATGATGCGCATGCGCGCCGTAACCGGCCGCCCGATCCCTCCCCGTTCCCCGCCTGAAATTCCGCCCTTGGCGGATTGGGGTGCGGCGCGCCTTGAGGTTGACCCCGCCAATTCCGCGGCTTCCAGCGGTTTTTTCCGCACTATCCGCACTTTTTTGGCGCGCGGATGGCGGTCGCTTCAGACCGATGGCGGCGGCGGCGGGCATCTCCAGCTCCTTTCGTACCGTCGGCGCGGATGCGCCGGCTGACGGGAGCACTTTAGGGCCTTCCAAAGGGGGTGGGATAAGGTGGGGGATAAGGTGGGGGATAAGTTGTGGGATTAACCATTCATCCGCTTACGGATCAACGGCTTAGGCGGCGGGCGCCCTGCTCCGATCTCGGCAACCGGCGCGCGAGCCGGCCCGGAATTTTTTCACCCGCAGGATGTATTTTCGCAACGACTTCCGCTCATCCCTTGCGGCGGAACCAGAAGGCGCCGGGCTGCTTGCCGGGCTTTCTCATCAGCATCGGGCAGGCCTCGCCCAGGAGGTCGCGCCGCTCGTTCGCGAGCCAGTTGACGGCGAGCAGGACTTCGAATGCGCCGTTGAAGGCGAGAAACGCCTCCATCAGATATTGCTCATTCCACAGGCGCCGGTCGGCGATCACCCATTTCGCCGGATAGTCGCGCGGCGTGAAGACGTCATGCACCTGGCAGATGACGCCGGGAGCGACCAGCGGCAGCAGGCGCTGGAAGAGGTGCAGCACGTCTCCCTGCGGGCGGATGACGTGGCTTGAATCGATGAAGAAGATGTCGTTGGCGCGGAGCGAGGCGACAAGCTCGTCCGGGCAGTCCTCGACGCGCCTTCTGATGACTTCAACGCCGAGACGTTCAAGCCATGGCTGCTCGAAAGGTTCGATGCAGGTGATGCGGCAGTCATAAAGCGGATCGCTGAGGCGGTTCGCGGCGATCGCCTCGATCGCCATCAGAGTCGACTGGCCGGAGCCGACCTCGACGATGCGCTTCGGGCGGAAATGGCGGATCATGTTGTAGAGCATTTCCGCATCGCCCTCGGCGTAGGTCGTGTTCTCATAGCCGTAGCGGTCGACAGCAGGCTTCTTCATCGGCAGCGCCGTCAATTCGTCCGTATAATGAAATTGTGCGATCAGGGCGCGCTGGCCCGCTTCGTTGAGGTCGAGGCCGGGAAGCGCGCGCGGCGCG
>CAZGXT010000020.1:0-27482 GCA_964529675.1 uncultured Caulobacterales bacterium
TGAGCGACGCGCTGATCCCGCGCAAGAAGGACGGTAAGGACCGCGACAAGGACAGGGGCAAGGGGCCGGCGCTGTCGCCGCTCTCGGTCGCGCCGCGCGCCGCCGCGCCGCCGCCCCGTGTAGAACCCGCCCCGCCCATCGCCCCGCCGCCCGCCCCGGCGCCCGCGCCCAGGGCGCAGGCCGTGAAGCCCGCTCCCGCGCCGGCCGCACGCGCCGAACCCCCGCCCGCGGCCAAGCCTGCGCCAAAGCCTGCGCCCGTGTCGCAGCCGATCACCGTCATCAATGAACGCAGCTTCGAAGCCGGTTATCCGGATAATCCGAGCACTGAGGAAATTGAGGCCATGGAGGCCGAGGCCGACGAGGTCGCCTCCTATTTCGAGAATTTCGGGGGGGAGGCCGACGCCGATGCGCGCGCTCTCTTCTTCGACGATGAGCCTGCGCCCGCGCCGGACCGCGATCCGCTTGACGATCTTGACGACGTCTTCAACGATTCCGACCTCAAGCCCGCTGCGCCTGCCGCCGCTGGCGCCGCCGAGGCGGCGGAAACGCGCGCGACCGTAAGCGCGCAGCTTGGGGCCCGCGCCTTCATGCGCCTTTCGCTCGGCGCAGCAGAACTCAACCTGACGTCGGAAGAGCTGATCGCGGAGGCGATTGAGGAATATCTCGACGCCCGCGGCGTAGAAAGTCTCGGCGGCGAGGAATTTCTGAAAAAGCTCGCCGCCGCGCGCTCTCGTTCCAGCGACGCCTAGACGCGCCTCTTCAGTATCGCGCTCCTGGCCGTCGCCGAGGGCGCATTAGGACGGATGTCTTAGTTCGGGCGGTTTCTGTTTACGTTTTCAACGCCTTTGCAGCGCCGCCGCCCGCGTCCTCAACGGCTTCTCGCAGCCGTTATTCTTAACGGCTCATGGAATCTTCACGACGATCGCTAAAGTTATCCGACACTTCAATTCAACTTTTAGAATGGCCCCTCGGCGTTGGTGCTGAGCGGGGAAATCGGATGACAGGCATCGAGCGGGGCGGGGGCCTCTCGGCGTTCTACAGAAGAAAGATCGTGGCCGCAGCAAGGGACGTCTCCGCGCTTTCCTGCGGGGTCAGCGAAGGCGACGTGCGCGCAACCCTCAGAAAGGCTGATGTCGCGTTCGCGCGACAACTCGCAATGTATCTGTGCCATGTGACGGCGAACATGTCGCTGCGGGAAATATCGGCCGCATTCGGGCGCGACCGCACGACGGTCAGTCACGCCTGCCACGCGATCGAGGACCGACGCGACTGTCCGACCTTCGACAGACAGGTCGAGCTTCTCGAGAATGAGTATCGCGGCCGCATCCGCGCAATCATCGCGGACGCAACGCGTGCAGGACCGCCGATCGAACGCAAAAGGCTGCGGCAGGCGAGTTAAGCGGCAGCGCCCGCCGCCTCTTCGGCGATGGCGCGGATGCGCCTGATCATCGACGCAAGGCCGTTTGAACGCTGCGGCGTCAGGTGCGCTGAGAGGTCAAGAGGCGCGAGCGCAGCGTCAGGGTCGATCCGCAACATGTCGGCGGGCCGCTTGCCGGAATAGAGCGCCAGAAGCACCGCCACGAGGCCCTTCACAATATGCGCGTCGGAATCGCCGGCGAGATTGATCTGGTCGCCTTCGCTTGCGGCGTCGAGCCAAACCTGGCTTGCGCAGCCCCTGACCTTGTGCGCCTCATCGCGCTTTTCCGCCGGAAAAGGCGGCAGCGCACGGCCAAGATCGATCAGGTATTTGTAGCGATCGTCCCAGTCGTCGAGAAAGGCGAAGTCGGCGACGATGTCGTCATAGCGCGTCATGGCTTTTGGATAATCGCCTGCTCCGGGTCCTGCAAGGCGGGCATGCGCGTCACCTTCGCCGCGGCGCCGCCGGTGATGCGGGAAAGAACCGCTTCCAGGAGCGGCGTCATCAGATCGAGCCGGCGCGCCTTGATGACGAGATCCCACAAGGGCTCGAACTTCTTCCAACCGGCGGCGTAGAAGAAGTGCTTGGCGCGATGCTTCGCAGTCTCATGCGTGAAGGCGCCGCGCGCGATGTTCGCCCAAGCGTAAAACTCGCGATAGGCGCGCCAGTAACCGGCCTCCAGCGCGTCAGGCCGAAGGCGTGCAGGACGAAAGACCGTGTGGCGGGTGTCATAGAGGTCCCAGTTGCGATGAAGAATGCGCCCTTGCGCTTCCAGCCGAGCGTGAAGCCGCGTGCCGGGATAGGGCGTCTGGATATGAAAGGTCGCCGTCGTGACGCCGTTCTCGACGGCCCAGTCGACCGTGCGGGCGAAGACGCCGTCGTCATCGTCATCCATTCCGAACACGAAGGAGCCGTTGATCATCACGCCGAGATCTGAGAGGCGGCGCGCGACCGCCGCGTAATCACGCGCCAGATTCTGTTTCTTGTTGCTGTCGGCGAGATTTTGCGTGCTGAAGGTCTCGAAGCCGACAAACAAAGATCTCAAGCCCGCGTCCGCGGCGCGCTCAACGAGATCGCCGCGCAGAATCGAGTCGACGGTCGCCGCTCCCTGAAACAGTCGGCCCATCCCCCGCATGCCGTCAAAAAGCGCGCGTGCGAATCGCTGATCGCCGAAGAGATGATCGTCGAGGAAATAAAGGTGACGGCCCGGCAGCCGTTCGATCTCGGCGAGCGCGGCGTCGACGCGCTGCGTGTAGAAGCTTCGTCCGCCGGCGAAAAAAGCGTCCTTGTAGCAGAAGTCGCAATGCTGTGGGCAGCCGCGGGTGACGACAATGGAGTTCGGCACGAGGTAGCGCTCGCGCTTGATGAGATCACGGCGGATCGGAGGAATCGACTCAAGGCTTCTTCCCTTGGTTGAAACGTAGCGCCGCTTCGGCGCGCCGGCGCGAAAATCGGCGAGGAAGACCGGAAAGGTATCCTCCCCGGGGCCTAGGAAGACCGCGTCGGCATGAAGGGCTGCTTCGTCGGGCAGCGCCGTGACATGCAGGCCGCCGAGCGCGACGAACGATCCCTTCGCCCGATAGCGGTCGGCGATCGCATAGGCGCGAGAGGCGCTGGTGATGTAGACCTGAATGATGACGAGATCGGGCGCATCGTCCTCCGACAACGCCTCGACATGGTCGTCGATGATCTCCGCTTCATCATCTTCGCGGAGATAGGCGGCGAGCGTGGCGAGCCCGAGCGGCGGAAACAGCGAGTATTTTATCGGCCTGAAGAGCGGGCTCTTCGCTTCCGTCAGCGCTGGCAGAATGAACTTGACGCGCATCTACTCCCCGGACTTGCGACTGGGCGATGTCGCGCTACGAACGCGGCGGACCGAAGGCGCTCGCGCGGCCGACGCCGGGCGTTGTTGCGGCGCAGTTTCAGGGTGCGGTCATAACAGCCATGAGAGCGCGCTTGTATCAGTGGTCGAAAGCGATCACTGAAACCGCCCTTCTTCAGCTGAGATCGACCGCGTGAGCTTTGAGCGCGTCGAGCGAAACATAGGAGAGCGTTCGCTCATGCGTCGCGGCAAGGACGAGCTTCGGCGCCTTGCCGGCGTCATGGGCCTCCTTCCAGCGTGCGGCGCAAAGGCACCAGCGGTCGCCAGCCTTGAGGCCCGGAAAGCCGAACTCCGGGCGCGGTGTTGAGAGATCATTGCCGCGCGCCTTTGAGAAGGCGAGGAAGTCGTCGGTCATGATTGCGCAGACCGTGTGCGCGCCAGCGTCTTGCGGCGCCGTGTGGCAGCAGCCGGTTCGGAAGAATCCGGTGACTGGCGCATCGCTGCACAGAGCAAGCGCGCCGCCGAGGACGTTCCTCTGCCGGCCGCCGCCGCCGCCCCCGTCAGTTTCCCTGAAAGCCATCGTGCGCGCCTTTCCGATGCTGGCGGAGAATAGCGAGGCGCGTGCGCAACAAAAAGGGCCGCCTGCGACAGGCGGCCCTTCAACAGCAAGCGACGATTTCGACGTTACTTGTCGACGCTGGCGACCCAGCCGATGCATTCCGACACGTCGTTAAGCGCATGTTCGCCGAGGCAGAACGCCTCTTCGTAGGGTGCGCGCGTCGCGGCAATGCACTGGCGCAGGGTCAATTGCGCGAAGGACAGGCAATTGTTCGACTTGTCGTTGCGCGCATAGACGGAGACGGTCTTTTCGTTGACGCCGCTCACGGCGTAGCGTGCGGCAAGATTGAGCACCCGGTTCATGACGACTTCGGCGTTCGGTTCGCTCATGCGCCCGCTCGCCCCGCCTTTGCCCCAGTCCGCCGACCAGGGGCCTTCGGCGCTGGCGAGCGTCGGCGCGGTAACGCCTTTTTCGGTGACAGCGGCGAGCGAGGGCGCCTGCGCCGCCGGACGCGAGCGGAGATAGCCGTCGGCGTCGCTGAGCCGCGCGCTGCTCGCGGGGATTTTGGCGACGCCCCACTTCGTCTTCTGCATGGCGTAGGCCTGTTCCTTGTAGGATTCCCCAAGACTTGAGAATCGCTTGGCGTCCTGCGCGGTCATCGCCAGGACGCGGGCGATGGCGTCATTGGCGCCGGGCAGCCGGCGCGGATAGGCAGGATCGGCCGAAAGCTCGGCGAGGAACGCATCCGTCCCCGTGAGCTTGTTCTTTCCTCGCTTCTTCCCGGAGATGGCGTCTTCGAGCGATTCTCTGAAGGCGGGCGTGTCTGCGGCGACAAGCGCCGCGTAGGCGACCCAGCCCGACGACAGCGCCTCTGCCTTGTGGGCGGAAAGCCGCCGGTGAGCCTCGCGCGTCGTTTCGGCGCTTGTAAACGGCGTCGCTTCTACAACCGCAATATCCTCCCGAAAGCGGACGTAGTCCGCGGCCGCCCGTTCAAGGGCGGTGTCACGCGGTTGGGCGAGCGACTCGGCGGAAACGCCCGTCGTCGCCGCAAACGCGAAGAATGAAGCGGCCGCCGCCATCGCGCCGCCGACCCGGCGAGCGCCCTGCGACGTTCCAAAATCCGGCATAGCCTTTCCCGCACGGCCCCTGGCCGCGTCTTTAGAACGCAACATTTTTGGCTCCCGATTGATCACCAGCGGTGAATCTTTTCCCTGCAACGCCCACGGGGCCCTGCGACCTCGCGGACCCCGATCATTACGATTCGCCGCTTAACCGGCATTTCCAGATACTAACGACATTCAAGGCAAATTCGACAAGTTAAAGATGCGCCTATCCTGAATTTTCCCTCGGCGGCTGCCCCCGCCTGCAGGCCGGTGCAGGATCAGCGAAGCGGCGTGTCGTTTCGGGGCAGAATCGGGCGATCCTCACATTTCCATCAGCAGGACTTTCAGCATTTGTTAACAATATCGCCGACAAATCGGGAAAGGCCGGTGAGCAATTGTTAACCGGCGTTTCCGGACCCCTGACGCCCCGGCCCTCACAGCGCGTCAGAACCAGCGGCGGCTCTATGGGCTTAAAGGCAGCGATCGGCACCCTCGGACGTCGGATCGGCGAGGCGCTTGGCGGGCCGTCTTTCCACAGCGCTGCGGGTGCAGCGATCGCTATCGTCGCGCGCGACGGCTCACTCCTGAGGCTCGGCGAAGGGGCCGAGCGGCTCCTTGCCGAGGCGCGGCGGGCGGACCGATTTCCAGCGCTCTTTGACGAGGAGGCAAGGCCGGCGATCGAGGCGGCGCTGAACGGCCCGATCGTCCGCCGGATGGAGGTGCGCGCCCGCCGGCCGGGCGGCGGCGTGATCCACGTGGACCTCTTTTTCGAGCGCCGCGACGACGATTTCTGGACCGTCCTCATGATCGAAAGGAGCGAGCCGGCGAAAGCCGCCGCCGCGCCGTCAGAGGCAGGCGAGAGCGCGGCGATGCTCGCCGACCTTTCGCACGAAATGCGCACGCCCCTTAACGCCGTCATCGGCTTTGCCGAAACCATTGAGCGAGAGACTTTCGGACCGATCGGGCACCAGAATTACCGACAGTATGCGGAGCATATCCGCATGGCCGGCCGGCACCTCCTCGATCTCGTTAATGTCGTTCTGGACATTTCCCGCGTCGAGGCCGATCGCTACCGGCTGGTGCGCGCCGATGTCGATCCTGCGGCTCTGGCGCGTGAGTGCGCCGGCATGATGAGTCAGGCGGCCGAAGCAGCAGGCTTAAGACTTCGGCTCGACATTGCAGAAGCCCTGCCGCGTTGCCGGCTTGATCCGCGCGCGCTTCGTCAGATCCTCATCAATCTTCTGTCCAATGCGATCAAGTTCACCAGCGACGGCGAGATCTCTCTCGCCGTTGCGCGCAAAGGCGACGCCATCTCGTTCATCGTCACGGACGACGGCGTCGGCATGAGCCCCGAGGCGCTTCAGAAAATCGGCGCGCGCTTCACCGCCGCGCATAGCGCCGGGGTGCGCGGGCAAGGCGGATCAGGCCTCGGCCTCTCGCTCGCCATTGCGCTCGCCGAACTCCACGGCGGCGCGATTGATCTCGCCTCGGCCCCGGGGGAAGGGCTTCGGGCCGAAGTCCGTTTGCCGATTGAGGAAACCGCGTCGTTGCCGCGCGGCGTCGTCAGCGCGGCCTTCGCCAGCCAACGCGCCGGGGAGCCCTTGCAGCTGACCGAACTTGACCGCATCAAGGCGCGGCGGCGCCCGCGCGCCCAAGCGGCCTGAACGGCCATTGCCCGGCAGGCGCTCTCAGCGGATGCTCGCTCCATGAGCGAGCCCCGTCTCAAGACCGAAATCCGCATCGCCGCGCAGCTGCGCCGCGCCGCCGCAGCCGGCGCCTTTGCGACGATTGCGCGAAGGGGCGACGCTGACGCCGGCGCTGTCGCCGTCAAGGTGTATCTGGGATCGCGCCGCGCGCGTCTGTTCGTCGAAGGGCGCGATGAACAGGGCGAGCCGCTCTGGCGGGAGCCGCTCGGCGCCGAGGCGGACGAAGCGGCGATAGACTCATTTCTTGAAAAGGAAATCCGCTTCGACCGCGACCTTTGGATCGTCGAAATTGAAGATCGCGAAGGAAGGACCTTTACCGATTAACGGGGCGGATCGTCCGTTGTCGGCGTCTTGACCTCGTCATCGGCGCCGGACCGGCTGGAGTAGAAGACGAGCGCCATCAGGCCGACGCCGACGGCGATTGTGCCGACGGCGCCGAGCAGCATCGCAAAGTTGACGTGAAACCCCGCGCCGAGAAAATCGAAGCGGCCGGCGGCCACGATCAGGATCGCAGCCCCGGCGATAAGGCATGCGGCGATCGCGCCGAAACGCGCCGCCGCATGGCGGGCGCTACGTTCGCGGAGGACGGGAGGCGAGAATTTCATCACGTTCGGACTTCCACCGGCGCCGTCGCCGATTATGGCGCAATCGCGACCGGATGCGATGCTAATTCCGCCTTAATCAAACATCACTTTCAGGTCCATCGGCAATCCGGCTGGGGCAATTGGCTCGGAGACTGAAATGAGATCCTTGGTGAAATTCGCTGCTGCGCTCGTCCTTGGGATGACGACGCTCGGCGGTGCGGCGGCTTTCGCGGACGACGACGACTATCGCCGCGATCGCGACCGAGACCGGTATGACGACCGGTTCGACGATCGCGGGGACTATCGCGATGCGAATTACCGCGGCGGCCGTCCCGACCGGTGCGATGAAGATCACGACCACCGCTATCACCACCGGAATTACTATGATTACTACCCCAAGGACCGCTATTATCGGGCGGACCCGGAGTTCTCGATTTCGCTGAGCTTCGGCGACCGCGGCTATTACGATCGCGGCGGGCGCTATTATGACCGCCCCTATTACGACCGGCGCGGTTATCGCGACCACGGACGCATCGTCAGCCGTGACCGGTTTCCGATCCGCGGCTTTCGCGCCGACGCCTTCGTGATCGAAGAAGTATTCGGCGGCGGGCGCGGGTATGGACGCTTGGTGTGCACCGTGACGGCGCGCGGCCCTGACGCCCGCTATGTTCCTTACGGCCAGCTGCGCCGGATCGCCAATCGCGCTTGTTCGGGTCGATCGGAAATCCGTATCTACGCCTGAGGCCCGGTTTTGAGTAAGTTAAGCCCGCCGCATCGACGCGCGGCGGGCTTACCTGCGTCTGCGCCTCAGCCCTTGGCGGCGACCCGGTCAGCGAGCGCGTGAATGCCCTTCGCCTTAGGGCGCTCTATTGCGACCGCCTCCGAGCGGACCCGCCAGAACCGCATGACGCGCTCCGCGGCCTCCTGCGGGACCTTCAAATAAAGGTCGAGAACGCGCAGCGATTTCTGCTGGTCCTCGATGCCTTTCTGCAGGCCGAAGATAAACTTTGCGAAGGTCGACCGTTCAAGGCCCGCCGCACGGCACGCGATCGCGAGCGACTCGAAGGATTTGTCGGCCAGGATGCGCTGGGCTGTCGATGGATCGACGCCGACATAATGGGCAAAGCAGAGCAGGAACTCAGTCGGGCGCTTATGGTCGATCAGGTCCTTCAGCAGCGTCTCGTTTAGCTGGTTGCTGTTGATTTTTGCTTCGACGAACTTGCGCGCATCGCCGACCTCGGCGCCCGCCTCGTCGATCGCCTGTTTCAGAATGCGGACGCGGTTGCCTTCGATGGCCTCGTCGATGAGCGCCGGGTCCAAAAGGTCCGAGCGCTTGAGGATTTCTCGCTTCAACGCCGATGATACGAAAAAGTACATCTGCGTCAGAAGATGGGGCGGCAGATCGTAGCGTTCGGTCAGCGGCGTCTGCAGATCGGTGATCGTGCGCGAATGTTCGACAAGCCGCGTCATGGTCTCGCCGTTGAAGCGAGCGCCCTGATTGCCGGCGAGCGTTACGAGGACTTCCTTGTCGCCACGTTCGACAAGCTCGGCGGACAACAGTTCGGTCACCTCGCGCCGACGCGAGATCGCCTTCATGTGGTCCTGCGTGCGCTGCTGAACCACCTTGACGAGGTCGTCTTCGCTGAGGGCGGCGCTGCGTTCGAGGATCGGCTGCGCGACCGTGATCGCGTCATGGGCGAGCTGGCGCACGAGATTGCGCGGCGCCGACGGCACGTCGGCGAGTTTTTCAGCAATCTCTTCGCGCAGCGCAATCTCAACCGACTCCGTCACCTTGGAAAGGATGACGTCGAAGTGCTGCATCTCGCTCGATGTGTAGCGGTCCGGCGCCGCCATGAACACGTCGGTGATCTCGCGCAAGAGGTCCGCGCGTTTTTCGGTCGACCCTTCGCGGGCGACGTCGATCAATTGTTTGAGGCGCGAGACGCCTTCGGCCTTGGCGGCCGCCGCCTGGGTCGGCATACGCAAGTTTTCCCCTAACCCGAGCGTCGATGATGCCTGACAACCTGTAAAGATTTTGCTGCCGGGCGCTGCTCAGGGGTCCTGGCGCCGACCGGCCCTTGCCGCGCCTTTTTCGGGGGTTAATAAACCGTAGCCAGTCGATCAGGAGACCGAACCATGCGGGCGAGGCTAATTTGTTGCGCGGCGGCGCTGTCGGCGAGCTGCGCCTCGACGGGCGGCGATTATGGCGGCGGGTATGAGAATTATGCGGCGCTGTCTCCGCTTGGCCTCGAACTCGGCGCGGGCGACGAGCGGGCGCTGCGGACCTCGTTCCTGCAGGCGATGGACGCGGGCGCTGCAGGCGAGCGGTTTGACTGGAAGGGGGAGGCCGCTTTCGGATGGGTCAAAGCGCGCGACGCCCGTCTCGGCAATCTCAAGGCGGATGACAATGACCGGCCGCCGATGCCCGCCGCGCTCGCCCTCGACGAGTTCTATGAGACCGAGCAGGGGCTCTACGCGTTGACCCGCAACGCCAATGCCCGCCTCGGACCGTCGACCGACCATCCGATCTTGACCCAGCTCGTTTCGGGAACGGGCGTTACAGTCGTCGGCAAAGTTGTCGGCAAGCCCTGGATGCTCGTTGAAGTAGACGGTCGCATCGCCGGCTATGTTCATGACAGTCTGATGATCAAGGCGCCGGGTACGGAGCTTGAACTCGCCGGCGGCCCCCGCAAACCTGCCGTGTTCTGTCGCGCCTACGAGCAGAGACTATCCGTCGGCGGGCGGTCCGACCTGATTGAGGGCGTCGCCTGCCGGGAGAACGGCCGCTGGGTCCTGAAGGCGGCACCGCCTGATGAACCGCAAAAGCTGTTTTGACCGCGTTCAGTGTTGCGTGAAATGCAGCGGCTCGGCCGGATAGCCGAGGCGATCGAGCGTTGCGAGAATGTCGGCGCGTTCGTCGGGCGTCACGGCGGGAGCGCGGGCGAGCACCCACAGATAGCGCCCCGAGGGCTCGCCGACGATCGCGCGCGAGTAATCTTCCTTAAGGTCGACGACCCAATAATCGCCCCAAAACGGCCCGAAGAAGCTCACCTTCAATTTGGCGTTCGACTGAGGATCGACGATTTTTGCCCGCCCCACGGCCTCGCGCGCCCGGCTGCCCTCAATCGCGCCACAGGCGTTGACGACCTTGATGAGGCCGTCCTCTCGCCTTGAATAGGTGGCGGTGACAGCCTCGCATTCTTTCTGGAAACCGTTGGGATAGCGGGCGATTTCGTACCAGCGACCGAGGTAAAGATCGACATCGACAGTAGGCACGGCGGCAAGCGGCGGCTCGGGCCGGCGTAGGACGGGCTGGGAAGCGCAAGCGCCGAGCAGTGCGGCGGCGAAAAGGGCGATCACAAGTCGCATGGTAGGCCTTTCAAGGGGCGCGGCGCGCTTTGTGCGACGCAGCAGATGCTATAAGATACGAGGTTTAGCGGGAGCTGGTTCCATGTCAGCGCAGGCAGCGAAGAAACGGATCACCACGGCGGACATCGCGGCCCGCAAGGGCGGCGAGCCGATCGTCTGCCTGACGGCCTATGATGCGCCGATGGCGGAAATCCTGGATGAGATGTGCGACCTCATTCTGGTCGGCGATTCCGTCGGCATGGTCGTGCACGGTCTTCCCTCGACTGTGGGGGTGACCATGGAGATGATGATCCTGCACGGCCAGGCGGTTATGCGCGGCGCGTCCCATGCGCTCGTCGTCGTCGACATGCCGTTTGGCAGCTACGAAGCCTCGAAGGAACAGGCTTTCGAAAATGCGGCGCGGCTCCTGAAAGAGACGGGCGCGCAGGCGGTGAAGCTCGAGAGCGGGCGCTACGCCGCTGACACCATCCGCTTTCTCGTCGACCGCGGCGTGCCGGTGATGGGCCATGTCGGCCTGCGCCCGCAGGCGATCAATGTCTACGGCGCCTTCAAGGCGCGCGGCCGCACGACGGCCGAGCGCGCGGAAATCCTCGCCGAAGCGGAGGCTACCGCGGCCGCCGGCGCCTTTGCGGTCGTCGTTGAGGGCGTGTCGGAAGACCTTGCACAGGAAGTGACCGATCGCGTGAAAATTCCGACCATCGGCATCGGCGCTTCGACGGCGTGCGACGGCCAGATCCTCGTCACCCAGGACATGCTCGGCCTCTTCGATTGGACTCCGAAATTCGTAAAACGCTATGCGGCCCTGCGCGCCGCAATCCGCTCGGCCGTTGACGCCTATGCAGGCGAAGTGCGCCGTCGCACCTTCCCGGAACCGGCGCAGGTCTACCGCCTCGATCCTGGCAAGCCCAAGAAACCGGCGTGACCTAGCTCTGGCGTCCTGGCTGCGGCGTCCGCCGGTTCGTTGCGCGACGCGCCGATCGCCGCTAGAAGCGGCGCGCGCCGTAATCCGGCCCTACCCATTCCGCAAGATAAACGGGCGCGGGGGAAAGATCCCGGCCCGAAGCGAGTATTGACCCCTGTGACCACGGACGATCCCATTCTGCGCGAAGTCGATCAGGCGCTCGCCGAAGACAAGACCGCGACCGAGTTCAAGAAAAACCTGCCGCTCATCATTGGGGCGGCGATCGCGGTGATCGCCGGCGTCGGCGGCTATCAGGCGTGGCAGGCGAACAAGGCCGCTGCGGCTGAGAAGGCTTCGCTCGCTTATCAGGGCGCGATTGACGCCGGCGAAGGCGATGAGGCGGAAAAGCAGCTTGCAGCCGTCGCGGACGGCGACGGCGGCTATGCGCAGATCGCCCGCATGCAGCTCGCCGGCGAACACGCTTCGCATGGCGAAAAGGACAAGGCGCTGAGCCTCTACCGCGAAGTCTACGGCGCGAGCGGCGGGTCGAAGCGTCTGAAGGACCTCGCGCGGATCCGCGCCGCCTATCTCTCAGTCGCTGACGGCCGTGACGCAGTGATCAGCGATATCGGCACGCTTGAAACGGACGCGTCCGCGCTCGGCCATTATGCGCGGGAGATACTTGCGCTCGCGTCCCTGCGGGCGAAGGATTTCCAGACGGCGGAGACCCTGTTCCTCAAAGCGGCTTCAGACCTCACGGCGCCGGAGCCCGTACGTCAGCGCGCGAAGGAATTTGCGGCGCTCGCAACGGCCGGCAAATCGGGCGTCGAGTTGCCGAGCTTTGAGGCGAGCACGAAGTCCGAGGCGGAAATCCTGCTCGAACAGCTCGAGGCGGCCGGGTCCGATCTCTCCTCAATCGTTGCGCCAGTCGCGCCGGAAAACGCCGAGCCGCAGCCGCAGTCAGATGAGTAACGTGATGAAGCGCTTTTCGTCCGGGTTCGTTCTTCTCGCCGCGGCGCTCATCGCCGCCGGCTGTTCGTCGGGCCCTTTCGGCGCTGTCTCCGGGATTTTCGGCGGCGGCGATGATGACGACAAGGAAGGCGAGGCGCCCGAGGACGAAAATCGCATCTCGATCCTCGCTCTTGAAGAGACCATTGAAGCCGATCCGCGATTTGCCGGCGCGACGATCGAGCTGCCGCCCTCTTACGCCAACATCTCTTGGCCGACGCCCGGCGGCGAAGCCGATCACACGCTCCACCATCTCAGCACGCCGGGAAAACTTGAAGTCGTCTGGAAACAGAATGTCGCCAAGGCGTCCTCGCGCCGCGCGCGTCTGACGTCCCCGCCGATCGTCGCCGATGGGCGGCTCTACGTCATCGACGCCGAAGCGACGGTTTCTGCGGTGAAAGTCGAGGACGGCAAGGAGATCTGGTCGAAAAAGCTGGCGCCGAAGGTGAAGGAAAAATTTCGGGTGCGTGAGGTCTTTTCGCGCACCAAAGCGGCCGAACTGGGCTTCGGCGGCGGCGTCAGCTTTGACGACGGCAAGCTCTTCGTGACCTCGGGCTTTGGTTTCGTCGCCGCGCTCAATGCGGAAACCGGCGAGGAGCTGTGGCGTTACCAGGCCGGCGCTCCGGTCAGAACCGCGCCGACGGCCTATCGCGGCAGCGTCTATTTCGTGACGAACGTCAACGAAATGGTCGCGCTCAAGCAGTCGGACGGCGAGCGCGAATGGAACTTCCAGTCATTCGAAGAAGCCGCACGCATCCTGTCGGCCGCCAGTCCAGCCGCGGCGGGCGATCTTGTCGTCGCGCCGTTCTCCTCCGGCGAGGTCGTAGCCTTTCTGGCGGGGTCGGGGCGGCCGGTCTGGAACGACACCCTCGCGCGCAACACGCAGATCACGGCGCTTTCTGCGCTCAATGACATCGCCGGCGCGCCGGTCATCGACCGCGGCCTCGTCTATGCGGTTAGCCACGCCGGGCGCCTTGTCGCGATCGACATTAGAAGCGGCCAGCGCATCTGGGAGACGCCGATCGCCAGCCTGCAAATGCCTTGGGTGGCGGGCGACTATGTGTTCGTCGTATCGATCGATTCCGAACTCGTTTGCATATCCCGCACGGACGGCGCGATCGCCTGGGTGTCGCAACTGAAGCGCTATGATAACGAGAAAAAGCGCAAGGGCCGGATCTCGTGGTCGGGCCCCGTGCTCGCCGGCGATTTTCTCATCCTCGTCTCCTCGGACGGCCGACTCGCCAAGGTGTCGCCGCAGGACGGGTCGCTCGTTGAAACCAAAAAGATCGACGACGGCTCCGTCGTCTCGCCGATCGTCGCCGATGAGCGTATCTTCGTATTGACGCAGGAAGGGAAGCTCTACGCCTTCCAGTAAGGCGGAAGCAGCCATGCCGCAAAGGATCGCCATCGTCGGACGGCCGAATGTCGGCAAATCGACGCTTTTCAACCGCCTCGCCGGCAAGCGTCTGGCCATCGTCGACGACACGCCGGGCGTCACGCGCGACCGCCGCGAAGCGGAAGCGCGTCTCGGCGATCTTTCCTTCACGCTGATCGACACGCCCGGCCTTGAGGAGGCGCCAGAAGAAGCGCTCGAAGGGCGAATGCGCCAGCAAACGGAAAGGGCGATCGAGGAATCCGCAGCGGTTCTTTTCGTCATCGACGCGCGCGCCGGGATCACGCCGCTCGACGCGCGTTTTGCAGACCTTCTGCGCCGAAGCGGCAAGCCCGTGATCCTCGTCGCCAACAAGACGGAAAGCGCTGCGAGCGAGGCCGGCGTACTGGACGCCTGGAGCCTTGCGCTCGGCGAGCCGTTGCCGGTGTCCGCCGAGCACGGTCAGGGAATGAGCGATCTTTACAGCGCGCTGAAAGCGCTGCTGAAGGCGCCGGCGCGCGAAGAAGATGAAAGCGAGGCGGACGAGGAGGAAGGCTGGGACAGTCCTCTGAAGCCGCTCCGCGTCGCCATCGTCGGGCGTCCGAACGCCGGCAAGTCGACGCTCGTCAACCGACTTCTCGGCGAAGACCGGATGCTGACGGGGCCCGAAGCCGGCATCACCCGCGATGCGATTTCATCGCTGTGGACTTGGCGCGCGCCTGACCGCGACTGGCCGGTGAAGCTCTTCGACACCGCCGGCATGCGCAAGAAGGCGAAGGTGCAGTCAAAGCTCGAGAAGCTTTCTGTCGCCGACACTTTGCGCGCCATCCAGTTCGCCGAAGTGGTCGTTCTTCTCGTCGATGCGACGGCGCCGCTGGAAAAGCAGGATCTGCAGATCGCCGATCTCGTGCTGCGCGAAGGGCGCGCGCTCGTCATCGCCGTCAACAAATGGGATCTTGTCGAAGACAAGAACGCCGCGTCCGTCGCAATTCGCGAGGCGGCGGAGTTCGGCCTCGCGCAGGCGCCGGGGCTGCCGATCGTCTTTCTTTCGGCCGAGACCGGGCGCGGCGTCGACAAGCTGATGCCGGCGGTCGTGAAGGTTTATATCGACTGGAACGCGCGCGTCAAAACGCCTGATCTCAACGAATGGCTGAAATCGGCGGTCGAGCGCCATACGCCGCCCGCGGTCTCAGGCCAGCGCATCAAGCTGCGCTACATCACCCAGACGAAGACGCGCCCCCCGACCTTCGTCGCCAAATGCACGCGCGCCGAAGACGTGCCGGGCTCCTATCATCGCTACCTCGTCAACGGCATCCGCGAGGCGTTCGATCTCTGGGGCGTGCCGGTCCGGCTCATTCTCGACCGTCCAGATAATCCGTACGCGGAGGATTAGGTCCGCTCAGACGCGCCTCATCCGCTCGGCGATCCCCTGATAGTCCTGCGACGCGGCCTTAAGGATGACGGGCGCGATCTCGGAAGGGTGCGGCAGCGTTTCGGGCTTTTCGCCGGGCATCGCGGCCGCGCGCATTCTCGTGCGCATCGCGCCCGGATCGACGATGGCGACGCGAACGCCCGACGCTTTCGTCTCTTCGGCGTAGGTTCGCGCCAGCATTTCCAGCGCCGCCTTCGACGCCGCATAGGCGCCCCAGAAGGGCTTTGCGATCTCGCCGCCGACGCGCGATGTCATGACGATGACGCGCGCCGCCTCGCTCGCCCGCAGCAGGGGGTCTAGCGCCCGCAACAGCCGCCAGTTCGCCTCGACATTGACGTCGAAAACCTGCCGCCAGATTTTCGGCGCGATGTCGGGAATGGGCGCCAGCTCGCCGAGAACGCCCGCGTTGAGGACGAGGATGTCAAGACGCTCGAAGCGCGCGCCGATCGCCGGCGCGAGGCGGTCGATCGCCGCGAAATCAGAAAGGTCGGCAGGGATCAACGTCGCCGATCCGCCGGCGCGACGGATTTCGTCATCAGCTTCTTCAAGGCCGCCGACGGTCCGGGCGAGGAGAATGACATGCGCGCCGGCCGCCCCGAGCGCGACGGCGGCCTCGCGCCCGATTCCACGCGAAGCGCCGGTGACAAGTGCGATTTTACCGGAAAGATGCTGGGACAAGGAGACGATTTACTCCGTCGGCAGAGGAATATGCTCGCGCTCGCCGGGCGGCAGCGCGAAAGGTGAATCGACGAAACCGTTTTCGGCCGAACGGGACCAGTCTCGCTTCGCCGTTTCGAGGCGATCCTGCGACGTCGCGACGAAGTTCCACCAGATGATTCTCGGCCCGAGCGGGGCGCCGCCGAGCAGCATCGCGCGCAAGGGCGTGGCCGCAGCGAGGCGCGGGGATGCCCCGGTCTTGAAGACGACCATTCGGCCGCTCTCCTGGCGAACGTCGTCGACCGTCGCAGCGCCGGAGAGGATGTAGAGCGCACGCTCCTCATAGTCGTCCGGCAGCGGAATCGCGGCGCCCGCGTCGGCTTCGACCGCGGCGTAAAAGATCGGCGAAAACGTCTTCGCGGGAGATTGCAGCCCGAATGCGCGTCCGGCGATGACCCGCGCCTTCAGGCCGGGCGCTTCATGGACGGGAAGTGTCGCCGAGGGATGGTGATGGAACGACGGCTTCGCCTCCGCCGCCTCTTCGGGCAGCGCAACCCAGCTCTGAATGCCGTGCAGGCGTTGGCCGCGGGCGCGGCGTTCTGCATCGGTGCGCTCGGAATGAACGATTCCGCGTCCGGCCGTCATCCAGTTGACGTCGCCGGGGCGGATCACCTGGTCGAAACCGAGGCTGTCCTTGTGCCTGATCTCGCCCTCATAGAGATAGGTGACCGTCGCAAGACCGATATGCGGATGCGGGCGCACGTCGATGCCGGTTCCAGGGGCGAAATCCGCGGGCCCCATCTCGTCGAAGAAGATGAAGGGCCCGACCATTCGGCGCCTTGCGTAGGGCAGCACGCGCCCGACGGTGAACCCGCCAAGATCGCGCAGGCGCGGCTCGATGATCAGGTCGACGGAGTCGGTCATAGGGCCACCTTGCGTCGGCGGGCGCCCCGTTTCAATCCGCGAGGATAATGCGCCGCGCCAGCGTGCGCATGTGCGTTTCGGCGGAGAGGAGCGCGCTGTTGTCCGCCGGCCCCATGCCGATGAACAGCTTCATGCCCTCTTCGAGGCTGAATAGGTGAAGCACGATCTCGCGCACGCGCTCGTCGCTGGCGTCGGGGCGCGCAGCGCGCACGAGGAAATAAATGAACCGTCCGATCGGACGATAAAGCCGCCGGATGAGGTCCCTCGCCTCCGGCGCGCTCGCGGCGAAACCCCACATGTGAAAGAACAAGGCATGGTTCTCGCGCGCGTTCGACACATAGAACGTCACGACATTCAACAGGATTTCCAGCGGCGACTGCTTGTCCGCCTCGAAATGACGGATATGCGCCTCGACGTAATCGGCGAGCGCTTCGGCGAGGATCGCTTCGATCAGCGCGCGCTTGGTTTCGAAATAATAGGAGACATTGCCGACGGCGACGCCCGCGTCGTCTGCAACTTTGCGCAAGGAGAGGCCCGCATGGCCGTCGCGCGTGAAGACCCGGCGCCCGGCATCGAGAATCTGGGTGATGGTGGCCGCGGCCTTGGCCGAATGCGCCGCCGCGAGCGCAACGCTCGGCCGCGCCTTTCTGAGGTTCGACAGATAGGTTTCGATTTCCGCGACCGCCCGGTATTTTTCCTCTTCGACGCTCACGGCACCCCAGACCAATCGTCACAATTGTGTCATTTTTTAACAAATCTTGATCAAACCTAACTTGACCCGCAAGGCGCCCGGCCGTAAATCCGCATTCGATTTTAGGACGGGTGCTCAAAAGCGCACATACGTTTTGCTTCCCACGATTTTCGGTAGCGGACGGCAAACAACGGTCCAACACTGCGGCTAGTCTCCCCCAAGCCGTGGCAAGGGCGGGCCGCCGCGGCTTCGGCCGCGGCGGTCTTTTTTTTTGATTATTCAGCAGCATGGCGCTGCCTTCCCAGCCAGGGTTCAAGGTCTGCAAGCGCCCGGCGGGAAAGCGCGCGCTTGCGCTCGCGCCCGCGCTCTTTGCCTTTCACCCGCCTGCCCTCCGGGTCCGTCTGCGGCTCGTCGATGTCCGGGAACAGACCGAAATTGACATTCATCGGCTGGAACGCGCCTTTCGCCCCGGCGAGGTGCCCGCCTGTAATATGATGCAAAAGCGCGCCCAGCGCTGTCGTCCGGGGCGGCGGCGCGGCGGGCGCGCCAGTTGCGTCGCCTGCCGCAAAGCGCCCGGCGAGGAGGCCGATCGCCGCGCTTTCAAGATAGCCCTCAACCCCGGTGATCTGCCCGGCGAAGCGCAAGGCGGGGCGCGCCTTCAGGCGCAGGCGTTCGTCCAGCAGCTTCGGCGAGTTGAGAAACGTGTTGCGATGGATGCCGCCGAGCCGCGCGAACTCCGCGCGCTTGAGGCCGGGAATAAGGCGAAACACTTCTGCTTGCGCGGCGTATTTCAGCTTCGTCTGAAAACCGACCATGTTCCAGAGCGTTCCAAGCGCATTGTCCTGGCGCAGCTGCACGACGGCGTAGGGCCAGCGCCCGGTGCGCGGATCGGTGAGGCCGACCGGCTTCATCGGGCCGAAGCGCAGCGTGTCGACGCCGCGTTCGGCCATCACCTCGATCGGCAGGCACGCCTCGAAATAGGGGGTGTTCCGCTCCCATTCCTTGAACTCGGTCTTTTCCGCCGCCGTCAGCGCAGCGTAAAAGGCCGCATACTGATCCTTGTCCATCGGACAGTTGACATAGTCGGCGCCGTCGCCGCCAGGCCCCGCCTTGTCGTAGCGCGACTGCATGAAAGCGACCGAGAAATCGATCGATTCCTTGTGAACGATCGGCGCGATCGCGTCGAAAAAGGCGAGCGCATCCTCGCCCGTCAGCGCATGGATCGCGCGTGCGAGGGGCGCGCTCGTCAGCGGCCCGGTTGCGATGACGACGTTTTCCCACGCCTCCGGCGGCAGGCCGGCGATTTCTCCCGGTACGAACGAAATGTTCGGATGGGCGCGGAGCCTTTCCGTCACGGCGGCGGAAAAGGCGTCGCGATCGACGGCGAGCGCGCCGCCCGCGGGAACCTGGTTGCTGTCGGCGCACGCCATGATCAGCGAGCCGGCGCGCCGCATCTCCTCATGAAGAAGGCCGACCGCATTGGTTTCGACATCATCGGAGCGGAAGGAATTCGAACAGACGAGCTCGGCGCAGTTCGCGGTCTGGTGCGCCTCGGTCATCCGCTCGGGCCGCATCTCGTGGAGGATGACGCGGGCGCCCCTTTCCGCCGCCTGCCACGCCGCCTCGGACCCGGCGAGCCCCGCGCCGATGATGTGGATTTCACGCGCCATCGGACCGACCTCCGGTTGCGGCGCCCCGCCGGACATCGGCGGCGCAATCCGTAAGCGGCGGGCGATCCGCCGCCGCCCGCCCAACCTGGGCCCGCCATTTCCGCGGGGTCCAGCGGTTTTCTCCGCACAAGCCGGATTTTCGCGCGACAGGCGAGGTTCTCCCGCCTGGCGCGAAAACGCCTGAACCCCGCTCACCAGCCGCCATCATCCGCCTTTCCATCACCCGAGCGCTCCGAATAAGCGCCACGGGAAGCATCATAAAGCCTCAGGAAGGGGGTGGGACGGATTTTTGTTTCGCAACGAAATCAGGAAGATGGATGGTTAACGGGGTTTTTGCGCGATCGCGGACCGATAAGGATCGGCGCAGCTAGCCGTCTGTGAAGCACGTTGCCCCCGGCCTGTTATCCTGTACCGTGCCGCGATGCGCGCCGGGCGGGGGCCTTCGGCGCGGGTTGGGGTGTTTTGGATCGTGGATCGGGGCGGCGGTACGGCGGGGGCGCTCAGCGTTTTTTCGGTTGCGGCCGAGGCGCTAAATTTCGCGTGGCGCCGGTTCGGGGTCGTCTTGCGCGTCGGCTGGCTGCCGCTGACGCTCATGCTCGTCTTCAACATGGCGAGCGTTTTCCTGTGGCTGTCGCTCGCCTACGCGACGCCGATTTCCTTCGCCGATGTCGCGGCGGCGGGCGCGAGCTGGGGGCAGGTGCTGGCGCTGTCGCAACAGGCGCAGGCGCAGGGCCTTGCTGCGAATTCCGCCGCCGCGTGGTCGATTGCGGTCGCCTCGCTCGCCGTCAATCTCATCCTGCTCTCGTCCTTCATGGCGCCGCTGACGCGCTATGCGGGTCTTGGCGAGACGCCGGCGCCGGGGTTCATCCGCGCGCCCTTCGGTCCTGACCAGATCCGCTTCCTGCTCGCCGGCGCGCTGGCGAGCGGCGTTTTTCTCCTCACCGCCTATGCGCCGGTGACGCTCGCGACGGCGGCGATCCTCGGATTCATGCAGTCGGCGATGACGACGCCGTTCGCCTCCTTTCCCGACACGGACAGTCTGCATACGGTCGATGTGATTTTCGGCGCCGATCGCCTCGGCGTGCGCTGGCTCTATGGCTGGCAGGTTTGGGGCGCAGCCGCCGCCTTTCTCGGGCTTTTCATCGTCGCGCTCGTCTTCGGGCATGTCGCGCCGCGCCGAGAGGACAAGCACGCCGGCATCGGCGCGCTCGGCCGCGGGCTCGGCGCGTTCCTCGGGGTCGCCGCCTACTTTCTTGCCGCGGCCGCGGCCTACAACGCCGTCTTCGGCGAGGCGGCGCGGCGCGCGGGGGCGTTTGCGGACGGGCTCGCGGGCGCGATGTTCCTCGCCGCCGGCGCCGCCGTGATGATCTTTGCAGGGCTAAGGCTTTATCCTTATGCCGGCGTCGCGGTATGCCGACGCTCGATGGCGATCGCCGGCGCGCTGAAGGTGACGCGGCGGCACAACCTGTTCCGCCTTCTCGCCGCGATGCTGCTGATCGGCTTTCTGCTATTCGGCGCGCAGATCCTCATTTCCGTCGCCTTTTCGCTGCTGACCGGCGTCATTGCGACGCTGTTCGGCGCGGCGGAGACGGCGGCGCGCCTCGGCGGCGGCGAAGGCGGCTGGGCGGCGCGCTCGGCGGCGCTTGCGATCAGCGCGAGCGGCGTCGCGGCGAACGCGCTCTGGGCGCTCTTCACCTATGGCGTGTCAGCGGGCCTGATGGGCCGCCTCTATCGCGAGAGCGAGCGCTTGTAATCGCGGAATTCCCTCACCGAGAACCCGGGGCGATCACGGCTGTCGCGCCGCCGACCACGGCAAAGCAAAGCGCGGCGAGAAGCGTCGGGGAAAGTCCCGTCGCGACGGTTTCGCCGTTGACGCTCACCGAGGCGAGCATCGGCGCCGCCTCGCCGATCGCCGCGGCGAGCGCATCGAATTGCGAACTTGCGAGCGCCGCTCCCCCGGCGCCCGCGGCGCTCACAAAGGCGAGCCGCAGGCGCCGGGTGGATTTGACCTTTGCAAGAGCGCGCTCGGCGAAGTCGTCCGTCTCCAGACGACTGACAAGCGCAGCGAGGTCTTTGGACATCAACGATTCGATTTCCATAAGGGTCCAGCGTTCCTCCAAAGTCAGCCGCAGTCGGCGGCGGGCGCGGTTTCCGCGCCGAGCGCGGCGCGCAATCGTTCGCGCGCGCGCAGCAGATAGGTTTTGACGCTGCCGAGCGGGGCGGCCATCGCGGCGGCGGCTTCGGCGTGCGAAAATCCCGCGGCGTCGCAAAGGAGCGCAGCGGCGCGCTCCTCAGGCGAAAGTCGCGACAAGGCCGCCCTGAGGTCGAGCGACAAGCTCGGCGCGCCCGCATCGTCTTCTTTGTCGGCGCCGGCGGCGGCTTCGGCGCGCGTTACGGCCGCCTTGCGCCGACGGTCGATCGCGGCTTCGCGAATGGCGATAGCGAACAGCCAGCTGCGAAACGACGACCCGCCGCGAAACCCTTCGAGTCCGCGATAGGCCTTGATCAGCGCTTCTTGCGCGATGTCATCAGCGCCGGCGGGGTCGCCGGTCAGCCGGATAAGAAACGCGCGCAGGGGCGCCTGATGGCGCCTGACCAACGCGTCAAAAGCGGCGCTGTCGCGCGCCGCTTTCGCGAGAATTACGAGATCGAGGTCAGAAAGGGACATTTGTCCCTCCCTTTCTTCGGGAACCGATTTCTATACGACCGCCTCGCGCGGCGCAAAGAAGTGGAAAGCGACATAAGACAGCCCGACAAAACCCGGGAATGAGGCGAGCCCGATGAGCGGGCGCATCGCATCTTCCTCGCCCAGCATCAGCGCAAAAACAATGACGGCTGCGGCGCTCGCGATGAGTACGATCCCTTTGCGGAGATCCGCGTTCGGTCCAACCCGGTCGCGGATGATCGCTTCGACGAGCGCGGCGTCGACGGAACCGGTCTTCTCGATGGCGACCTTGATGGCGTCATAGACGATGCGGCGCTTTCGATAGCTGAAGAAAAACGCTGCGATCAGGATGAGAGCGATCGACCCGAAGACGACGGTCGGAATGAGCACGGCTTCCATGGCTGTTTGTCCTTTTCTGCTTGCGGCCATTGAGCCGCCTTGATCCCCGCTTTGATGCGCCGGCCCGCCCATTTGGATGTGGCGGCCGATGATAAGACGGCCAGGAGTTATTGCGGCGCGGCGAACCGAGTCAGGCGCAGGCGAGGACGCCCTTCAGGACTGCTGCGCCGTTCTGGCGGATTTCGACGAGATCGCCGTCGCAGAGCGCTGGAATTCCGGCGCCGGCGGCGCTGTCAAATCGGCCGGCGGCGGCGCCGTCGCGGCAATCAATCACGCAGAACAAGGCGCCGTTGATGACCAGTTCCGCTCTGAGGCCCGCAAGGCCTATCAGTTCGGCGTCGAGGCGCCGGCGCCAGGTCGCCGTCTCGACATACCGCACCAGTCCCGATCCGGTGAATCCGGCGACGCCCTTTAGCGCCGCCGTCAGCCTGACGGCGCCGAGCGCCGTCAACTGCGATAGCCCCCCCAGCATCGATCGTAAGCCGTCCCGGCATTACCCCGGAAGAACTATAGCAAAAGTCACGCCGCGCGAAAGACGAAGCAAAGCGATCGGTGGCGGTTTCTATTCATGAAACGGGCCCTCCGGCTCTGAGAAATTGAGCCGCTTCATAAGATAGGCGTCGGCGGCGGCGATCATCTCGTCCATCTTCGCTTCAAAGAAATGGTCAGCCCCGGGAATGACCTGGAACTCGATCTTTCGGCCTTTTTGCGTGCGGGTCTTTTCAACCATGATGCGGGTGTCGTCCGGCGGGCAGACCTTGTCGTCGCCGCCATGAATGACGACGCCCGACGACGGGCAGGGCGCAAGGAAGGTGAAGTCGAACAGATTGGCGGACGCCGACACCGAGATGAAGCCGACAACTTCCGGCCGGCGCATCAGAAGCTGCATGCCGATCCAGGCGCCGAAGGAAAACCCGCCGACCCACGCAAACGGCGCGTTGGGGTTCAATTGCTGCAGATAGTCGAGCGCTGTCGCGGCGTCCGCGAGTTCGCCCTGGCCCTGGTCATATTCGCCGACCGACCGGCCGACGCCGCGAAAGTTGAACCGAAGCACTGAAAAGCCGCGGCGCAGGAACATGTTGTAGAGCTCATAGACGGCGCGATTGTTCATGGTGCCGCCGAACAGCGGATGCGCATGAAGGATGAGAGCCACCGGCGGGTTCTCGCCGGCGCCGCGCTGATAACGGCCTTCAAGGCGGCCTTCCGGGCCGGGAAAAATCACTTCTGGCATCGCTGGGGTGTCCTGTCGGCTGGGGCGTCGGTCGCGCGTCGAGCGAATGTTGACTAATTTACTCGGGTTTACTAAATCGAGGCCGGAAACGCTGGCTCGGCCTCGAGGAGGCCGCGCCTTTACCACAGTGCAGATGGGCTGCCGGGATTTCCTGCCGGTCCGTTGCCGCGGCGCAACAGGGCGAACCATGAAGCTGACCACCAAGGGCCGATACGCCGTCCAGGCGATGGCCGATATCGCAGCCTTCGGCGCTGCGGGCGCCGTGTCCCTGCCCGAAATCGCCGGGCGGCAAGGGTTGTCGACCGCTTATCTCGAACAGCTGTTTGGAAAGCTCCGCCGGGCGGGGCTCGTCGAAAGCGCGCGCGGGCCGGACGGCGGCTACCGGCTGGCGCGAGTTCCGTCGGCGATCCGGATCGGCGACATCGTCGGGGCGGTCGATGAAGAAATCCGCACGACGGCCTGCGGCGGCGCCTTGACCGGGTGCCGGGGCGACGGATCGCGCTGCCTGACGCATGACCTTTGGGAGGAGCTGGGCCGCCAGATCGAACTTTTCCTGTTCGCCGTGACGCTCGACGACATCGTCGCAGGCCGCGTCGCCGGCATGGCGGGGCAGGCGCCCCGCCTCGCGGAGGCGCGGGCGTGATGCGGCATTATCTCGACCATAACGCGACGACGCCCGTGCGCCCTGAAGTGATCGAGGCCGTGGCGACAGCGATGACCGTCGTCGGCAATTCCTCCTCCGTCCACGCCGAGGGGCGCGCGGCGCGCGCGCTCGTCGAGGCGGGCCGCGAGAAACTCCGCACCCTGATCAACGCGCCGGTCAACGGCGTCATCCTCACCGGCGGCGGCACCGAGGCGATCCACTACGCCCTCAACGGCACGATCAGAACCGGCGCCGTCAAACGCATCTTCGTCAGCGCGATCGAACACGCCGCCGTCCCCGCCAATGCGAGCGAGACCGGCGTGCCCGTCGAGACGATCCCCGCAACGCGCGCCGGCTGCGCTGATCTCGACTGGCTGCGCGACCGGGTGAAAACCTGTGACGCAAAGCGCGAGGGCGGCTTTCTCGTCTGCATCATGCTGGCGAACAACGAGACCGGCGTCCTGCAGCCGGTCAGGGAAGCGGCCGACATCGCGCATGACAAGGGCGGCCTCCTCTTCGTCGACGCGGCGCAGGCGGTCGGCAAAATCCCCGTCAATTTCGTCATGTCAGGCGCCGATCTCATGGCGGTGACCGCGCACAAGTTCGGCGGGCCCATCGGCGTCGGCGCGCTGATCGCCGGCCCCAATTTGCCGCTTCATCCGGTGATGCGCGGCGGCGGGCATGAAGAAAACCGCCGCGCCGGCACGCACAATGTTCCCGCGATCGCCGGGCTCGGCGCGGCCTGCGAAGCCGCGCCGTCGACGATCGCAAAGGGTCCGATGATCGCCGCGCTGCGCGACCGCATGCAGGATGCGGCCGAAGCGGCCGGCGCCGTGATCTGGGGGAAGGACGCCGCGCGCCTGCCGGGCACGCTGTCGCTCTCCGCCGCGGGTTTCAACTCGCCGACGCAATTGATGGCGATGGACCTCGCCGGCATCGCGATATCATCCGGCTCGGCGTGCTCGTCGGGCAAGACGAAGCCGAGCCATGTGCTCTCGGCGATGGGCGCCGATGAAATGCTCGCTGCCTGCGGCATCCGCGTGTCGCTCGGATGGAATTCGACGGACGCAGACGCCGACGCATTCGTGCGCGAATGGCCGGCGGCCTATGCGCGGGTGAAGGCCCGTTCTCCCGAGAGGGGGGCGGCATGATCGGCCAGTCGAAAGAACCGCTGTGGAAGCGCGCGCTGATGCGCGCGGCGCTCGTCGCCGTCGCCTTGTTCGCGTCGATCGAACTCTTGCGGCTGTTCGGGCGCAGCCAGCATATCGACCGCGCAGAGGGGTTGGTGATCGCCGCCGGCGGCGCCGCCGTATACGCCGCGTTGTGGTTCGTAACCGCGTCATGGACCGCGCGCCTGCTGAAGAAGATCGAAGACTCAGCGAAGGATCAGAAGAAGTGAGCAGCGTAACCGAGCGCATCGACAAGGACACGATCGCCGCGGCGAAGGCGCTCGAAACCTATAAATACGGCTTCACGACCGCGATCGAGTCGGAGAAAGCCCCGAAGGGCCTTACCGAAGAAACGGTCCGCTTCATCTCTGCGAAAAAGGAGGAGCCGTCCTGGCTGCTCGACTGGCGTCTTGAAGCCTTCGCGCGCTGGAAAACGATGGAAGAGCCCAGCTGGGCGATGGTCCGCTATCCGGCGATCGATTATCAGGATCACTATTATTACGCCGCGCCGAAGACGGGCGCGAAATACAAGTCTCTCGACGACGTGCCGCCGGAGATTCTCGCCGATTTTGAAAAGCTCGGCATTTCCCTGAAGGAGACGCAAACGCTGCTCGGCGTTGAAGGCGCGCCGAAGGTCGCGGTCGACGCCGTGTTCGACAGCGTCTCCGTCGCGACGACGTTCCGCGCTGAACTCGCCAAGGCCGGCGTGATCTTCATGGCGATCTCGGAAGCGGTGCGCGAGCACCCTGATCTCGTGCGGAAATATCTCGGCACCGTCGTTCCGGTTTCTGACAATTTCTTCGCGACGCTCAACAGCGCGGTCTTTTCGGACGGCACCTTCGTTTATGTGCCGGCGGGCGTGCGCTGCCCGATGGAGCTCTCGACCTATTTTCGCATTAATGAGGCGAACACCGGCCAGTTCGAGCGCACGCTGATCGTTGCGGCGCCGGGATCTTACGTCAGCTATCTTGAAGGCTGCACCGCGCCGATGCGCGACGAAAACCAGCTCCACGCCGCCGTCGTCGAGCTTGTCGCCGAGGACGACGCCGAGATCAAATATTCAACCGTCCAGAACTGGTATCCCGGCGACAAGGAAGGGCGCGGCGGCATCTATAACTTCGTAACAAAGCGCGCTGACTGCCGCGGGAAAAACTCCAAGGTCTCGTGGACGCAGGTCGAGACGGGGTCGGCGATCACCTGGAAATATCCGTCCTGCGTGCTGAAAGGCGATAATTCCTCCGGCGAATTCTATTCGATCGCCATCACCAACAATCATCAGCAGGCCGACACCGGCACCAAGATGATCCACCTCGGCAAGAACACCAGATCGCGCATCATCGCGAAGGGCATTTCGGCGGGCGTCTCCAACTCGACCTATCGCGGCCTCGTCAGCATTCACCGCAACGCGAGCGGCGCGCGCAATTTTACGCAGTGCGACTCGCTCCTCATCGGCGACCAGTGCGGCGCCCATACGATTCCCTATATCGAGAGCAAGAACCCGTCGGCGATCCTCGAGCACGAGGCGACGACATCGCGCCTCTCCGAGGACCAGCTCTTCTATTGCCAGCAGCGCGGGCTCTCGGAAGAAGAAAGCGTCGCGCTCCTCGTCAACGGCTTCTGCAAGGAGGTGCTGCAGGAACTGCCGATGGAGTTCGCGATCGAAGCGCAGAAGCTGGTGAGCGTCAGCCTTGAGGGGAGCGTCGGATGATGAGGACATCGCTGGTAGCGCGGGTTTTGACCCGCCGAAGCCGTCAGAACGTGGGTTGCGCTCGCGGCGAGAGCGCCGGCGGGTCAAGGTCCGCCCCACAAGAAGCCGCAGCAGGCCTGGTCGTCGCAGCCGCCGCCGCGGACATGACCGCTCTCTCTATCATTATCGAGGACAAGGCGCCCTGATGTTGACGATCGACAATCTCCGCGTTTCAGTCGGCGGCCATGAGATCATCCGTGGGCTGACGCTCGCCGTGCCGGCGGGCGAAGTGCATGCGGTCATGGGCCCTAACGGCTCCGGCAAGTCGGCGCTTTCCTGCGCCGTCGCGGGCCGCGGGGGCTATGGGGCGACGGCGGGCGCCGTGACGCTCGACGGCGACAACATTCTCGGCGCGGACCCCAGCGCGCGCGCGGCCAAGGGGCTCTTCCTCTCGTTCCAGCACCCGATGGAGA
>CAZGXT010000021.1:0-27188 GCA_964529675.1 uncultured Caulobacterales bacterium
TCAGGCTCATAACCTGAAGGTCGTTGGTTCAAATCCAGCCCCCGCACCCAACTTTTCCCTGCCTCTGATTGGCGGCGTGCGGGATGAGGGGTCAGACGAGCTTGATGGCGCGCCGGCCTTCGTGTTCGCCAAGCGCGCCGATTGCAAATTCCCGGTCTCCGACCATTAGGGGGGCGGCGTCGCCGCGCCAAGTGATCGTCAAGACTTCGCCGGGCTTCAGATGCAGAAGGCGCGCAAGCGGCGCTTCGAAACCGCCAGCGATGCAGCGCGCCGTAACCGGCAGCGCATTGAAGCGGCGGCGCAGCCCGTCAGCGCCGGCCGGCGCGGCGACTTCTGCTTCATGATCGGCTGGGAAAGCGGCGATCGCCGTCATCGCCTCGCCGCCAGCGCCGAGATCGATGTCGATCGAATAAAGCATCCACCGCGCAACCGCGCGTTTGGAAATGAGATCGTCGATCGCGCCTGATTGCGGCGGCTGTCGGTCGATATCATCCGTATGCGGCGCCACGACGGCGGCGAGGCGGCGAGCGAAAGCGGCAGCGACGGCGCGGTCGACCATTGTCGGCGCAGCGGCCCCGGCGCTGGATATCGCCCGTGCGATTGCGATGTCGGCCGCGGCGATGACAAGGCGAGCGTCGAAGCCGATGATCGCCGGACGGTCTGCCGCACCGAAGATCCAAAGCGCGGTCGCCTTTCCCGCCGAGGCCTTGAGGTCTTCAATCGTGCTTAGCCGCCGCATCAGGCGACAGGCGGCCGAAGGGGTCAGGAAATAGCTGCTGATCACCGTGCTCGCTGCGCGTTGAAGGTCATGCAGCGTGCTGTCCGCGGCCGCCTTGGCGGCGGCCCCGGCGGCGATTTTCGCGCGCAGGAGATCGCGCTGCGGCACGGTCTTAGGCACTGGCCAGGTCATGGAGGCAGTAAAACCGGAACGAGTTAATTTTCACTACCGCACGTAAAAGTTGTTGAGAATTCTGTCTTATGGAAGGCGGGAGCAGCAGCGTCTTATGTCCCCACCGCACGCCCATCCCGTCATTATCAAGAAGAAAAAGGTTGTCGCAGGCCATGGACATCATGGCGGCGCGTGGAAGGTCGCCTATGCTGACTTCGTCACGGCGATGATGGCGTTCTTTCTGCTGATGTGGCTCTTGAATGCGACGACCGAGGACCAGCGTAAGGGGCTTGCCGATTATTTCAATCCGTCGATCCCAATCAGCCGCATCTCCGGCGGCGGATCGGGGGCGCTCAACGGATCCTCTGTGCTTTCACAACAAACGCTGACGACGGACGGAGTCGGCGCATCGTCTCATTATGCCGCACCATCGCTGCGTGATGATGGATCGGAAGACGGCGCGAAGGATCGGGATGAGACCGAACTGGAAGCGGTCCAGGACGGCATCAAGGAAGTCGAGCAAGAGCTCGGCGACGCCGATCTCGCCGATCACATAACCACTCGAATGACGCCGGACGGCCTTGTGGTCGAGCTTGCCGACCAGGATGCAGCGCCGCTCTTCGAGATCGGCTCGGCGAAACCCTCACCGCTCCTTCTGCAATTGCTTGAAGTCATCGCACCGGTGCTCGCCACCGTCGCAAACGACATCGAAGTGATCGGCCACACGGACTCGCGCCGATTCCCAGGGGGCGCCGACTACACGAACTGGAATCTCTCCTCCGACCGCGCCATCGCGTCACGCGAATTGCTCGTCGCCTATGGTCTGCCCGCCGCGCAATTTGTGGCGATTATTGGTAAGGCGGACACCGAATTGCTCAGCGACGATCCGCTCGCCTCACGCAATCGCCGGATCGCTATCCTCTTGCGGGCGAACGGCAGGAACGAAGCAAAATCGTCCGTTAACGGTCGATAAACGACTCGTTGTTACAACCATAACTTGCACATAAGTAAGCGAACAACTTAGAGGAATTATGGGAATTTCATCATCCCTTAATGCTGGCGTCGCCGGCCTCGCGGTCAACGCCGTCAAGCTCGCAACGATTTCCGACAACATCGCAAATTCGCAGACAATCGGCTATAAGCGGGCCGACGCGCAGTTCGCTGACCTGGTGCTGCAGCAGCAAAGCGGCGCCTACTCGGCTGGCGGGGTCCGGGCCTACACGTTCCGCGACGCCGGCGCGCAAGGCGCGCTCATCACGACCGCTAATGCGACAGACATTTCGATCAGCGGTCGCGGGCTGCTTCCAGTCACGGACGCGGCCGGCGCGGCGGCTGGCGCGGGGGCGGACCGCGATCTCTTGCTCACGTCGACAGGCTCATTTTTCACCGACGAATTCGGATTACTTCGTACACAGAGCGGTCTCTTCCTGCTCGGATGGCCGATAGACGCCAGCGGCGATGTCGGCGCGCCCCCGCGCGACAGCGGCTCGGGATTGGAGCCGGTGCGCATCAACCTTAACCAGTTTTCAGCAGCGCCGACGACGCAGCTGCGTCTCGGTCTAAACCTGCCCGCATCGGAAACCGTCGCTGGAGCATCTGGCGACCCCATCGCCTTACCGATCGAGTATTTCGACAATCTTGGAAGGCGTCAGACTTTGTCGCTCTCCTTCACGCCGACGGTCCCGGCGACGGGGGCGAGCAACCAGTGGTCCGTTTCGGTCATCGACAACGCTGGAAACCCGCTGACGCCGATCGGCGCCTTTGACGTGACGTTTGACGACACGCCGGCGACCGGCGGATCGGTCGGCTCGGTGACGGCGAGCGGCGGCGCCGCCTATGATCCGGCGACGGGCCGCATAACCGTCACGACGGCAAGCGGTCCCTTGCAGATCGACATCGGATCTCCAGGAGGCGGATCAGCGCTGACCCAGCTGTCGGCGACATTTGCGCCTCTCGCCATCACCAAGGACGGGGCCCCGATCGGCAATCTGTCAACGGTCCAGATCGATGAGCGCGGCGTGTTGACCGCTGTCTTCGACACCGGGTTTCGCCGACCTCTCTATCAGATCCCGATAGCGGATGTGCCGAATTACCGCGGTCTCAACGCGGTCGGAAACCAGGCGTTCGCCGTCTCGCAGGACAGCGGCGACATTTATCTCTGGGACGCGGGCGATGGTCCTGTCGGTGAGACGATCGGTTTTGCGCTGAGCGAATCAACGACCGACATTGCGGCGGAGCTGACAGACCTTATTCAGACCCAGCGCGCCTATTCGTCTAACGCGAAGATCATCCAGACCGTCGATGAGATCCTTCAGGAAACAACAAATATCATTCGATAGCGGACGATAGGCGGCGCTGATGTCGATCTCGCAGGCTCTCTCAAACGCGACATCGGGTCTCGGCGCCGCATCGCGGCAGGCGGGGATCGTCTCGCAGAATATCGCAAACGCGCTGACGCCCGGTTATGCGCGACGCGAGATATCGCTTGCGGAGCGGACGGTCGCAGGGCAGGGCGCCGGCGTCAGAGTGGCGGGCGTCGATCGCGCTTCAACCGCCGCTCTGACCTCGGAAAGAAGGATTGCGGACGGGGCCGCTGCGCGTGATGAAGCGCGCCTTGACGCTGCACGGCGGATAAGCGCGCTTCTTGGCGGCCCTGAAGACGCGGGCGCGCTGTTCTCTCGTCTTTCCACTCTCGATAATTCGCTGCGAGATCTTGCAAATCAGCCCGCCAATGTCGCCGCGCAGCAGACCGCCGCCGCAAACGCCCGCCAGCTCGCTATCGGCATCAATGACCTTGCGATTTCCCTGCAGTCCGTGCGCCAGGAAGCGGATCGCTCAATCGGCGCCGAAGTTGACCGCGTCAACGCTTCGCTCAAACAGATCGAACGGCTTAATGGGGAGATTGAGAAGGCGGTCGTTGCGGGCCGCGACGCCAGCGCGCTCCTTGACGAGCGCGATCGGCAACTCGACGCCGTCAATCGAGCAGTTCCGTCGCGGACGCTCATTCGTGACAATGGCCGGATTGATCTCGTCACGCTTGAAGGCGCGACGCTGCTCGCTGGTGAAGCGCGCCAGATCAATTTTCGCGCGACCTCCTTCATCGCTGCGGGCCAAACCCTTAACAACGGAGCGTTGTCAGGCCTCTCTGTTGACGGCGTCAATATAACGCCGGGGGCGGCGCCGCGCGCGCCGACGGGAGGATCGCTGGCTGGTTATTTCTCCGTCCGTGACTCGCTTGCGCCGGCCGCGGCTTCAGACCTTGACGCCCTTGCCGCAGACCTGATCGAGCGTTTCGCGGAACCAGGTGTCGATCCGACGGCCCCCGCCGGCGCGCCCGGTCTTTTTACGGACGCGGGAGCGGCTCTCGGGTCGCCTGTAGCGCCGGGTCTTGCGTCGCGCTTTTCGCTCAATGCCGCAGTCGACCCGCGGCAAGGTGGCGACGCCGCACGCTTGCGCGACGGCATTTACGCATTGGGGCCCGGTGCGGCGGGCTCAAACGCCATTCTCGTCAACTTGATCTCCGCTCTTGATGCGCCGCGTGCGAATGGGATCTCAAGCGGCGCGCTCCAGACGGCCGCTGAAGCGGCGGCGGGCCTTGCCTCGTTACGCGGCGCCGCGCTTGGCGCCGCTCAATCCGAGGCCGCGCAGTCGGACGCCTTTCGCGACACGCTCGCCGAGGCGGAGCTGGCTGCAACCGGCGTCGATACAGATGCGGAATTGCAGCAGCTATTGCTGATTGAGCAGGCCTATGCGGCGAACGCCCGCGTGATTGAAGTCGCAGGCCGTCTTATCGATCAGCTTACGGAGCTATAGGTGAGGCCCATCGGCGTTCCCAATATCCTACAGGCGCAGCGACTTTCAGCGGCGACGTCCTCATTGCGACAGCAGAGCGAGACCGCGCGCACTGAATTGGCGACGGGACGCATTGCCGACTTGCCGTCTTCACTGGGCGCTCAAATCGGGGAAGTGTTTTCGCTGCGCGGCGCAATCGATTCAATTGAGGTGCGGCGTCAAGGCCTCAGACAGGCTGGACTTATTGCCGGCGTCGCACAACGATCGCTTAGCCGAAGTGGAGAAGGGGCGCGGGCGGTCGCCTCTGACGCGCTCGCCGCCAATGGCCGCCGCGATGATGTCGCGCTCAGCGTGACGGCGTCGGAGGCCCGCAACCGAGTTCAGTCAGTCTTTTCGAGTCTGAACGCGCGCGTCGCCGGGCAGTCGATTTTCGCCGGCGACGCTAGCGACCGCCCCGCGCTGGCGGGTCCTGATCGGCTGATCGCTGATATCGCAGGGCTTTATGCAGCCGCGCCCGACGGCGCCGCCCTTGAAGCAGCGCTCGACGGGTATTTCAATGCTTCCGCCGGCGGGTTCAGCGCCGCTATCTACTCGGGCGGCGCAGGCGACGCACCAAGCATTGAGGTCGACAGGGGCGAGCGCTTGCAATTTACGCTTCGCGCCGATGATGGCGGCGTTCGTGACCTCCTTCGGGGCCTTGCCGTTATCGCAGTCGCAGGGGCGGCGCCCGCATCAGCGTTGCGCGATGAAGCGCTAGCCGCCGCTGCAGGCGACGCGCTTCGCGGCGTTGATGCGCTGACGGCGCGTCAAGCGGAGATCGGCGTTGCAGAAGCGCGTGCCGCGAACGCGTTGATCGCGCTTGACGCCGAGGAGACTGCGCTGACAGAGGCGTACAATGGGCGCACGGCGCGCGACCCGTTTGAGACTGCCGCGCGCCTTCAGTCCCTTGAGTCCCAGTTGAGTTCAGCCTTTGCGGTGACAGCGCGCTTATCGCAGTTGAGTCTCGCATCATTCCTTAGGTGACTTTGTGCGGCGTTTGGTAGGGTTGGCGGCCGCGGCGGCGACGGCGTTCGGCGCAGCCGCCGCAGAGGTCCGGCTAAAGGACATCACCGAGCTCGAAGGCGTTCGCGCGAATGATCTGGTCGGCTATGGCCTTGTCGTCGGCCTAAAGGGCACAGGCGACGGCATTCGCAACTCGCCCTATACGCAGGAAGCGTTCACGGGTCTTCTCGAAAGGCTCGGGGTCAATGTGCAGGGCGAGAACTTCAATTCGCGCAATGTGGCCGCCGTCATTGTCACGTCGACGCTCCCGCCTTTCGCTCGTGCGGGCTCCAAGGTCGATGTCAATGTCGCCGCGATCGGCGACGCCTCCAGCCTTCTCGGGGGCACGCTGGTCATGACGCCGCTGCGCGCGGGGGACGGTGATGTTTACGCCGTCGCCCAAGGGCCGGTGCTTGCAAGCGGTGTCGCCGCCGAAGGCCCCGGTGCGTCAGTTACGTTCGGCGCTCCGACCGCGGGCTCAATTCCCGAAGGAGCCCGCGTCGAACGCGAAGCGGGCTTCGAGTTTTCGAGCGTTGGGCGGCTGCGTTTTTCGCTGAAATCGCCCGACATGACAACCGCGATCAAGGCTGAAGACGCCATCAACGCTTCACTTGGGCCAGGTTCTGCCGTCGTTCGCGATCCGGGAACGATCGACGTCGATTTCGCCAGGGCTGGGTTGTCGCCGGTCCGCGCGTTGGCGCGGATTGAGAACTTGCCCATCGAGCCGCAAGCACGCGCGAGGGTTGTCGTCGATCAGAAGTCAGGAACCGTCGTCATTGGAGCCGATGTTCGCGTATCCCGTTTCGCGGTGACCCAGGGCGGCCTTTCCATCACGGTTCGTGAAAACCCATTTGTATCGCAGGCAAATCCGTTTTCGCGAAGTGGAGAGACGATTGTCGTCCCCAGCACCGATGTCCGCATAGGCGAGCAACGCACAGAACAGATTGGCATTGTTGACGGCAACATCGCCTTGCGCGATCTAATCGAAGGTCTAAACGCGCTGGGCGTCGGCCCGCGCGAATTGATCGACATATTGACCGCAATCAAGGCGTCTGGCGCGCTTCACGCAGATCTGATCGTCATGTAGGCGACGCAATCTTGATTGCGCCGGATTTCTCGAGACGCTTCAGGACCCCGATCAATGTCCGTTGAGCGCTTTCGCCATCCTTCTCCGTCGGAGCTGCAAGCGCGGCGATGTCCTCGCGAAATTGCTCAGCCATTCGTTTGGAAATATTGGAAAGCAAATACGCAACGGTTTCCGGCGCGGTTGTTTCGCCGTGTTTCAGCGCAGTGAGTAAGGTCTCACGGTCGGCGCTGCGAAACAAGGCGGCGACCGCGCCTTCGTTCAACCGCGCTTGAAGCTGTTCGAAAGTAATCAGCATTCTTCGCAGCGCCGCTGCGATCGGCGCATCTGCTGCTTCAAGGTGCGCCATGAGACCATCTCGCAGCGCGGAAGGAAGCAGATCGAAGATCGCCGCCGCCGGTTCGTTCGCTACGACGGTCTGCGCAGCTCCCTGTGATTGAAGCAACTCCTCGGCGACCGCGGTTGCGATCGCCTCAGTTGTCTCGATATCCGGCGGCTGCAGCCGCGTGATCGCTCCGACCGCAGGCTTGCTGAAATCTTCGGGCGCTGCAGCAAGAACTTCCGCCGCCTTTTCAGGCGGCAGGCTGAGTAGAACGGCGGCGACAACCGGCGTCCGTTGCCCCTGGAGGTAACTCAGAAGCCTTGCCGCGGGTAACTCGCTGGCCTGCCGCCATAGGCCGTCGGCATCGCGTTTTACGCCGCCGCCCTCTGCCAAAATGCGTTCAACGCGGGCAGCATCGGTAATCTCGGCGAGAATGCGCTGCGCTTCGGTAGAGCCGCCGGGTAACTCCTCCTTTCGGCGCAACACCTCGGCTATGAATTCCTGTGCGATTGCAAGTCGCGCCTGCGCCGGCACCGACTTCATCTCGCTTACCGCCCGGACGAATGACTTGAGGTGAGCGTCGCCCACCTCAGCAACGATCGCAGCGGCGGTTTCGCGCGGCAAAGAAGCAAGCACGATCGCCGCTTTCTGCGCGGACGATAGCGGAGCTTGGTAAGGCTGCCTTGTCGGCGTCGATCTCATGCGTAAGACCTCACAAGCGCCCCCGAGACGGCGACCCAACCATTCGTCATGATGAAGAAGCAGAGTTTAAAAGGCAGAGCCACAATCGACGGAGGAACCATCACCATGCCCATCGCCATCAGCACGGAGGCGACTAAAAGATCGATGATAAGGAATGGCAGCAGGATGACGAAACCTACTTCGAAAGCGCGCTGGATCTCAGAGAGCACAAAGGCAGGAACCAGAAGCGCGATCGACGTCTCCGCCTCAGCTGCGAGAGAAACGCCGCGCGCATCCGATAAGGTCTTGATCGCTTCTGGATCGACGCGGTCCCTCATGAACGATGCGAAAGGCGCGCTGATGCGTTTCAGCGCCTCCTCTTCAGTGAGAGATTGATCCGCGATGGGCGCGACGCCGGAATTCCACGCCTCGACGAAGACCGGCTCCATGACGAAGAAGGTGAGAAAGAGGGCGAGGCCCATGATCAGCATGTTCGGCGGCGCCTGCTGCAGCCCTATTCCCTGCCGCAGAATTGAAAGTGCGATGACAATGAAGGGAAGCGAGGTCGCCATCATGGCGATGCCGGGCGCAAGGCTCAGCACCGTGACGGTCAGAAACAACTGAATGATTCGCGCCGAGAGACCCGCCACGGGGGGGATATCTGCGGACTGCGCGGCGGCAGCGACAGTCATCGCCAAGGTCGCCGCGACGAAGGCTAGCGAGAGCTTCAGCGTGTTGCGCATTTTTATTGGCGACCTGAGGATTGGAGCACTTCGACGACCTCAACACCGATTGCAGAGCCGTCCTCCAGTTCTATCAGGCGACCGCGCGCAATAACTTGATCGCCAATGATGAGTTCGACCGGATCGTCGAGCTTCGAATCAAGCGTCAAAATCGTGTCCGGACCAGCAGAGAGCAGCTGCTCGATGGAAGCTCGCACCCGTCCGACCGAAACCGCAACGGAAACCGGCAGCGAGAGAAGCGCCGCCAATTGAGAAGGCGACGGCGCGCTCGCCGGAGCCTTGTCAGCGGTTACGTATATCTCGTCATTTTCTTTGGGCTTTGTCATGGGCTCTTCTGGCCCTCCTCCTGGAGTGTTGACGACAGCAACTCTACGATTGCGAAGAGTGAATGTCCGATGTCGCAATCAAGCCCGCCGCCGGACCAGCGGATTCGGATGGCGCCGGCTTCAAGCGTCTCATCGACACTAAGGGGCGGCGTAATCGACCGCTGAGCGCATTCCGCTTGAACAAGGTTGAAGATATCCGGCGAGACCACGATGGAAACGACCTCTTCGCCTAGCTCCATGCGCTCTTCGCTGAAAATCATCGCGATTGCATCTCTAGCGCCCGCTTCGCAGATGCTCGGCGCAGCAGCATTGACGATTCTTGCGAGCATCGCGGCGGACCCATTCCGGAAATGCCGCTCCAGCTGATGCGTTCGCAACTCAATTTCTGCGCGTGCGGCCTCCAGGGAGGCCAGCGCGGCAGTGAAAGTCTCCGTCGTCGGAGATCCGGCATTCCCTACTTGAGGCGCGGGCTCAAGTTCCTCAAGAATGTCTCCACCTTCCCTTATCGCCAGCCTTCGCCACAGCGGAGTTTGCCGTGGGCTGAGATCGGTTGAGCCTCCGGATGGACCGCGACTGGTAAAAGCATAAAGTGTCATCGTGCTGGCTCCGACTCTTCGAGCCAAGACTTTAGAACTGCTGACGCAGCATTCTTGTCCTCGGCGGCGAGCCGCTGCATGTCTTCAAAAGGAGCGATTTCAGGCCGCGCAGATTGTTGCGGCGCGGACGGCGCAGCGCCGAGCAATGTTGCGGACTGGGCGTCCCGCGGCGCCGGAAGCGCGCCGTCGCGTTCTGATAGCAAAGGACGCAACACGAAGAGAGCGAGAATAAGCGTGACCAGCGCGGGGATGACAAGCTGCAGAATGGGAACGAGGTTCGGCTGCACGACATCGCTGATAAAGTCGCCGGTTTCTTCAGTGCCGGCGGGTTTAGGCTCGTCGAACGGCAAGCTCTGAATGGTAACGACATCGCCTCGGGCCTCGTTGAATCCAATTGCGGCCGCAACGAGCGTACGTATCGCTTCCAATTCAGTTTCCGTGCGGGGCGAAAGGACCGCAGACCCATCCTCTTTCTGGGTTATCGCGTGATTGATGAGCACGGCGACCTGCACTTGACGCAGGGCTCCGGGCAACGTGACCATTTCTGTTTTCACTTCGGAAATTTCGTAGCGCAGATTTTCGGTGTTCTCGCTTCGGCGCGACTGCCCCGGAGAAGTTGAAGGGGCCGCATCGCCTTCAGGCAGGTTGCTTGCAACAGTGACGACGCCCGCGGCTTCCGAACCTTGCTCCGTCGTCTGCATGGAATCGCTAGTCAAGAGCGCGCGCTTGTCGGGATCGACAAGGCGTTCCTGACGGACGACCTGATCGTCGCTCGTTACGAGCGTCACCTTTACGCGTGCATTTCCAGCGCCGACACTCGCTTCGAGCATTTGAATCAGATCGCGTTCAATCGCCTTTTCACGATCCATCGCCTTACCGCTGAAACCATGAGCTTCCTCGGGCGCGCCTGGGGCGAGAATGACTCCGCCGGCGGCGTCAAGGACCGCCACCTTATCGGGCGATAGGCCCGGAACGGCGAGCGCGATTAATAGTCTGACCGCCTGTGCCCGCTCTACGCTAAGGCGTCCGAACGACATTCTAATCGTGACGACGGCGCTTGGCGCGGTGTCCGTTCGAGAGAACGCCGTTTTCTTCGGAATCGCGAGATGCACCCGCGCGCTCCGCACCCCGGGCTCAGCGAGGATTGTACGGGCAAGCTCTCCCTCTTTCGCACGCCAGTAAGTGGCGTCGAACATTTCTGACGATGTCGCGAAGGACTTCAAGTCATCGAGAATTTCGAAGCCGGCCTGGCTCTGGTTCGGCAGCCCTTCGCGCGCCAACGCCATTCGCGTCGCATCCCGCTTATTTTCCGGAACATATATCGCGTCGCCGCGAACTTCAGCTGCGACGTCCAACGACTCAAGCGCCTGCAAGACTTCTCCCGATGCAGCGGCGTCGAGGCCGGCGTATAGAAGCGACAAACGCGGGGTCGTCGCCGCTCGCCCGAGCGCGGCAACCGCGAGTGCGATTGCGATTAGCACGGCGACGCTAACCGCCTTATTGCGATCCGAAAGTCGTCGCCATGCGCGTAATGCAGGCACCAGCTACTCCTTGGCACGATAGATACGACAAGCCGACGGCGTCACGCTCGACCTTGAAAGGGAGAACTATATTGTTAGGCTTAATGGAGTGTTTACTTGAAATTGCGATATCCGCAATTGATGTCGCCGCCAGATCACACCGAGGGAAAGAATCCAAAAGCACCGCCGGCGCAAGTCGCTGAGCATGCGGGGGAGAAGTCCGTCCGGAAGAATACATGGCTTCCCGTAGCGGCGGCCGGGCTGGTATCGGCCGGCCTAGCTGGCGGTCTCACCTTTGCGTTCATGCCGGCGAGCGTTCTCGCGCCGCTTTCATCATCTGATCCTGCCGCGCAGTCGAAAGCTGTGGCGAGCCAAGACAAGAACAAGGACAGCTCCGCCAAGAAAGAGAGCGGTCACGCCAAGACGCCGAAGTCGAAGGATGATAAGAAAAAGAAAAGCGGAGATGATACGGCGGACGAACAGGGGTCTTCCTTTGAAGTGCGTGGTGAGACGGGCGTATTCCTGCTCCGAACGATTGTTGTTACGTTACGTCCGCAAGGACGCGTTCGGTATCTGCGTGTCGGGCTGGCCGTCGAAACATCACCCGACTCTGAGGCCGCTTTTGTCGATCGCGAGCTTCGAATCGCCGACATTCTGAACGCGTATCTGCGCACAGTCTCCGTATCTGCGCTCGAAGATCCCGCGGCGATGGCGCGGATCCGGGAACAGATCGCGCGGCGAATCCGGTTCATCGTAGACGACGCTCCCGTCAACGCCATCCTCATCACCGACTTCATCCTCAGCTGAGCGCTAACATGCAAATGATCGTGGACTTCATGCTCCTTGCGGCCTCGGCGTCGGCGGCCGTTTATTGCTTCATATTGAGCGGCAAGCTCAAGAAGTTGAACGACATGAATGGAGGACTAGGGGCGAGCATCGCAGCGATGTCGCTCACGATGGAACAGATGCGGCGTATGCTGGACGAATCGAAGGAAGCACAACGTGACGCTGCGCAGACGCTTGAGGCCCTGATAGCGGATGCAAGTCGCACCGCGGCTGAGCTGTCCGACCTGATCGAGACGGTCTTCGAGACTTCTGAGCGGACGGCCGAAGAGATAGCCGCGCATCGTGATGCGGCGCTGGCGGAGATCGCCTTATCTCGGTCTGGAAAGGCTCGCATCGCAGCCCCGGCCGTCGCGCGTGATCGCGAAACGATGGCGGCCTAGCGCATGCGTATTGGCTCGCTCTTCATTCTGGGGTCCGTCTTCTTGACCGCTTTCGTCGGCCGCGCAGCGGTTCTTGCGTCGAAAGGGATCGAGTCCTCCGCGGCCAAGGCGACCGACGCCAAAGTGCGATGCGTAGACGGCGCGCTCGCTGAAGAATTGCTAGCGCAATCCGAAAGGCTGGAAATCGCCTCCGCCAGGCAGAAGGCGGAGGATCAAACGCGCACGGTGCTGGCGGAGCATATCGAAAAGCGCATCAAGGAGCTCGAGAGGCTGAACGCCGAACTTTCGGCGCAACTTGAGAAGAGCCGTGAGCAGGCGACGCAAACCTCAAACAAAGTGGCGACTCTCTACGAGCGCATGAAACCGGAACTTGCAGGCGCAATCATCGGTGAGATGGATCCGAAATTCGCAGCCGGGCTGCTGAAGTCGATGAATGCCGATAGCGCTTCCGGCATTCTTGCCGCGATCGGGCCCGCGCGGGCTTATGCGATCACCGTGCTGCTGACGGACCCGTCATGACCAGCCTCGCGGGGATCGCAATCACGCTCTTCATGGTATTCGGCGGCTATATGATCGCTGGCGGAAAGTTGGAGATTATTCTTCATTCGCTTCCGTATGAAATGATGATCATCGGCGGGGCGGCTGCGGGGTCCTTCCTTGTCGGAAATGACTTCGCAGTCGTCAAAAGTACGATTGCCGACATTGGGCGGGCGATTCGCGGTCCAAAATGGAAACGTGCCGACTACCAGAATGCGCTTTGTCTTATGTTCGAGCTATTACATCTCGCGCGCGAGAGCGCGCTGAAGGTCGAGTCGCATATCGAGAGTCCGTCGGAGTCCGCAGTCTTTCAGCGCTATCCTAAGATCGCTGGCGATCATGAAGCGGTCGAGCTGATTTGCGACACGATCCGATCGATCCTGATGAATTTCAATAATCCGCATCAGGTGGAGGAGCTCCTCGAAAAGCAACTGGAGGCGATGGCGCACGAGGAAGCGGCGGGGGCGCATGCGATGCAGAAAATGGCGGACGGCCTGCCTGCGCTCGGAATCGTCGCGGCCGTTCTCGGCGTGATCAAGACGATGGCGTCGATCGACAAGCCGCCGGAGGTGCTCGGCCAGATGATCGGCGGCGCGCTTGTCGGAACCTTTCTGGGCGTTTTTCTCGCCTATGGCGTCGTAGGACCGCTTGCGGACCGCATTGCTGCAGTCCATGCGCAAGACCATCGTTTTTACGCGCTCATTCGTGAGACGATTGTCGCCAGTCTTCAAATGCATGAGCCCAAGATCTGCATTGAAGTGGGCAGGCGCAACATCCCTCGCCATGACAGGCCTAGCTTTGTTGAGATCGAAGAAGCGTTGAAGTCCGTGAAGAAGGAGGCCGCCTGATGCGCAAGGTGTCGCTTTCCTCTCTCGTCGTGACGTTTTTTTCTTGGGCAACCTTTGCCGTGGCCGACGCTGCCGAAGACCTGGAGTCGCTTGAGCGAACGCGCGAAGCGTTTCGAAGTCAGCTTGAGGCCGCGAAAGCCGCCGGCGTCGTCTACGGAAGGAGTGAGGACGCCAAGGCGCCGGCGCTCCGCGACGTAGAGGTTGGGGCAGAGCCGCGCTTGCTTTTGGCGCCTGCCGCCAGTTGCCTGACGCCCGATCAGCTGAGGCGTGAAGAAAAGCGGCTGGAGAGGGAGCCAAGCGTCGCGCTCGACAATCTGCGCGGCGCCGTTGTCTCCGAGGACGATGCGGCGAAAGGCGGCGCTGACCTCGATTTAGCTAGAGCCTATTTGGTGCTGGGTTTCGCTGAAGAAGCGCGCGCGATCGCCATCGTTCGGAAAGGAGCCATGGCGGCGAGCATCGCGGCGCTCGCTTTGCTCGCCGAAGGACGGCCTGAAGAAGCCGTCCAGATTGCTCACGAGAGAAATGCTTGCGGGAATGTCCGTCGCCTCGTTGACGATGTCGGCGCTGTCCTTTCGCGTCGCGCGTCGAAGCTCTCGGCGGAGACGTATGGCTATTTCCTAGAGTTGCCCGAAAGTCTCCGGAAGCCCATCGCGGAAGCGCTTACCGCGCATGCGCTAGTCAACGGCGAAGAACCGGCGGTCAGTTTATCCGAACCAAAGGCGGAGAGGGCGGCGGAACGATCGGAGGCGACGGCGTTTATAGAGGCGGCCGCGACGCCAGAAAAAAACTCTGCGGCTGAGAAATTTTCTGCGATCAGCAGGACACCCGGCCAATTTCGATTGGCCGCGCTTCAAAGGTTATCCTCGCAACTCGATAACGATGCGCCGCCGCAAGTCGTGCAAGCTTTTGAAGCAGACGCCGAAGAGGCCTTTGAAAGTGCGATTGGGGGCGAACAGAAGGCCAGGTTCTCTCTGACAATTGCAAAGCGACGCGCCGACAACGATAATCTTAGGGGCGCTGCAAAGGCCATTGCTTCGGCCTTTGGCCAGAAAGGCATGCGCGAGGATGCGGTGCGGCTTCACCGCGATCTGATTATCCCGCGCTTGCGCTCCACCTCGCCCGACGACCGTTTATTGGCGCTTACGGCGATCATTGAAGAGCCCCAATTAGCCTCCGCCAGTCTGACTTCGGCGGAAGTGAAGTCGGCGGCAAGCACGGCGGCGCGATTAGGCGCGATCAAGTCGACAGGTGAGATCCTTCAATGGTCAAACCTTCCAAAGGAGGAGATCGACCTTCTGAAGGGCGAGGCCGCCTATCGCGCCGGCGACTATCTTACCGCAATCTCGCTTCTGGAGCCCTTCTCTGCTGCTCCGCGAAGTGCTGAAGTCCTCAGAACTATCTCCATTCTATCACCTCAGACCCAGATCGATCCCCTACTTCTCGGGGGAGGCGGGGGCCCAAGCGCAGCCGAGTTCTTCTGGCGCTCCGGAGATTTCGCGTCGCTTCGCACGCTCGCCTCAAAGTCAGCGCTCAGCGCGCCCGAGGCAAGACTTGCCGCGCTGGCGCACCTGCCACTGCAAGCGGCGCCGAGGTCTACAGTGCTGAAGAATGCGGGCGACGATCGGATGGCGCATCTCTTTGCGATCGCCCCGGGCGACGTGTCGGACGCAGGAAGTCTCATCCGCTTTTCTGACAGCATCGCAAGATCGATCGGATTTCTTCGGGAGGAATTTGAAAATGAGTAATGTGGTGTACGCGGCGCTGTCGCGGCAGACTAACCTTGAGCACGAGTTTGCGAGCGTCGCCAACAATATCGCTAACGCCTCAACGACGGGATTTCGCGGGGAGCGTCACATCTTCTCCGAGTATGTGCGAGCGATCTCGGGCGAACCGAGCCTGTCGCAAACTCGGATCGGCGCGCGCGAAGTCGATCTCAGCCAGGGAGAGCTGGCGTCCACCGACGGTCCTCTCGATGTGGCGATTGAGGGTAAGGGCTTTTTCGTCGTCAATACACCGATCGGCGAACGTCTTACGCGCGCCGGCGCCTTCCTTAGAGACGCTCAAGGATTGCTCGTAACGCCCGAGGGGTACGGGGTTCAGGACCAAGGCGGCGGACCGCTTATCATTGAGGCTGACGCAGGTGCGATCTCCATATCCCAGGACGGCGTGATCATCGCCGGTAACGCCGCGGTCGGAAGGCTTAGAATTGTAGACGCCGATGTGACAACGCTGGAACGTGAAGGCGCGTCACTTTTTCGGACGGACGCCGATCTCCAAGAGACAAGTTCGATCGTGCGTCAGGGGTTCCTTGAGTCTTCGAATATCTCGCCAGTGATAGAGATCGCGCGAATGATCGAGGTGCAGCGCGCATTCGAAATAAACGCCCAATTCATATCGGAAGAGAACGACCGCATCGCGCGCGCAATCGACGTGATCAGCGGACGTAGATAAGATAGAGGAGAGGCCGAATGCAAGCTTTGCGGGTCGCCGCGACCGGAATGGACGCGCAGCAAAGGCGCGTCGAAGTTATTTCGAACAACATCGCCAACATGAATACGACCGCCTACTCGGCGAGGCGCGCGGAGTTTTCCGACCTCCATTACCAGCAGCTGCGGGCGCCGGGGGCGATCGCCAGCTCAACCGGCCAGATAGCGCCCGCAGGGTTGGAAATCGGCCTCGGCGTGCGCGCGGCGTCGGTCGCTGTCGAGTTTCAGCAGGGCTCTCTGAAGCAGACGGGCGGGGATCTCGACATTGCGGTCGAGGGCGACGGATTTTTCGAAGTGACCTTGGTGTCCGGGGAATCGGCCTTCACGCGTGACGGTTCCTTCAAGCGCACTGCGGAAGGGCTCATCGTTACAAATGACGGACTGGCGCTTGCGGGGGAAATTACCCTGCCGTTTGACGCCCGCGCCGTGACCATCAACGCCGCGGGAGAGGTCTTCGCCTTTTTCGACGGGCAGGTCGACGGAACTCAGGTCGGATTGATCGAGCTTGTTTCATTCGCGAACCAAAAAGGCCTCGAAGCGATAGGCGGGAATCTGTTTCGCGCAACGGCCGCTTCCGGTGAAGCGCTCCGCGGCGCGCCCGGCGAAGAAGGACGGGGCCTCTTAAGGCAGGGCTATCTTGAAGAAAGTTCCGTCGATGTTGTTCAACAAATCGCTGAACTCATCGAAGCGCAGCGCGGCTACGAACTGAACTCAAAAGTCTTGAGCGCAGCCGACCAGATGCTCGCAGCTACGACGCAAATCCGGTAGGTTCGATGATCATCCTTGCAACGCTTGCCGTTCTTCAGGGCTCTGGCGCGGTTCCCCCCGCGACCCCTCAAGAGGCGACAGAGAATACTTCGCCTGTCGTCGCATTGAGCGCATCTGGCGACCTGGACACGCCCGGGAGTCCTGAAAGAGAAGGTACCGAGCGCGCGCCGATGCACGGCGCGTTCCCGACCGCAGCGTCCCGAAAGCAATTTGCTCGTGCGCCGTCGCTTGTCATGCGAAATCGGCCGGTTCGTGTTGAATTTGTCAGGGGTGCGCTTTTGATCACGGCCGAAGGCCGCGCATTATCGAACGGTCAGGAAGGCGACACTGTTCGAGTTATGAACACGTCGTCGCGAAGCGTCGTGCTTGGCGTCGTCATCGGCGCTGATCGGGTGGCGGTGCAATAGTCATGAGAATGCTATTCTTAATTCTACTTATCGCAGTCGTCGCTGGCGGCTGCGCCTCGCTGAGGGAAAGAATGGGTGCGCCCGAGTTCACGACCCAGGGGATGGCGCCGTACTCCGAGACGATCGCCGACGCGCCGACGCTCGCGCCGGAGACCCCGGGAACGCTTTGGCGCTCGGGGCCTCAATCGCTCTTCGGCGATCGTCGGGCGCGAACGGTAGGCGATATCCTGACGGTTGTCGTCGAAATGAACGATCAAGCTGAGATTCAGAATCGCAACCAATTCCGGCGTGATGCGGCAGAGGGATTATCCGCTCCCGCGCTGCTAGGACTCGATACGCTCGCCCAAGGTGCTTTGCCGGGCGGGGCTGGCATCAACCCGGCGATCGATGCTTCGTCGGAGTCCCAGTTGAACGCTGACGGTGCGATACGCCGCCGCGAACGGATTACTCTTCGGATTGCAGCGACGGTTGTCGAAGTGCTTCCGAACGGCAATCTCTTTGTGACGGGAAGTCAGGAAGTCCTCGTCAACGACGAGATGCGCGATCTTCGCGTACAAGGCGTGGTCCGGCGGGAGGATATCGCTCGGACGAATATCATCTCCTACGACAAAATCGCCGAGGCGCGGATCGCCTATGGGGGTAGGGGCAATCTCAGCCGCATCAGCCGGACCCGTTACGGACAACGGATAATCGATCTGGTTTCTCCGTTCTGACCATGAAACTTGGATTGCCAGTCATTGTCGTCATTGGGGCTGTTGTCGGCGCGGGTGCGGGCGCGGGCGTTCGCTTCGCTCTTGCTCAAGGCGCGCCAGATGCGGCTTCTGAATTTGCAGCCGAAAAAGAGCAGCATTCAGCGCCAGAAGCCGTAGAACGAAAAAAAGGTGAGGCGTCAAGCCAGACAAAGAAAGATGGGAAGAAGAAAAGCGGCGACAGCGAACACAAACAGCAGTCGGCGGCGGGCGCCTATTTCAAGTTCAGCCGTCAATTCGTAGCCCCGGTCGTTCGCGAGGGCGCGCCTGCAGCGATGATCGTCCTGGATGTCATGCTCGAAATGTCGCCGGACGCCGCCGCAGGAAACTACGCCAATGAGCCAAAGCTACGCGACGCCGTGCTACGCGCCTTACTGGCCCAGTCGGCAAATGGCGAACTGAGAGGCATGCTTAGCGATCCCTCGCAATTGGAGGCGACAAGGGAAGCGATTCTGACGAGCGTCCAGGAAGTCATCGGCGACCAGGTGCAGGCGGTGCTGCTTCTGGATGTGGCGTACCAGCCTTTTTAGCGGGTCGGCTTCATAATTATCGTCCAAGACCAATGATCGCCGCGCGCGGCGCCACCAACCCGCTGGATAATGCGAACGCCGCCCCGCTCTCGGTGGTTCTGACACCCTCAATCGCGTCGAAGGTGCTGACACTGCCGGTCGTCACGCGACCATCTGCAAAGACATACTCGGCTTCAAGAAAGTATAACTCTCCCGTGCCGGCGCCCTCCCCTTTCCACTGCTGAACAGCGTCTGAATTCGTTATTGGCGTGCGGAAGACTTCAGCGCCGCGGCTATCGCGAACGACAAGATTGACTTCCTCGGCGTCGGCCTGCGGCACAATGCGGAAAGGGGACGGCTCACCATTGAATCGCACCGGCGCGTCGACAACTTCTGCGACATGTCCGATCCAGGCCACGAACTGATCGAGATCGCTTCCAACAATTTCGTCTGCTAACTGATCTAAGCGGGCATTAGCGGAAACTAACTGTTCAACAGTCGAAAAACTGGCCAGCTGCGCGACGAATTGGGTCGAATCCAGGGGCGACAGCGGATCCTGATTTCGAAGCTGGGCCGTCAGAAGGCGGAGGAAACTCTGGAAGTCTACAGCGGCCGCATTATCGCGGGCGGCTTGCTGACGTGAAGGTGCGTTCGGCGCGGGGGTCAGGCTTTGTTGTACTTGCACCGAAATCTCCTATGCAAATCGGTCAATGCGTCCGGGTTCGGCCGTCAGCGCTAACGGCTCTGCCGATAGGACAAGCGAAAGCGGCGCAATGCCCCCTCGAGCCCCTGTTAGATCAATTGGCCGGTCATCGCGGCGGTCGTGTTTGGACTGGTGAAACCCGAATTCGACATCCCCGGCCCCGGCACGTGAAAGTTCGCGCTGCAGCACGTCGGAATGGCGACGGAGCAGATCAAGCGTATCGCTTCTATCGGACGTTATTGTCGCGCGCTGCATGCCAGCGTCGTCCTCGAAAAAGACAAGCGTGACTGATCCGAGATCAGGAGGATCGAGCCGAAGCTCAAATTCTTTCTCATTGGCTTTCGCGAAGAGAGTGATCCGGAATGGCTGCGGGGGATCAGCAGGCGAAGCGGCGGCCAGCCTGACGCCTTGGCCGATGCTCGCCTTGATGCCGAGGAGCGAAGACCGCCCGTCAATAACACCGCTTATCAGCGGCCCCGATCGCGATATCTCATCGGAGACGACACCTTCGGCGAAAGTAGAGCCCGGCGGCGTCGAATCTGTCGATGTCGCCGCGCTTAGTGTATTGGGGAGCGCGCTAGGGCTGCTATCTGCTTGGCTTGGTGCTTGGCTTGGCTCCTTGCCGCTGGCCGACAAGCTGAGGGTCGTAGAGAACTGCTGCCTTGGTAAGACGGGAGGTCGGGCGCCAAACGATAATGGCTCCGCGCTCTCAGGGAAAAGCCGGTTGTAAACTTCTGAGAGCGGCCCCCCTTCTTGGCGCTCCGGCGATGCATTGCGTTTAGGATCGGCCTCGATGGGACTTGAGAAATCCGGAATGCTTCGAACAATGATATCAGTCCTCGTTTCCAGGAGAGAGTTATGGGGCGTGGACCCGGAATTCGTCTCGTCACCAGCTTGGATTGCCGCCGGTGAGACAAGCAGTCGCCGCAGATTCGTCACTTGCGGCGCGGAAGAGGCCGGATCTGCAGCGTCGTCGGTTTCCGGAATCGGGTGATCACTATCACTCAATGACTGCGGCAGGTTCAGCTGTCTACCCGACGGCCGCACGTTCAATGCTGAGTAGTTTTGTGAGTTTACATTGCGGTTGGCAGAGATGTTTTTCGTTTCTGCCTGGGGTTGGTCGTCCGTCCGCTTGGCCTGAACAAGAGAAGAGAATTCGGTCGCCTTCGCGGCCGTCGGGTCTCCGGCCGGATTATCCGGTGAGCCGTTCCCGGAAATAGCGGCGCCAGGCGAGAGCGGCTTGACCGCGGCGACCGTTAATAACGTATCGTTCAGCATATGCAACTATAGGTAGCATCAAAGCCTTTCCGAGGAATGAAGAGTGAAGCTGTCTCTAGAAGCCATGTCGACCTTGCCGTTGCCGTCAGCGTCGACAGCTCGCGGTTCGGTTCCCACCGATGTCAAATCTGCGGCGCGCGAGCTCGAAGCCGCATTTATTGCTGAAATGTTGTCGCACGCCGGCTTCGACAAAGCGCTCACTCGCGATAGCGGTCCAGGCGGAGAAAGCATGACAAGCTTTCTCGTTGTTGAACTTAGTCGGCGCCTCGCCGCGCGTGAGACCTTCGGGATTGCCGCTCTCATCGAACGAAAGCTGGGTGATCGCCTATGACGACGGAAACAAAAGCGATCAGCAGGATTGTTCGGGAAACGATAAAATGCTTGGGCCGCGAGGCAGAAGCAATCGCCCATCGTGACTTTAGGATGCTCAAATCCTTGACGGCAAAGAAAGTCGATCTCGCCGATGCTCTAGAACAAGAGCTCGCAGCAGTCGCCGCAAAGCTTGATGAGGCGATCGCCGCTGAGTTCTCTGAAATGCAGGAAATGGCGCGATCAAACGCACAGCGCCTGTTGAACCTGCGAGACGGAACAGCGCGCGCGCGAACACGGATCCAGCAGTTGACTGCTCAAGATGAGCGTATCGGCGTCTATCAGGCGAAAGGAACGCCGCTGAAAGCCCGGCCGGTAAGCGCCAGCGCGAAAAGCGTCTAGGCGTTAACGGTTTTGTATACTCTGGGTTGTAAAAGACGAAATGCGCAATCAAAGCGCTCGGCCGCCTGCAAGGCCGAAAGAGGATCAGAAGGATCCTTTAGCCCGCTGAATGCTGGCGACCGGACCGGAGGCCCCTCCGCCGGAGGAAGTTGAGTTCAGGAAAATCTGAATCACAGAAAAGGAACGAACATGGCTAGCATTCAGACCAACAACAGCGCGATTGTCGCGTTGCAGAATCTGCGCACTGTCAACCGCAATCTGTCGGCGGTGCAAGAGCAGATCTCTACCGGAAAGAAGATCAGCAACGCAAAAGACAACGCGTCAATTTACGCGATCTCTACGGTCATTAAGTCCGACGTTGAAGGGTTCAAACGAATCTCCGATTCGCTCAACCTCGGATCCTCGACTGTCGCTGTCGCACGAGGCGCCGCTGAACAGGTCACGGACATCCTCACGCAGATCAAAGGTCTGATCGTCCAGTCCCAAGAATCAAACGTCGACCGGACCAAAATTCAAACCGACATCGAACAGCTGACCGATCAAGTCGACTCTATCGTCAATGCGGCCCAGTTCAACGGCCTAAACCTCGTCCAGGGCGCTACGGGCACCGTAACCTTTCTCGCCTCTCTCGACAGAGACTCAGCCGGAACGGTGACGGCCAGCAGCATTTCGGTCGCCGCCCAGAGCCTTGAGACCGGGGCCGGCGGCGGTCTTGCCGCCCTCTCCTCAGTTGACGTATCGACTGCAGCGGGCGCAACGGCGGCGTTGACCGCCATCGAAGGCCTCGTCCAAACAGCAATCGATGCCGCCGCCGCCTTTGGTTCTTCGCAAAAGCGAATCGAAACGCAGAACGAGTTCGTCAGGCAATTGACCGATGCCCTTACGAGCGGCATCGGGGCGCTGACGGACGCCGACCTCGAAGAAGCGTCAGCGCGGCTTCAGTCGCTCCAGGTCCAGCAGCAGCTCGGCGTTCAGGCGCTGTCAATCGCCAATCAGTCGCCGCAGTCCATCCTGGCGCTCTTCCGCTAATCGTCGAAAAACGGAGCGGCGCTTGGCGCCGCTCCGTTCATCACCATTGACTTCTCGGCAACAAGGTAGCGCTAAGAGATGCCAACAGCGACGCTCGCAAGCGCCAAATATCAGCGATCGATGCTCGCAACCTCTTCGCCCCGCGCCATCGAAAGCGAAGCGTTGGCGCGCGCCTCTGCAGAACTGAAGCGCGCCTATGAGGTCCGATCTCAGGACTACCCGGCCTATGTAGCAGCGTTATCAAGAAATCTCGCGCTATGGACGCTTTTCGCTGCGGATGCAGCCTCTGACCGAAACGCCCTTCCGTTGAAGTTGCGGGCTGGGGTCGTCAAAATCGCCGCATTCGTTCGAGCAGAGACGCTGCGGCTTCAGCGGTCGCAGTCTGAAACGGGAATTGCCGCGCTCGTCGAAATAAACGCCAATATTTCGGCGGGTCTTCGACAGTCGCGGCGGGAGGGGGGCGTATCGTGACCGGCTTGGTTCTGCGGCTTCGGCCCTTCGAAAAGCTGCTCGTGAATGGCGCAGTGCTGCAGAACGGTTCGCGCGCTACGCGGATTCGCGTTCGTTCCGCGAATGCTTCCGTGCTTCGGCTGCGTGATGCCATGCCGCCCGGCGCATCATTAACGATGGCGGAACGCATCTATTATGTCGCGCAGTTGGCCGTCGCCGGCGAGGCTGATGCCGACCAGGTCCGAGAGGAGCTCCTTCAACTCATCGACGCCGCGGCTCCGATGGCGCAATCCGATACCCATCGTCTCCAGTTCTCGCGCGCACGTGCGGCCGCAGAGAAAGGGAGAGCGTATTCAGTGATGCGCGCTGTTCGCCCGATGATCGCAGAGCGGTTCGATCCGGCTCTTGGCAAGCCTTGATGTTCACGCCGGCGGTTCCAGTCGGCGGCTATGCCGGATTCAAGATTTTCGAGCGTTCACAAGAACGCCAGTTCTCAGCTTTTTCGCGCGCGCCTGATATCCAAAGAGAGATCGCCTATTTTCGTGAGAGAAGCCGCGATGTTGACGGCGTGAGCGACTTTGTCGTCGATCGGCGACTGCTTTCGGTCGCACTTGGAGCGTTCGGGCTCGAATCAGAGCTGCCCAAGCGAGCGATTATTCGGCGCGTACTGGAAGAGCCGCCGGGTGACGCCAAATCATTCATCAACAGGCTTAACGACCCCCGTTGGCGCGCCTTCGCCCAGAGCTTTAGCTTTTCTGACGGCCAGCCGCGATTTGCCGACGCGAGTTTCCAGAACGCGATTGCTTCTCGGTACGCGGAGCGATCATTTGAACGCGCTGTTGGCGAGGTTGATCCCAATGTCCGTCTCGCGCTTAACTTTCGACGCGAAATCCGGGCAATCGCAGAAAATCCGGATGCCGGCCGCGTCGGTTGGTTTCAGATTCTCGCCCAACAGCCCTTGCGCCGAGTGGTCGAGACAGCATTCGGATTGCCGTCGTCACTCGCACGTCTGGACGTCGCCAGACAGCGCGAAATTCTTGAAGAAAAGGCCGCGGCTTTTCTCGGATCTCGGTCGCCGGGAGTTTTCGTTGATCCAGATGCTGTCGAGACGACTTTGCGTCGCTTTTTTCTATCTCAATCGGCGCAGCAAGGCGCGTCGCCGACAACACCGGGAGCCGCCGCACTCGCGGTGCTTTCCGGGCTGCAGCTTCAACAAACATGAGAAATCAATCCGTAGGGCCGACGATCCGCCGAAGCTCGTCAAACCAATAGTCGGCAGCGACCGCACCGCTGCGGCCAAGGAATGCGTCGAGCGAAGGCCAGATAGAAATCGCGCGATCGGTCGTTGGATCGCTGCCAGCCAAGTAAAGGCCCGACCGAACCATCAATTCCGCACTCTCATAGGCGGCCAGCAGCTTGCGCGCCTCTGTGAGAAGCTTGTTTTCGTCAACGCTGGCGGCCGCCGGCAGAGAACGTGAGACAGAGCGTCGAACATTGATGGCGGGGAACCTGCCGCGCTCCGCGATCGTACGATCAAGGACGATATGACCGTCGAGCAGACCGCGAACCATGTCCGCGACGGGTTCATCCATATCCGAACCGGCGACTAGAACGGAAAAGATCGCGGTGATGTCGCTCGACTTGCCGGCGCCCGGACCGCTCCGCTCCACAAGGGCCGCGAGCGCGCCAACAGTGGAGGGTGGAAAGGCGTGCAGCGAAGGAGGTTCGCCGCGAGCCAGAGCAACTTCGCGATGAGCTTCCGCGTAACGGGTCAGGCTGTCAAAGACCAACAGAACGTGATCGCCGCGATCCCTAAAATACTCAGCCGTCGCAAGCGCGAGGCGCGCGCCATCGCGCTTTGCGAGCGCAGGCTCGTCCGAAGTCGATGCAATAATGACGGTACGGTCGAGAAACCCTTTCTCCCTAGCATGATCGGCGAGGCCGCGCACTTCACGCGTCCTCTCTCCAATCAACGCGTAGACGCAGACATCAGCTTCGACCTGGGCCGCCAGGGCGCCGAGTAGGCTCGACTTGCCGACCCCGGAGCCGGCGAAGACGCCAATACGCTGGCCTCGGCAAAGTGGAAGAAAAGTGTCAAACGCAGCATGGCCGGTGGCGAGACGCCGCCCCATGGGCCGTCGATGCGCTGCGGGCAGCGGGCGCGCATCGAGAGGTTGAGGACAATCTCCATCGAGAAGCTTTTGGTGATCGCCTGCTTGTCCACGCCAATTTAGCACCTTTCCGAGCCATTGGGCGCTTGGACGTGCAATCGCAGCGGCTTTCTTCAATTCTGCGCGAGCGCCTACCGTTATGCCGGTGGTGGAGCCGAACGCGTAGCCGATTACGTCGCGGCCTTCCGCCCCGAGAACCTCAGCGTATACGGACGATTTCCGTTCCGGGGCGATCAATAATCGGTCGCCAAGTCGCGCAAGGCCGCAAAGGCCTGCAATCCGCAAACGCGCGCCTTCAACGCTGGCGACATGCCCGAATACCTGCGGGGAAAGAGCTTCGAGCAGCTTTCCGTCGAACAATATGCCCTCGATGTTCGTCATTCTGGTAGCGTTAACCGTTAATTTCAACTTATGCGAGTATTTGTCGATCCATAGGGTTAAGGAGCGGTGAAATGCAGCTTGATCTTTCAATACTTCGCGTCGCTGGTGCCCTCGGGCGGCATGCTGCGGAGAGGCATTCGCTTATCGCCCGGAACGTCGCCAATGCGGACACTCCTGGCTACCGGGCGGTTGATCTTGAGCCCTTCGCTGATGCTTTGCGTCGGGCGGAGGCTGCCGGGTCAAGCGCTCTTTCGACGACGCGACAAGTTCCAGTCGCAGCCCCAGGCGCCGGGTCGCCGAACGGTAACACGGTGGCGCTTGAAGACCAGATGCTTCGCGCGGGGCAGGCGGCTCGGGCGAGCGAGATCGCCACGACCGTTTTCTCAAAGACCATTGCGATGCTGCGCGCCGCCGCAGCCAGGCCGCGGTAAGCTCTATGAATCCTTTTGCAAAGACATCAGCGATCGCCGCGTCAGGGCTTCGCGCGCAGGCCTTCCGGCTGCAAGTTGTCGCGCAAAATCTTGCGAACTCAGACACCCACGGATATCGGCGCAAGACCGTGACCTTTGACCAGGCATTCGATCGCGCGTCGCAGACTCAAACGGTTCGTGTCGGCCGGATAGGTCTTGATCCCGGTCCGCGCGAGCGTGTGTTCGAGCCCGGCCATCCGCTTGCGGACGCCGACGGCTATGTCGAGAAGTCAAATGTCAATGTGCTGACAGAAATAGCGGACGCCCGTGAAGCGAACCGCTCCTACGAAGCGGGACTGCAGATCTTGTCGCAGGCGCGTCAAATGTATTCGAGTCTCCTTGAAACATTGAAGCGATAGGGACTTCCCATGAAACTCGCTCCTTTTCAGGCCGCAGCCGCTTACGGCGCCGCAAAGGCGGCCGTTCGCCCGGCCGCGCCCGCGCAATCGGATAGCGCCGGACTTGCATTTGAGGCGATCAGGAAGCTCGCCAGCGTCATCGACGAAAGCGAGAAACAATCAATGGGCCTGATGACTGGCACAGCCGATCCGCACTCCGTCGTCGAAGCGATCGCCGCAGCCGAACTTGCGATCGAGACGGCGGTGACCGTGCGCGACAAGGTCGTCGAGGCCTATCAGGAACTCCTTCGCATGCCGGTGTGAGGCGCAATGCTGGAACAAGACATCGTCGATTTCTTCCGCGAAGCGCTGTGGCTAGGCGTTGAAATGGTGGCGCCGATCATGATCGCCGCGCTTGTAACAGGCCTTGTGATCGGGTTCCTGCAGGCGCTAACCTCGGTGCAGGAAGCGACGCTGACTTTTGCCCCGAAGCTGGGCGTCATACTCGTCGTCTTCTGGCTGACTGCAGGCCCGATGGGCCGCATGTTGGCCTCCTTCTTCGATACGCGCGTGCTTTCGTTCATTTCCGGGAGCTGAGCGATGACCGCAGTCAGCGCCGCGCGCCCTTCGGCGGCGAACCCCATCTCGGCCATGTTCGCGGAGGGGCGAACGACAACCGTAATGACGATAGGCCTCATCGCGATTATTGCGATGATGGTGCTGCCGGCCCCGGCGATCATTCTCGACATCGGCTTGACGGTGTCGTTCGCGCTGTCGATGCTCGTTTTCGCACTCACGCTGTTCATTCGGCGTCCGGTCGAATTTTCGGGTTTCCCGACGATCCTCCTCGGCGCGGTGATGCTGCGCCTCTCGCTCAACATATCTTCGACGCGGCTCATAATTGGCGAGGGGCATACCGGCACGGACGCCGCCGGAGCAGTGATTCAGGGCTTCGCCATGTTCATCATGGATGGAAACATTTTCATCGGCCTCGTCGTCTTCTGCGTCATCATGATCGTCAATTTCATGGTCATCACCAAAGGCGCAGGCCGGATGGCCGAGGTCGGCGCGCGTTTCGCCCTCGACGGCATGCCCGGAAAGCAGCTCGCCATCGACAGCGACGTCGCCGCCGG
>CAZGXT010000022.1:0-21857 GCA_964529675.1 uncultured Caulobacterales bacterium
AGGGCAAGGTCGTCAAGACGATGGACTTCGGCGCCTTCGTCAATTTCTTCGGCGCGCGCGACGGGCTCGTCCACGTCTCGCAGCTCTCGCAGCAACGCACGGAGAAAGTGACCGACGTCGTCAAGGAAGGCGACGAGGTCTATGTGAAGCTCCTCGGCTTCGACGATCGCGGCAAGGTCCGCCTCTCCATGAAGATCGTCGACCAGGCGACCGGCAAGGAAATCCCGCAGGCCGAAAAGCCGAAGAAGGGCGAGGACGAATAACCGCCGCCGCAAAATTCCGACGTTGAAAGCCCCGCCGGCCCGCCCGGCGGGGCTTTTTTGCAACGCTCACGAAGTTGATCGGCGCCCGCTCTCGCATGATTGCGGCGGGGGGCGTTAGGCTCTCCGCGGTCCGCCGCCCTGGGGAGGGTTCCAATGTCAACTCGCCATCTCTGGTTCGCCGCCGCCCTTGCGGCGCTGCTCGCCTTTCCGGCTTGTGGAAAGACGGACAGGACGGTTTCGGCCGCCGCCGAAAACGCCGCTGCCGTCGAAACCGCCGTCGAGGATCCGTCCGCTGCGTTTCTCGCCATGGCGGACCGTCACGCAAAAGCCTTTCTGGCGACCGCGCCCGAGGCCGCAACCGAACTCGGCCTCAGCGAGGAGATCGCCGGCGCCGGCTATCTCTCGCGGCTCGGCAAGTACGGCTTCGAGGCGCAGCAGTCCGCGCGCCAGATGAACGAGGCATTCCTGCAGGAGCTGAAAAGTCATGACCGCGCCAGGCTCTCCGGCGTCGCGGCGACGACTTATGACGTCCTGCGCAACGCCTATGAAGTCGCCGCGCGTCGCAACCAGTTTCCGTTCGGGGGCGCGACGCCCTTCGGCGCGGGGCTTCCCAATTCCGGCGACGCCTGGGCGCTGACGCCCTATTTCATGACTCAGCTGACCGGCCCGCATCTGGCGCTTCCGCGCATGCTGATGACGCAGCATCCGGTAGCCTCTAAAGCCGACGGCGAGGCCTATGTCGCGCGGCTCAAGGAACTGCCGAGCGCCCTCGACGGCGCCGCCGCAACCATCGCCGCTGACGCGGCGATCGGCGTCCTGCCGCCGCGCTTCGCCATTGAAGGCGTCATCCGGAATATCGAAGGGTTCATCAGCGCGGACGCCCCAGCCCATCCTCTGGCGAAGACCTTGTCGCAGAAGCTCGAAGCCGCCGGCGTCGACGGCGAAGAGCGCTCGATCCTCGTCGCTGAGGCGGTCGGCGTCATCGTCGGGGAAATTTATCCCGCCTACGCGCGCCTTGCGACGTCCTACAGAGAACTCCTGCCGCAGGCGGGCGAGGACGCCGGCGTCTGGAGGTTGGGCGAGCAGGGCGAGGAATGGTACGCGCTTGCGCTTTCGGCTTACGGCGCCGGGACCCGGTCAGGCGACGACGTTCATGAGATCGGCCTCGCTGAAGTCGCGCGCATCACCGCCGAAATGGACGCGCTGTTGAAGTCGATCGGCCTTCAGGACGGCCCGGTCGGCGCGCGCATGGTCGCGCTCAGCGAACGCCCCGACAATCTTTATCCGAATACGGATGAAGGCCGCGAGGCGCTGCTGGCGCTTCTGCGAAAGCAGGTCGCCGACATCCTGGCGATCGCGCCGCAATGGTTCGGCCGCCTGCCGGACTATGCGGTCGAAGTTCGGCGCATCCCCGTTCATGAGCAGGATTCATCGCCCGGCGGCTATTACACCGGGCCCTCGCTCGACGGATCGCGGCCCGGCGTCTACTGGATCAACCTGAAGGACGCCGGCGACAATCCAATCCATTCGCTGAAGACGCTGACCTATCACGAAGCGGTGCCGGGCCATCATTTCCAGACCGCCTATCAGCGTTCGATCGAAGGCATGCCGCTGATGCGGACCATGCTCGGCTATTCCGAATACGCCGAAGGCTGGGGCCTTTACGCCGAGGCGCTCGCCGCTGAAATGGGCATGTATAAAGACGATCCGGCCGGCGATCTCGGCCGTCTGCAGGCGGAGCTTTTCCGCGCGGCGAGGCTCGTCGTCGACACCGGCCTTCATCACAAGCGATGGAGCCGCGAGCAGGCGATCGACTACATGGCTGCGGTCACCGGCGAGACGAAGGAAAGCGTCACCCGCGAGATCGAGCGCTACGCCGTGGTGCCGGGACAAGCCTGCGCCTACAAGCTTGGCATGCTGAAAATGCAGGAACTGCGGCGCCTCGCCGAGGCCGAACTCGGCGAAAACTTCGACATTCGCGACTTCCACGACCAGGTCTTGTCGATCGGCGATTCCCCGCTGCCGGTGCTGGAAATCGCGATCAAGGGCTGGATCGCGTCCAAAAAACAGTAGGCGCGTAGAAAAAGCGCTCGCTCAGAACCGCCCGGCGATCAATAGTCCGACGCCGTCGCCGTCCGCCCACGGAATGATGACGACGCCGTCGTCGCGCTTGCGCGTGATCAGAAAACCGCTGAGAGAGCCGATCGCCGCGCCGGCGAGCACGTCGACGACGTCGTGCCTGTCCGCTTCGATGCGCGAAGCGCCGACAAAGGCGGCGAGCGCATGCGCCGGCAGGCCGACTTTCCAGCCATAGCGATTGGTGAGCGTCGCGGCGGCGGCGAAAGACGACGAGGTGTGGCCGGACGGGAAGCTTCTGTTGTCGCTGCCGTCGGGGCGTTCTTTCGAGATCGTCTCCTTGAGGCCCGTGGTGACGAGCGTCGCCGCGCCGATGCTGCCGATCGCCTGGAATTCGCCGTTCCAGTCGCTTTGCACGGCCGGCGCGGCGAGCGCGGCGCCGACGAGAACCCATCTGACCGCCGTGCCGGCGTCATCCCAGTCGTCCGGATCGGCGGCGGCCGGCGTCGCAGCGGCGAGAAAAGCGAGAGCGGCGACGCCGAGCGTTAGCGTTCTCACCGTCATTTCCCGCCTGGCGACGGCGAGCTGTCTAGCAGACCCGCATCGGCGCCGCTACGCGCGCGCAAAGGCGGGGCGCCGCGCCGCTTCTTCAACACGCTTCAGCCGTTCCTGTTCCGCCGCCTGTGCGGCCGCTTCCTTTGCGATGACGTGACGGAACCGAAAGCGCTCGCCCCGCCACTCGGCGAGGATCGCCTGCGCGGCGCCGGACCCGGTTTCCGCGACATGGCGCTCCAGCAGCTTTTTGAGCCGTTGCGCCGCCTCATCGTCGACGCCGCCGACGAGGATCGTGTCAGCATTAGCGAAGCGCCCGAAGACGCCGTCGGGGTCGTGGACGAAGGCCTCCCCGCCCGTCATGCCGGCCCCGAAATTGACCCCGACCGGCCCGAGCACGACGACGGTTCCGCCGGTCATGTATTCGCAGCCGTTCGCAAGGCAGCCTTCGACGACGGCGCTCGCCCCGGAATTCCTGACCGCGAAGCGCCCGCCCGCACGGCCCGCAGCGAACAGCGCGCCGGACGTCGCCCCGTAGAGGCAGGTGTTGCCGATGATCGCGTCGCCGGCGTTGTCGCAGCCCGAGCCCCTGACGATGATGAGCGCGCCTGAAAGTCCCTTGCCGACATAGTCATTGGCGTCGCCGTCGACGATGATCTTGAGGCCCCGCGCCGCGAAGGCGCCGAGCGACTGGCCCGCCGACCCCCTGAGCCGCAGCGTCAGGTGATCGTCGTCGAGAGGGCGGTCCTTCATGGTTCGGATGATTTCAGACGACAGGCGCGCGCCGATCGTGCGGTCGGTGTTGCGCACCTCCGCCTCGACGCGCTGGCGCTCGCCGCGTTCGAAAAAAGCGTCGAGGCCCGGCCGCAGGCGCTGGTCGAGCGTCGGCTCGACCTCGACCCGGCCGCGCGCGCCGGCGCGCGGCGGCGCGGCGTCAGGGTCGAGCCGGAGAAGAATGGGGTTGAGGTCGAGATCGTCGAGGTCCGCCGATCCGCGGGAGACTTGCGCCAGAAGGTCCGTGCGCCCGACAATCTCCGCCAGCGAGCGCGCGCCGAGCTGCGCGAGGCGGCGGCGAACATCTTCCGCGAGGAACGTCATCAGCCGCACGACATGCTCGGGCTCGCCGGTGAAGCGCTTCCGGAGCTTTTCGTCCTGCGTCGTGACGCCGACCGGGCAGGTGTTTGAATGGCACTGCCTCACCATCAGGCAGCCGAGCGCGACGAGCGACATGGTGCCAAGCCCGAATTCCTCCGCGCCGAGCAGCGCCGCGATGACGATGTCGCGGCCCGTGCGCATGCCGCCGTCGGCGCGCAGCGTCACCTGCGCGCGCAGATCATTGAGAGTGAGGACCTGGTGGGCTTCAGCAAGACCCAGCTCCCACGGACTGCCGGCGAACTTGATCGAAGTCAGCGGACTGGCGCCCGTGCCGCCGACATGGCCCGAAATGAGAATGATGTCGGCCTTGGCCTTGGCGACGCCCGCAGCGATCGCGCCGATGCCGCCCGCCGAGACGAGCTTCACGCAGACGCGCGCGACCGGGTTGATCTGCTTCAGATCGTAAATGAGCTGCGCCAGGTCTTCGATCGAATAGATGTCGTGATGCGGCGGCGGCGAAATCAGCGTGACGCCCGGCGTCGCGTGACGCATGCGGGCGATGAATTCCGTCACCTTGAAGCCGGGAAGCTGGCCGCCCTCGCCGGGCTTGGCCCCTTGCGCGATCTTGATCTCCAGCTCCGTACACTGATTGAGATAGTCCGCGGTGACCCCGAAGCGCCCTGAGGCGACCTGCTTCACCGCCGAATTCATGCTGTCGCCGTTCGGAAGCGGGCGGTAGCGGTCGGGATCCTCCCCGCCTTCGCCCGAAACCGATCGCGCGCCGAGCCGGTTCATGGCGATATTGAGCGCGCCGTGGGCTTCGGGCGACAGCGAGCCGAGCGACATGCCCGGCGTCAGCAGGCGGCGGAAGATCGCCGATGCGGGCTCGACTTCGGCGAGACCGACAGGGGGGCCGAGCGGTCTCGGCTCCAGAAGATCACGCACCTGGGCGGGCGTTTGTTCATCAAGCGTGCGCGCGTAGCGATCATAGGCCTGCGCGTCGTTCTCGCGCACCGCTTTTTGCAGGTCCGCGACGACGCGGGCTTCGAGGATGTGGCGCTCGCCGCGCGTGCGCTGGCGGTAAAATCCCCCGACGGCGAGGCCGGCCTCGGCTTCGCGCCAGGCGCGCGCGTGGAGCGCGTGCGCGCGCTTTTCAATGCCGGCAAGGCCGATGCCGGAAATGCGGCTCGCGACGCCGGGGAAGAATTCCTCGACGAGCGCGCGCGAGAGGCCGAGCGCCTCGAAATTGCAGCCGCCGCGATAGGACGAAATGACCGAAATCCCCATTTTCGAGATGATCTTGAGGAGGCCCGCTTCAAGAGCGCATTTGTAGTTGTAGACGCACTGGCCGAGCGTCAACGCCCCGAGCTGGCCGGCCTCATGCGCGGCCGCCACTGACTCAAACGCAAGATAGGGACTGACCGCCGTCGCGCCGGCGCCGACGAGCACGGCGGCGTAATGCGCGTCGAGGCACTCCGCCGAGCGCACGATGATCGAACAGAAAGTGCGCCGGCCGATGTCGGTGAGATGCGCGTGAACGCCCCCGGCCGCGAGGATCATCGGCAGCGGCAGGCGCGCAGCGTCCTGGCGTTCATCGGTCAAAATGACGATGCCGGCGCCCTCCTTCACCGCCCGCTCCGCCTCCGCGCGCACGCGGTCGAGCGCGCGCTTCAGCGCGAAGCCGTCGCCCTTCGCCTCCGCAACGTCGTAGAGGCAGTCGATTTCGGCGATTTTCTGGTCGAGCAGTTCGCGCAAACGCAGATACATGCCGTTCGTCAGGATCGGGCTTTCGAGCGCGAAAACGTCCGTCTGCGTCCTGTCTGAGGCGAGGATGTTGCCGAGATTCTTGAACCGCGTCGTCAGGCTCATGACGCCCGCCTCGCGCAAGGGGTCGATCGGCGGGTTCGTCACCTGCGAAAAATTCTGGCGGAAATAGTGGGAGAGCGGTCGGTATTCGTCGGAAAGCACCGCGATCGGCGTATCGTCGCCCATAGAGCCGACCGCCTCTTTCCCCGTCTGCGCCATCGGCCGCAAGACGAGATCGACGTCCTCAAGGCTCCAGCCCGCCGCGCGCTGGCGACGGGTTAGGTCCGCGGCCGCGAACAGCCGATCCTCCGCACCAGGACCGATCTTCGGTTCAAGCTCGACGAGGTTTTCAATCCATTCCCGATAGGGGTGCTTAGACGCCAGCGCGTCGAGGATTTCCGCCTGCTCGTAGAAGCGGTTTTCATCCGTATCAAGCGCGATCATGCGGCCGGGATCGAGCGCGCCGCGGCGGACGACCTCGCGCCCGCCGAGCGGGCACATGCCGGATTCCGAACCGACCGCAAGCACGCCGTCCGCGGTCAGCGCATAACGCAGAGGCCGGAGGCCGTTACGATCGACGCCGGCGAGCGCCCAGCGTCCGTCGAAGGCGCAGATCGCCGCGGGCCCGTCCCAGGGCTCCATCACTGCGTTCGAATAAGCGTAAAGCGCGCGCCATTCTTCTTTCAGGACGCCCGCCTGCTTCTCCCACGCCTCGGGGATCAGCAGCGTCTTCGCCATCGGCCCTGACCGGCCGGCGCGAACGAGGAGCTCAAACGCCTGATCGAGCGCGGCCGAGTCGGACGAGCCCGGCTGGATGACCGGCTTCACCTGATCCTGCGCGTCGCCGAACACGGCGGACGCCATGCGGATCTCGTGGCTCTTCATCCAGTTGATGTTGCCCTTCAGCGTGTTGATCTCGCCATTATGGGCGAGCATGCGGAACGGCTGCGCGAGGCGCCATTCCGGAAACGTGTTCGTCGAGTAGCGCTGATGGAAGATCGCGATCGAGGAGACGAACGCCGGATCGCGAAGGTCGGCGTAAAAGCGATCGATCTCTTCGGCGAGGAACATCCCCTTATAGATGATCGAGCGCGCCGAGAGCGAAGAGACGTAGAATTCCTGATGCCCGGCCTCGCGCGCGCGTTTTTCGATCCGCCTGCGGATGAGATAGAGCGCGCGCTCAAGCTCGTCGGTCTTGCGGCCCCTGAGGTCGCAGAACAGGATCTGCTCGATTTCAGGGCGCACCAGCCCCGCGCGAAGGCCGAGGCGCGAGGGATCGACCGGCGCCTGGCGCCAGCCATAGACGTTGAACCCGTCGCGGATGATTTCCGCCTCGACGATCGAGCGGCAGGAATCCTGCGCCGAGAGATTGGTGCGGGGCAGGAAGATCATGCCGGCGCAAAGATCGGGCGCGAGCGGCGCACGGCCCATGCGCTCGACCTGCGCGCGGAAGAAGGCCTGCGGGATCGCGACGAGAAGCCCCGCCCCGTCGCCGGTCTTGCCGTCCGCCGCGACGGCGCCGCGATGCCAGACCGCCTTTAGCGCGGAGAGCGCCATGTCGACGATGTCGCGGCGAGGCCGGCCGTCGATCGCCGCGACGAGGCCGACGCCGCAGGCGTCATGCTCCGAGGACGGATCATAGGCGCCGGCTTCGACAAGGGCGCGGCGGCGGCGTTGATAGGTGAGGACAGGATCAGCCATGGCGGCCTTCCTACTCGGCCGCGATGAGGGTGCGGCGCGACCCGGTCGCCATTTCGATGATCTGATGCGCGGCGTCGCGGCCGTCCTTGATCGCCCAGACGACGAGCGAGGCGCCGCGCACGATGTCCCCGGCGGCGTAGACGCCCGGCAAGGACGTTTCGAGCGTGCCCGGGCGAACGCGCAGCGTGCCGCGCGCCGTCACTTTCAGCTGCGGCTCGCCGAACAGCGCCGGCAATTCCTCCGGCTCGAAGCCGAGCGCCTTGATCACGAGGCTCGCCGGCAGGTGGAACGCCGACGCCGCATCGGCCTCGACGCCGGCGCGGCCCGAGGCGTCGGGCGCGGCGAGCTTCATCCGCTGCGCCTCGACGCCGGCGACGGCGCCTTCCTTGAAGACCAGACGTGCGGGACCGGCGAGAAACTCAAAGCGCACGCCTTCTTCCTCCGCATGCGCCGTTTCGCGCGCCGAGCCCGGCATGTTGGCGCGATCGCGCCGGTAAAGGCAGGTGACGCTCGCCGCGCCCTGACGGACCGCGGTGCGCACGCAGTCCATCGCCGTGTCCCCGCCGCCGATGACGACGACGGCCTTGCCGCGCGCGTCATAGCCGGCCGCATCCTCGACCGGGTCGCCGAAGCCGCGCCGGTTCGAGCGGGTGAGATAGTCGAGCGCGGGAACGACGCCGGCGCCGTCTTCACCTTCGAGCGTCAGCTGGCGCGCCTTGTAGACGCCGGTGGCGATCAGCACGGCGTCATGACGCGCGCGCAAGGCGGCGAAAGTCAGGTCGCGGCCGATATCGACGCCAAGACGGAATTCGACGCCGGCCGCCGCAAGGCGCGCGACGCGGCGCGCGACGACGGCCTTGTCGAGCTTGAAATTCGGGATGCCGTATACGAGGAGCCCGCCGGCGCGATCATAGCGGTCATAGACCGTGACGCCTGCGCCCGCCTTGATCAGCTCTTCGGCTGCGGCAAGGCCGGCGGGCCCGGCGCCGATCACCCCGACGGTGCGGCCGTCCGAGGGGCCGGGCGCGATCGGTTTCACCCAGCCTTCTTTCCAGGCGGTCTCGGTGATGAACTGCTCGATCGCGCCGATTGTAACCGTTCCGTGCCCGGATTGTTCGATGACGCAGGCGCCTTCGCACAAACGATCCTGCGGACAGATGCGTCCGCAGATCTCAGGCATCGAGTTCGTCGCCGCCGAGAGCGCATAGGCCTCCCTGAGACGCCCCTCCGCAGCGAGCCGCAACCAGTCGGGAATATCATTCGTGAGCGGACAATGATTCTGGCAGAAGGGAACGCCGCACTGGCTGCACCGCGAGGCCTGCGCGCGCGCGGCCGCCGCCTCGAACGGGGCGTAGATTTCGTCGAAATCGCCGCGGCGCGCGGCTGCGTCGCGCTTCGCCGGCGTCAGGCGTTCAAGATCGGTGAAGGCGAGCATGGCCTTGGCGGACGTCTCCCAATGACCGCAGCGGCGCGGCGCGCCGTTCAACGGTGCTGTCGTTTTTGAAACGCTAAGGTCGCCGCGCCGGTCGATGCAAGCCTTTTCATGTTGCACCTGCGAAGATTTTTCGGCGAATTTTGCATTTTTCTGCTATTCTGGAAGATTTTTTGGGTCAGTTGTAGCTGTTCTCAGCAAACTTTAGGCGCCTTCTGCTTACTCAATTTCGCCCGCAGAATCAGTCGGTTAGCCGTTCCGGCCTTGATCGCGTCGGGGCCGGCCGGATTGCTCCTTACACGGAGAAAACGCGGCGCGCGTCGCAAATTCCTGTTGACGGGGAAAATTCTCTGCGGCTAGAAAGCGTGCAAGCTCATCAAGACCAGCCGAGGGACAGGCCCTTAGACGCTGGGGCAACCGCCGGACCGCGCGACCCGCAGTTCGGAAAGGTGCCAAATCCTTCGAGGCGAAAGCTTCGAGAGATGAGTCGGTGAAGCGGCGATGCGCCGCGCTCCGATTGGGTCTCTGCGATTTTCCTGATGCGCGACGCGAGGAAGCAGAGGCCGAACCATGTCCGCCGCTCTTGAAGTCCGCTCATTCGACGCCGCCCCCGCCGCAGCGCCCGGCGCCGACGGCTGCGCCGATGTCAGCGTCATCCTGCCCGCCGATTTCACGCTCCAGTCCGGCGAGCATTTGTCGAGGCCGGAGCTTCGCCTGCGCCTTTACGGACCGGACGACGCGCCGGCGATCGTCGTCTCCGGCGGCATTTCGGCGGGCCGCGAGGTCGCCGGCGCAAGCGGCTGGTGGCGCGAGATCACGGGGCCAGGCGGCGCGATCGATACGTCCGCCGCGCGCGTCATCGGTTTCGATTTCCTGCCCAATGCGGGCGAAACTGCGCGCACCGTCACGACGAACGATCAGGCGCGCGCGCTCGGCCTCGCGCTCGCTGCGATCGGCGCGCCCCGGCTCAAGGCGTTCGTCGGCGCGTCTTACGGCGGCATGCTGGCGCTCGCCTTCGCCGAAACATTTCCTGAGCGTCTCGAAAAACTCTGCGTGATTTCCGCCGCCGACCGGCCGCACGCAGCCTCGACGGCGCTGCGCGGCGTGCAGCGGCGCATCGTCGAGTTTGCGATCCGCGCCGGCGATCCGAAATCCGGGCTCTCCCTCGCGCGTCAGCTCGCCATGACGACCTACCGCACGCCCGAGGAATTCGACGCGCGGTTCCCGCATCGGCCGGGCGAGCGGGCGGGCGACCCTTACGCCGTCTGCGACTATCTGATCGCGCGGGGCGCGGCCTACCAGATGGCGCCCGAACGCTATGTGACGCTGTCGGATTCAATCGACCGCCACCGCGTCGATCCGGCGCGCATTGCGGCTGACGCGCTGTTCATCGCAGTCCGCGAGGATCGTCTCGTCCCCGCCGCCGACACGCAGCGCCTGGCGCAAGGCGCGCCGCGCGCGCGCTATGCGGAGATATCGTCGTTCTACGGCCATGACGCGTTCCTCAAAGAGGCCGCGACCATCGGTCCGCTGATCAAAACCTTCATCGAGGACAACTGAGCCATGGTTCAAACCCTGCACGCCGAAACCGTCGCCGCCAACGCAGGCGTCGCCAGCGACCGCGCCTTCAACGCGGTGTCGCCGCCGCTGCATCTTTCAGCAACCTATGGCTGGCGCGATCCGCTGGAGAAGCCGCACTATGACTACGCGCGCTCCGGCAATCCGACGCGCGCCGAACTCGAGCGCGCGCTCAGCGCCCTTGAAGGCGGCGAGCGCGGCGTCATCACCGCAACCGGCATGGCCGCCGTCGATCTCGTGCTCAATCTCGTCAATCCCGGCGACACGGTGATTGCGCCGCATGACTGTTACGGCGGCACCTTCCGCCTGCTCTCGGCGCGGGCCCGGCGCGGCCATTTCGCCGTCGACTTTGTCAACCAGACCGATCCGGCGGCGCTCGCCGCGGCGCTGTTGAAAAAGCCGCGGCTCGTCTTCATCGAAACGCCGAGCAATCCCCTGCTCAGGATCACCGACATCGCCGCGACGGCCGCCGCGGCGACAGCGGCGGGCGCAATCGTCGTCGCCGACAACACATTCCTGTCGCCCGCTTTGCAGCAGCCCTTGTCGCTCGGCTGCGACATCGTCGTGCATTCGACCACCAAGTACATCAACGGCCATTCCGACGTCGTCGGCGGCGCCGTCATTGCGCGCGACAAGTCGATCGGCGAGGAACTCGCCTGGTGGGCGAACGCGACCGGCGTCACCGGCGCGCCTTTCGACAGCTTCCTGACGCTGCGCGGCCTTCGAACGCTGTTCACGCGCATCGAACGCCAGCAGGAAACCGCCAGCGAGATCGCCGAGACGCTCGCCCGCGACAGCCGCATCGCCCGCGTTTTCTATCCGGGCCTTGCTGCGCATCCCGGCCACGACATCGCCCGGCGCCAGCAGAAAGGCTTCGGCGCGATGCTGAGCGTTGAATTCGCCGACGAGGTCGACGTTCTCGACCTGTTGCGCGGACTGTCGATTTTCACGATCGCCGAATCGCTTGGCGGATTTGAGAGCCTCGTCTGCACGCCGGCGACGATGACGCACGCATCGATGACGCCGGAGGCGCGCAAGATCGCGGGCATCTCCGACCGCCTCGTGCGTTTCTCGGTCGGGCTCGAACATTCGAAGGACCTGTTGCGCGACATCTTCGCCGCGCTCGACGCGGTCGCCGTCCCCGCAGCCGACAATGTCGCCGCCTTCCGAAAACCCGGAGAAGCCAATGCGCGGTGAGCTTGAAGCGCGGGGCCCCGGCGCCGTCGTTCTGAAATTCGGCTCTTCCGTCCTGCGCGACAAGAGCGATCTGCCGCTCGTCGTTTCGGAGATTTACCGCCGCCGCCGCGACGGCCGAAAGGTCATCGCCGTCGTTTCCGCCTTCGCCGGGGAGACCGACACGCTGATCGCCGAGGCGGCGAGCGTCGGCGGCGCGAAGTCGCGCCACGCCCCGCGCCTCATCGCGCTCGGCGAGGAACGAAGCGCGGCGCTGCTTGCGATCGCCTGCGAGGCCGCGGGTCTTGATGCGCTCGTCCTTGATGCGCGCACGCTGTCGCTGACCGCCGGCGGGCCTGTCGATGACGCGCATCCGGAAAATGTCGATGTCTTGCTCCTTGCAGCGGCGCTCACGGCGCGCGATGTCATCATCGTGCCGGGTTTCGTCGCGCTCGGACCGACGGGCGAACCGGTGCTGCTCGGCCGCGGGGGATCGGACCTCACCGCCGTTTTTCTCGCATCTGCGCTCGGCCTCGGCGAGACGACGCTGATGAAGGACGTCGACGGCGTTTATGACCGCGATCCCAACATCGATGACGGCGAGGCGCTGCGGTATCCGGCGCTCGACTATGCGCAGGCGCGCGAGGTCGCCGGCAAGCTCTTGCAACCGAAGGCGATCGGCTTCGCCGCCGCGCACCGCGTCGCCATCAATGTCGAACGGCTGAACGCCGGCGCCGGCACGCGCGTGTCGTCGGTCGCCGCGCCGCCGGCGAAGACACGGCGCACGCCGCCGCTGCGCGTCGCGGTCGCAGGCCTTGGCACCATCGGGGAAGGCGCGGCGCTGCGCATCGCCGCGGACGCGCACGACTATCGCCTCTGCGCCGCGCTCGTTCGCGACGCAGCCAAGCGCCGGCTCGACGTCTTTTCGGGGGCGATCATCGCCGACCGCATCGAGGCCCTGCTCGCCGGCAGGCCGGACGTGATCGTCGAGGCGCTGCCGGACGGCGCGGCGGGCCGCGCGCTCATCAAGGCTGCGCTCGCGAAGGGCGTCAGCGTCGTCACCGCCAACAAGCAGGCGATCGCCGGCGAAATGGCGGCGCTGACAGCGCTCGCCGTTTCGACGGGCGCAACCTTGCGCTATGCGCCGTCAGTTGGTGGCGGCGCCCCGCTCGTCGAGCGCGTCGCCGAAGCCGCCGCCGCGGGCCGGATTGAAAAGATCGAGGCGGTCCTCAACGGCACCGTCAATTTCATCCTCACCTCGCTCGCCAATGGCGTCGCGTTCAACGAGGCCGTGCGCCGCGCGCAGATCGCCGGTTTCGCCGAGCCTGATCCAACCGCCGACCTTTCCGGCGCTGATGCGCGCGCCAAGATCGCGATCCTGACCTTTGTCGCATTCGGGCGCGAAATCGCGCTTGACGCCATAGAGGTTGAGGCGCTGACCGAAGAGAAGGCCGCCGCCTTCGCGGCCGGCGGCGGCGTCGTCAAGCAGCTCGCGACGATCGAGACCAGGGACGGCGTTCTCAGCGCGCGCGTCGCGTTCACGCGCGCCGACGCCGACCCCTTCTTTCGAAGCGCCGAATGGGAGGCGAACGCCTTGCGCGCCGTTGTTGCGGACGGGCGCGTCTTCGAGGCGCGCGGAAAAGGGGCCGGGCGGCGCCCGACCGTTGAGTCGATCCTGTCGGATCTCGGCGATATCCGGCGGGTCCAGCTCGGCGCACGCACGAACGCCCTGCCGGAGCCGGCGCTGGTGCGCTAAGCTTTCGTCATGACCCCTGAGGCCCCTTCGACGCATCTTGCGATCGCCCGCGCGCGCCGCGTTGTCGTCAAGGTCGGCTCCGCGATCCTTTGCGGCGCTGACGGCGTGCGCGAGCGCTGGCTTGCGACGCTGGCGGAAGACATCGCCCGCCTGCGCAGCGAAGCGCGCGAGGTTGTCGTCGTCACCTCCGGCGCCATCGCGCTCGGCCGGCGCCGGCTGAAGCTTCAGGGGCCGCTGCGTCTTGATGAAAAACAGGCGGCCTCCGCCGCGGGTCAGGCGGGGCTCGTCGAAGCCTGGCAGACGGCGTTCGCGCCGCACGCCATCCCCGTCGCCCAGATTCTGCTGACGCTCGACGACACCGAAAACCGCCGGCGCTATCTCAACGCGCGCGCGACCTTTGCAACGCTCCTCGAGCTCGGCGCGCTGCCGCTCGTCAATGAGAACGACACCATTGCGACCGCTGAAATCCGCTATGGCGACAATGACCGGCTCGCCGCGCACGCCGCGCAGATCGCCGGCGCGGACCTTCTGATCATCCTTTCCGACATTGACGGCGTTTATGACGCCGACCCGCGCCGGGCGCCGGGCGCACGGCGCCTCGCGCTCATCGAACGCATCACGCCCGAAATCATCGCCGCGGCGGGCGCTGCGAACGCGGCGGCGGGGGTTGGATCGGGCGGCATGGCGTCAAAGATCGCCGCCGCCGAGATCGCCGGCGCGGCGGGCGCAGCGACGATCATCGCGCCCGGGATCGACGATCATCCCCTGCGCCGACTTGCGGAGAAGGGCGCGGCGACGCTGATCCTGGCGCCGACGAGCCCCGCAAAGGCCCGTAGGCAATGGATCGGCGCGCGCCTGAAGCCGCTCGGCGAAATCCGCATCGACGCCGGGGCGGCGAAGGCGCTGATCGGCGGGGCGAGCCTTCTTCCCGCAGGCGTCACCGCGATCGCGGGCGAATTCCAGCGCGGCGATGCGGTGCTGGTTCTCGCCCCGGACGGCGGCGCCGTCGCGCAGGGATTGTCCGCCTACGGCGCATCGGAGCTCCGCCAGATCGCCGGCAAGCGCTCGGACGAGATCGAGAAGATCCTCGGCTATCGCCGCCGGCCGGCCGTGATCGAGAAGGACGACCTAGCATTAAGGACGACGGCGTCATGAGCGCGGCGCTCGAAGAGGCGATGATGGCGATGGGGGCCCGCGCACGTGCGGTGAAAGCCGTGCTCGCCGCGGCGCCGGCCTCCGCGAAAAACGCCGCGCTCGCCGCTGCGGCGCTGAAGATCGAACAGCGCGCGGACGAACTTCTCGCGGTCAACGCCGCCGACCTCGCGCGCGCGCGCGGCGAGAGCGAGGCGTTCCGCGACCGCATGACCCTGACGCCGGCGCGCATCGCGGGCGTCGCGGCGGCGCTGCGCGAGATTGCGGCCCTGCCCGATCCCGTCGGGCGCATCATGCGGGAATGGACGCGGCCGAACGGCCTTGAATTCCGGCGTGTCGCAACCCCGATCGGCGTCATCGCCATCATCTATGAAAGCCGCCCCAACGTCACCGCCGACGCCGCGGCGATTGCGATCAAGGCCGGCAACGCCGTCATTTTGCGCGGCGGATCGGACTGTCTTTCGACCAACGCGCTCATTGCGCGCCTGTTCCGCGAAGCTCTCGCAGACGCGAGGCTTCCCGCCGACGCGCTGCAATTCGTTGAGACGCCGGATCGCGACGCCGTCGGGCGTCTTCTCTCCGGCCTCGGCGGCGCCGTCGATCTCATCATCCCGCGCGGCGGCAAATCGCTCGTCAGGCGCGTGCAGGAGGATGCGCGCGCGCCCACGCTCGGCCATCTCGACGGCGTCTGCCATGTCTATCTCGACCGCGGCGCCGACATCGCCAAGGCGGTCGCCGTCACGGTCAATTCGAAGATGCGGCGCACCGGCGTCTGCGGCGCGGCGGAAACCCTGCTCATCGACCGCGCCCGCCTCGCCGATCTCTATCCGCCGGTTGCAAGGGCGCTGAAAGAGGCCGGCTGCGCGCTGAAGGGCGACGCGAGCATCCGCGCGCTCGATCCCGCCGTTGAGGCGGCGAGCGAAGATGATTGGTCTACGGAATATCTGGCGCCCGTCCTTTCCGTCGCCGCCGTCGACGGAGTTGAGGGCGCGGTCGTCCACATCGCGCGCTACGGCACCAGCCACACCGAGACGATCGTCACGGAGGACGCCGCGGCGGCGGAGCGCTTCCTCAGCGCCGTCGACAGCGCGATCGTCCTCCACAACGCCTCGACCCAGTTTGCAGACGGCGGCGAATTCGGCTTCGGCGCCGAGATCGGCATCGCCACCGGGCGCCTGCACGCGCGCGGACCGGTCGGGGTCGAGGAACTGACGACGTTCAAGACCGTCGTGCGCGGGAGCGGACAGGTGCGCCCCTAGACGCTCAGAGGCCTCGCCGGAGTTCCGATGTCCGCCGCCAATAACCCTTTAACCAATCGAAGAAATTTCCTGTCTTGGCATTTTCTGCTAGGAAGATGCCTCGTTTCTGATGCTTTCCGAAAGAAAGTCACAATCCCCGCGATTTTTCACTTGTGCGGTCGCGAAATCGTGGGCTAGGTCTGTCTAGAAGCCGCTCAGGCGGTGACAACCAGAGGGTCGCACCCGGTGACGGCGCAGTTGGTCGGTAAAGGGTTGATTGAGGGGCTGGCGAACGCCGGCGCCCCTGCCCTGGTCGCCGGGCTCCTTCTTCTTGGCCTTGTACTGCTTATTCGCAGCTCCCCGGGGGCGGCGATGGCGAGGGTGCGAAGCTAGAGACTGGCGAAGAAACCCGGAACCACCGCACCGCTCCCGAGAGGGGGCGGTTTTTTTGCGGCCTTGACCAAGGACGGACGATGACGGAGCGACGCGCAAAAAGATCGGATGCGATCACGAAAGGCCCTACCCGCGCGCCGGCGCGGGCGATGCTGCGCGGCGCGGGGCTCTCCGACGCCGACCTCGACAGGCCGCTGATCGCCGTCGTCAACACCTGGTCGACGGTGACGCCCTGCAACCTGCATCTTGGCGCGCTCGCCGGGCCGGTGCGGGCGGGCGTCAGGGCCGGCGGCGGCGTGCCGATCGACTTCAACACCATTGTCGTTTCAGACGGCATCACGATGGGCGCGGAGGGCATGCGCGCCTCGCTTATCTCGCGCGAGGCGATCGCCGACTCGATCGAACTCGCCGTGCGTGGGCACAGCCTCGACGGCGCCGTCATCATGGTCGGCTGCGACAAGACGATTCCAGCGGCGGCGATGGCGCTGGCGCGCCTCGATATCCCGGGCTGCGTCTTCTATGGCGGCACGATCATGCCTGGCCGGTGCGAGGGCCGCGACATTTCCATTCAGGACGTTTTCGAAGCGGTCGGCGCGCATGCCGCCGGCTCGATCGATGACAAGGCGCTCGATGCGATCGAGCGCAGCGCCTGCCCCGGCGCCGGCGCGTGCGGGGGCCAGTTCACTGCAAACACGATGGCGATGGCGCTCGCCTTTCTGGGCCTTGCGCCGATGGGCGCGGGCGATGTTCCCGCTGTTGCGCCTGAAAAAGCGGCGCAGGCCGAGCGCTGCGGCCGCCTTGCGGCGGCGCTGACGCTGCAGGGAAAATCGGCGCGTTCCTTCGTCACCGCGGCCGCGCTGAAGAATGCGGCGACCGCAGTCGTCGCGTCGGGCGGGTCGACCAACGCCGTCCTTCACCTCGCGGCGATTGCAGCCGAAGCCGGCGTTCCTTTTTCGATCGATCTCTTCGACGAGCTTTCGCGGGCGACGCCCGTGATCACCGACCTCAAGCCCGGCGGAAAATATCTTGCGCGTGATCTTTACGAGGCTGGCGGCGTCGCCCTTTTCGGCAAGCGGCTGATGGAGGGCGGACGCCTCGCCGATGCGCCGACCGTCAGCGGGCGGAGCTTGTTTGAGGAGTTCGCCGCCGCATGCGAAACGCCGGGGCAGAAGATCGTCAGCAGCGTCGACAACCCGTTCAAGGCGACGGGCGGCGTTCGCATTCTCTATGGCGACGTCGCGCCTGAGGGCGCGGTCCTCAAGACAGCCGGCTATGGCGACGGCGCCTTTGAGGGACCGGCGCGCGTTTTCGACGGCGAGGAAGCGGCTTTCGCCGCCGTCAGCAATCGGGAAATCAAGGCTGGCGACGTCGTCATCATCCGCTATGAGGGACCCAGAGGCGGCCCCGGCATGCGCGAGATGCTCGCCGTCACCGCCGCGCTTGCGGGACAAGGCCTCGCCGGCAAGGTCGCGCTTATCACCGACGGGCGCTTTTCCGGCGCAAGCCACGGCTTCGTCATCGGCCATGTGTCGCCGGAAGCCGCGAACAGCGGGCCGATCGCGCTGCTCAAAGACGGCGACATGATGCGCATCGACGCCGAGGCGCGCCGCATTGACGCCCGCGTCGACTGGGTCGCGCGCCGCGCCGCCTTCGCGCCGCGCCCGCAACCGAAAATGGGCGGCGTCTTCGACAAATACGCCCGGCTCGTCTCCTCAGCGTCAAAGGGCGCGATCACCATCCAATCATCCGTAGACTGAACAGGGATCTGTCATGAAACTCTACAGCGAACAGGACGCAAACCCCGCCGCCGTGAAGTCGGCCCCGGTCGCCGTCATCGGCTATGGCAGCCAGGGACGCGCGCATGCGCTGAACCTGAAAAACTCCGGCTGCGAGGTGATCGTCGGCCTAAGGAAAGGCGCGCCTACCGCCAAGCGCGCCGCCGCCGACGGACTGGAAGTCGCGAGCGTCGCCGACGCGACGCGGAACGCAAAGCTGATCGCGATCCTGACGCCGGACATGACGCATGAAAAGATCTTCGCGGAGGAGGTCGCGCCGAACCTCAAGGAGGGCGATGCGGTTCTTTTCGCGCACGGCTTCACGGTGCTCTACGGCCGCGTCAGGCCGCCGAAAAACGTCGATGTCATCATGGTCGCCCCGAAGGGCCCCGGCGATCTCGTCCGCCGCGAATATGAAAAGGGTCGCGGCGTTCCCTGCCTTTTCGCCGTCCATCAGGATGCGACCGGCAAGGCGAAGGAAAAGGCGCTCGCCTATGCAAGCCTGATCGGCGGCACGGCGGCGGGCGCGATCGAGACGACGTTCCGCGAGGAGACTGAAACCGATCTTTTCGGCGAACAGGCGGTCCTGTGCGGCGGCGCGACCGAGCTGGTCATGGCGGGTTACGAGACGCTGGTCGCCGCCGGCTACAAGCCGGAAGTCGCCTATTACGAGTGCCTGCACGAGCTGAAGCTGATCGTCGACCTTCTCTACGAGGGCGGCGTCGCCAAGATGCATCAGTTCGTCTCCGAGACCGCGAAATACGGCGATCTCGTTTCCGGCCCTCGCGTCATCAATGACGAAACGCGCGCACGCATGCGCGAGGTGCTGACCGACATTCAATCCGGCGCCTTTGCGCGCGACTGGATTCTCGAAAATCAGGCCGGCAAGCCGCGTTATGCGCAGCTGCTTGAAAAGGACCTCGCCCACCCGATTGAAAAAACCGGCGCCGATTTGCGCGCGCGCATGGCCTGGCTGCAGCCCGGCGCCAATACGAAGGACGCGTGAGGCGATGAGCGAATTAAACGCGACTTCTGCTCCCTCTCCTGCGGGGGAGCTGTCGCCGAAGGCGACTGAAGGGGGGAGTCGCGCTCACCCCCCCTCCGGCCCTGCGGGCCACCTCCCCCGCTTTGCGGGGGAGGAAAGCGCGCGCTCGCCCAAATCAGGCGCCGACATTCTTCTCGACGCCCTTGAGGAACAGGGCGTCGAAGTCATTTTCGGTTATCCCGGCGGCGCGGTCCTGCCGATCTATGACGCGCTCCACAAGCGCGACACCATCCGCCACGTGATGGTGCGCCATGAACAGGGCGCCGCGCACGCAGCCGAGGGCTATGCGCGCTCGACCGGCAAGGTCGGCGTCCTCCTCGTCACGTCGGGCCCGGGCGCGACGAACGCCGTCACCGGCCTGACCGATGCGCTGCTCGATTCCATTCCGGTCGTCTGCATCACCGGACAGGTCGCAAGGCCCTTGATCGGCACCGACGCGTTCCAGGAATGCGACACGGTCGGCATCACGCGCAGCTGCACCAAGCACAATTACCTCGTGCCGTCGGCGCACAAGCTGGCGACGATCGTGCATGAGGCCTTTCACATCGCCCGCAACGGACGCCCCGGCCCGGTCGTCATCGACATCCCGAAGGACGTGCAGTTCGAGCAGGCGCTCTACACCCCGCGCAACGAAGCGCGGAAGCGCAACTGCATCGTCACGCCGCCGGTTGATCAGGGCAAGATCGAACAGGCGGTGGACCTGATGCGGCGCGCGCGCCGCCCGATTCTTTACACCGGGGGCGGCGTCATCAATGCGGGGCCGCAAGCGAGCGAAGCCTTGCGCGCCCTCGCTGCGGAGACCAATTTCCCGCTGACATCGACGCTGATGGGGCTCGGCGCTTATCCCGCGTCCGGCCCCAACTGGCTCGGCATGCTCGGCATGCATGGAAGTCTTGAGGCCAACAGCGCCATGCATGACTGCGACCTGATGATCGCGCTCGGCGCGCGCTTTGACGACCGCATCACCGGACGCCTCGACGCTTTCTCGCCGCAGTCGCGCAAGATCCACGTCGATATCGACCCATCGTCGATCAACAAGAACGTACGCGTTGACATCGGCATCGTCGGCGATGCGCGCGCCGTGATCGAGGCCCTGCTCGCCGAATGGCGCCGCCGCACGGCGGAGGAACCCCATGACGCGGGCCGCCTCGACGCGTGGTGGCGGCAGGTGAACGCCTGGCGTGCGAAGAAATCCTTCGCCTACCGGCGCTCCGATAAGGCGATCAAGCCGCAATACGCGGTCGAGCGGCTCTACGCCCTGACGCGCGGGCGCGACGTGTTCGTGACCACCGAAGTCGGTCAGCACCAGATGTGGGCTGCGCAGCATTTCCACTTCGACACGCCCAACCGCTGGATGACCTCGGGCGGGCTCGGCACGATGGGCTATGGCCTTCCCGCCGCCATCGGCGTGCAGGCCGCACATCCAGATGCGCTCGTCATCGACATCGCCGGCGACGCTTCGGTGCAGATGACAATGCAGGAAATGTCGACCGCCGTGCAGCACGATCTGCCCGTCAAGATTTTCATTCTCAACAACGCCTATCTCGGCATGGTGCGCCAGTGGCAGGAACTTCTTCACGGCGGGCGCTATTCGCATTCCTATTCGTCAAGCCTTCCCGACTTCGTCAAGCTCGCCGAGGCCTATGGCTGCGTCGGCCTGCGCGCACAAACGCCGGCCGAACTAGACGACAAGATCCGCGAGATGATCGCCGTGAAGCGCCCCGTCCTTTTCGACTGCGTCGTCACGCAGGAAGAAAATGTCTTCCCGATGATCCCGTCAGGCGCGGCGCATAACGAGATGCTGCTCGGCGATCATGTCGTCACCGGCGACGAGATCGATGAGCGCGGAAAAACGCTGGTATGAGCGCCGAACCTTTTCAGTCCGTCTATCCGGTCACGCGCGAGGAAGGCGCGGCGGCGGAAGCCGTGCTCGCCGTCATCGTCGACAATGAGCCCGGAACGCTCGCCCGCGTCGTCAGCCTCATCTCGGCGCGCGGCTACAATATCGAGAGCCTCACGGTCGCCGAGACCGACGTTGAGAAACACACCTCGCGCATCACCATCGTCACGCGCGGAACGCCGGCGAAGATCGAACAGATCAAGGCGCAGTTGGGCCGCCTCGTCCCGGTGCGCCGCGTCATCGACGTGACGCGCGAGGCCGAGGGCATCAAGCGCGAGCTGGCGCTCGTCAAGGTCGTGAGCGCCGGCGAACAACGGCTTGAATCGATGCGCCTCGCCGACATCTTCCGCGCACGGGTCATCGATACGACGCACACGTCCTTCGTGTTCGAAGTGACGGGCGCGCGCGAGAAGATCAACACCTTCATCGAGCTGATGGCGCCGCTCGGCCTTCGCGAGGTCTCGCGCACCGGAGTGCTGTCGATCCGGCGCGGACAGGAGACCGACTGATGCGCCGGCTCATCCCGCGCCGTTAAGGCCGTCGATCAACGATCAGGATACGGACAATGAAGACCCACGTAGAGAATGCAGAAGATCGCGTATTGATCTTCGACACCACCTTGCGCGACGGCGAGCAGGCGCCGGGCTTCTCGATGTCGACAGACGCCAAGCTGATCGTGGCGCGCGCGCTGAAGGCCTTGCGCGTCGACATCATCGAGGCGGGTTTCGCCGCCGCCTCGCCCGGCGACGCCGCGGCGGTGAAGGCGATCGCGGAGGAAATCGAGGGGCCCGTCATCTGCTCGCTCGCGCGCGCCTCGATCGGCGACATCGAAGCGGCGGCGCGCGCGCTGGAGCCTGCAAAACGCAATCGCGTGCACGTCTTCCTTGGAACCAGCCCGACCCACCGGCAGGCGAAGCTGCAG
>CAZGXT010000022.1:21957-26130 GCA_964529675.1 uncultured Caulobacterales bacterium
GGCGACGTCGTCTGGTCGACGCATTGCCATGACGATCTCGGCATGGCGGTCGCCAACAGTCTCGCCGCCGTCAAAGGCGGCGCGCGCCAGATCGAGGGCGCGATCAACGGCATCGGCGAGCGCGCCGGCAACTGCTCCATTGAGGAAGCCGTGATGGCGCTCGCCGTCCGGCGCGATTACTTCGGGGTGACGACGACCATCGACACGACGAAGCTTTATGCCGCGAGCCAGGCGCTCTCGCGCGTCACCCATTCGCCGGTGCCGCGCAACAAGGCGATCGTCGGCAGGAACGCCTTCGCCCACGAGGCGGGCATTCATCAGCACGGCGTCCTCGCCGACCGTCGCACTTACGAGATCATGGACGCAGAATCCGTCGGCGTGCCGTCGAACATGCTGGTGCTCGGCAAACATTCCGGCAGGCACGCGGTGGCGGCGCGCCTCAAGGCGCTCGGCTTTGAAGTCTCCGCACAACGGGTCGAGGACATCTTTCCCGACTTCAAACACCTTGCGGACACCTGCCGCGAAGTAACGGACGCCGATCTTGTCCGCCTGGTCACCGGCAATGCGCCGCTCGACGGGCGCATCGGTCCCTGGCGCATGCGCCGCACGGAGCTGCGCGTCGATCACGATGAGAACACGAGACCTTACGCGCGCATCACCATGGAGCATGACGGCGGCGATCGCCGCACGGTGAGCTGTGAGGGCGAAGGGCCGATCGACGCCGCCTTCGCCGCCGTGTGCGCGATCACCGGCGTGCCGGGGACGATCAGCGTTCTCGACCTCCACCACGTCGCGACCGAAGGCGTCGTGCGCGCCGAAGCGGTCGTCGAAGTCGACGGACAGGTCTTCTCCGGCAAGGCGAAGGAAGTCGACATCGCGGACGCGGCGGTTGCAGCCTTCATCGCCGCGATCAATCAGGCGGTCGCGGTCAGGACCGCCGGCGCCGGCCGCAGGCCCTTGGCGGCGGCGGGCTGAGGAGGGAAAAGAGGCGCATGCAAGTCCCGCCGACTTCGCTGTTCGACAAGCTGTGGGCCCGTCACGTCGTCGTCGAGGAGACGGCGGAGGCGCCCGCGGTCCTCTATATCGACCTTCACCTCGTCCATGAGGTGACCTCGCCGCAGGCTTTCGCCGCGCTCAATGAGCGCGGCCTCAAAGCCCGCCGCCCGGACCTGACGCTTGCAACGCTCGATCATTCGACGCCGACGAGACCGGCAGGGCCGGGCGGCAGGCTTCCCTACGCCAGCGCCGAAGCCGAAGCGCAGGTCGCGCAGCTGATCGCCAATTGCGAGGCGCATGGCATTCGCCTTCTGGGGCTCAATCATCCTGAGCGCGGCATCGTGCATGTGATCGGACCGGAGCTCGGCGCCACGCAGCCCGGCAAGACCATCGTCTGCGGCGACAGCCATACCTCGACGCACGGCGCTTTCGGCGCGCTCGCCTTCGGCATCGGCACGACCGAGGTCGGCCATGTTCTGGCGACGCAGTGCGTCCTTCAGCGCAAATCGAAATCGATGCGCGTGACGTTCGACGGCGCCTGCCCCCCGGGCGTCGGCGCCAAGGACATGGCGCTTGCGCTGATCGCCGCGATCGGCGCGGACGGCGGCCAGGGCTATGCGATCGAATTTGCGGGCCCGGCGGTCGAGGCGCTGTCGATGGAAGCGCGCATGACCTTGTGCAACATGTCGATCGAGGCGGGCGCGCGTTTCGGCATGGTCGCGCCGGATGACAAGACCTTCGCGTTCCTCGCCGGCCGTGAGTATGCGCCGAGGGACGCTGGATGGGACAGCGCCGTCGCGGACTGGAAGACGCTGAAAAGCGATCGCGGCGCGCGCTTTGACCGCGAAGTGAGGATCGACGCTGCGACCCTCAAGCCAATGATCACTTACGGCGTGTCGCCCGACGCGGCGCTTCCCGTAGACGCCGCGGCGCCGACGCCGGCGACCGAGAACGACCGCCACGCGAGCGACTACATGAAGTTCGCCGAAGGGCGCCCCTTCACGGAGGCGCCCGTCCACCGCGTGTTCATCGGCAGCTGCACCAATTCGCGCCTGACCGACCTGCGCGAGGCGGCGACCATCATGAAGGGCCGCAAGGTCAAGGCGGGCGTCGTCGTGCTGATCGTGCCGGGCTCGGAAACGGTCAAGCGCGCGGCGGAGGCGGAAAACCTCCACCGCATCTTCATCGAGGCGGGCGCCGAATGGCGCGAGCCAGGCTGCTCCATGTGCATCGCCATGAACGGCGACAAGGGCGAGCCGGGCGAACTTGTCGTTTCCACGTCGAACCGCAATTTCATCGGCCGGCAGGGCAAGGGCGTCCGCACCGTTCTTGCAAGCCCCGCGACAGCCGCCGCCTCCGCGATCGAAGGCCGCATCGCCGATCCGCGGAAATATCTGGGGGACGCGGCGTGACCTTCGAACCCATCCGCACCATCCGTTCACGGACGGTCGTCCTGCCGCAAGCGAATATCGACACCGACCAGATCGTGCCGGCGCGATTTCTGACGACGACGACGCGCGCAGGGCTCGGCAAGGCGCTGTTCCATGACTGGCGCTATGACGAGAACGGGCGCCCGAAAAACTCGTCCGTCTTCAACGGCGTCAACCCCCTCACGCATCAGATCCTCGTCGCCGGCGCGAATTTCGGCTGCGGGTCGAGCCGCGAGCATGCGCCCTGGGCGTTGCACGATTTCGGCTTTCGCGCCGTCATCTCGTCCGACATCGCCGACATCTTCAAGAGCAATGCGTTGAAGAACGGCCTCCTTCCCGTTGCGGTCGACGCCTCGACGCATCAGAAGCTGATCAATTCGCCGGGGCGCGAAGTCTCGATCGATCTAGAGACGATGACGGTGACGCTCGACGACGGCGCGACCACCGCTTTCGCGGTCGACGCCTTCGCGCGCCGTTGCCTCCTCGACGGCGTCGATCCGCTCGGCCATCTCTTGAGGCAGATGCCGTCGATCGAGGCCTATGAGGCGCGCGGATCATGAGCTTCAAGATCGCCTATCTTCCCGGCGACGGCGTCGGGCCGGAAGTCTGCGGCGTCGCGCGGCGCGTGATGCAGAAGACCGCGGGACTTTTCGGTTTCGGCCTTGCATTTCACGAATTCGACTTCGGCGGCGTCGCCATCGACCGTTGCGGCGAGCCTTTCCCCGCTGCGACGAAGAAGGGCTGCCTTGAAGCGGACGCCGTTCTCCTCGGCGCCGTCGGCGGGCCCCGATGGGACAAGGGCGGGCCGCGCCCCGAGGCCGGCTTGCTCGCGCTCCGGAAGACGCTCGGCGTTTACGCCAATCTCCGCCCGACGCGGGTGACGCCTGGCAGGGAGGCGCTGTCGCCGCTGCGGCCCGAGCGTGCGGCGGGCGTCGATCTCCTGATCGTCCGTGAGCTGACGGGCGGGCTCTATTTCGGGGAGCGCGTCGAGGAGCCGCACTACGCCAGCGACAATTGCGTCTACGCCAAGGAAGAGATCGAGCGGATCGCGCGCGTCGCCTTCGCGGCGGCGCGCGGGCGCCGGAACAAAGTCACGAGCGTCGACAAGGCGAACGTCCTTGCGACCGGCCGGCTGTGGCGCAACACGGTCAGCGAGATGCAGGCGCGCGATTATCCTGACGTCGCGCTCGACCATGTGCTGGTCGACGCGATGGCGATGAAGCTGATCCAGCAGCCGGCATTGTTCGACGTGATCCTCACCGAAAACATGTTCGGCGACATTCTCTCCGACGAAGCCTCGGTGATCGCCGGGTCGATCGGGCTCGCGCCGTCGGCCTCGATCGGCGACGGCGCCTGCGGCCTCTATGAGCCGATCCATGGCTCCGCCCCTGACATTGCGGGGCAGGACAAGGCGAACCCGGCGGGCGCGATCCTGTCGGGCGCGATGCTGTTCCGCTTCAGCCTGAAGCAGGAAGCCGCTGCGCGGGCGATCGAGCGGGCGGTCGAGGAAACGATCGGCGCCGGATGCGGCACGGCCGACATCGGCGGCGAAGACGGGTGTCGCTCCTTCGGCGCGGCGATCGAGGCGGCGGTGAGGCCCGACTGAGCGGTCTGCGGGCTCAGCGCGCCGTCCGCACAACCTGCAGGGGAAATTAACCATAATTATTTTTGCTAATGATCTATTGACTCTGATTTCGGGACGGGCTAAGGTTGGAAGATCGCGCGGGGGCCCTGTCTCCCGCGCGAT
>CAZGXT010000023.1:0-26107 GCA_964529675.1 uncultured Caulobacterales bacterium
TGACGCGCCGGGCGCGTTTGTCCCCGTCTCCTTCAAGCTTGTGCATGCGCGCGCGCGAGGCCGCGGTGAGGGCGGTTTCCGACCCCGAAAAGAATGCGGACATGAGAAGCAGGAAGAAGATCGCGCTGATCGTCAACATGGCGCCGGATTCCATTCTATGCTTCGCACGGTGTCGTTCATCGTCCTGCTTGAAGGCTCAGCGGCGGGCGCCGTCGAGGAAGCGCAATACTTTGTCGGCGGCGACATCGCGCTCAATGAAGGCTTGGCCGAGCCGGCGCGCGAGAATGAGCGTCAGACGGCCCTGTTCGACCTTCTTGTCCTGCATCATGAAGGCGAGCAACGCATCCGGCGGCAAATCCCGCGCGCCGGGAATGTCAGCGAGGCCGGCGGGAAGTCCTGACGCGCGCAGATGAGTCTTCAGCCGATCGGCGTCGCCGGCGGCGCAAAGACCTTCGGCGACGGAGAAATCAAAGGCGAGGCCCATGCCGGCGGCGACCGCCTCGCCATGGAGGAGCTTCTCTGAATAACCGAATGCGGCTTCAAGCGCATGGCCGAAGGTGTGGCCGAGATTGAGAAGCGCACGCTCGCCGTCTTCGCGTTCGTCGGCGGCGACGATCCGCGCCTTCGCCGCGCAGGAACGCATCACCGCTTCGCGCCGCGCCGCACGGTCGCCTGCGAGCAGCTTGGCCCCTTGCGTCTCAAGCCAGCCGAAGAACCCTGCATCCCCCAGCGCGCCGTATTTGACGGTTTCGGCGTATCCGGCGCGAAGCTCGCGCACCGGCAGCGTCTCAAGCGCCGCGACGTCGGCGAGTACGATCGCCGGCTGGTGAAACGCGCCGATGAGATTCTTGCCGTGGCGCGCGTTGATCGCCGTCTTGCCGCCGACCGCGCTGTCGACCTGCGCCAACAACGTCGTCGGCGCTTGCGCGAACCGGCATCCGCGCCGCAGCATCGATGCTGCAAAGCCGGTAAGATCGCCGATGACGCCGCCGCCAAATGCGATGACGAGATCGCCGCGCTCGACGCCGAAACCAAGCAGCGTCTCGCAGAGGTCCTCAAGCTGAGAAAAAGATTTGGTCGCCTCTCCAGGCGGCAGCACGACCGTCTCGCTCGCGACGCCGCCGCTCGCAAGGGCGCGCCGCAGTCGCGGTCCTTGCGCGGCTTCGACATGCGCGTCGGTGACGATCGCGACGAAGGGGCGCTTGAGCAGCGGCGCAAGATGGGTCGCTGCGCGGTCGATGACGTCATCGCCGACCACGATGTCATAACTGCGGGCCCCCAGCGATACGGTGAGGCGATCGGCGGTCGTCATGCGGTCTCCGCAGCGATGTGCGCCTGAAGCGCCGCGAGAATGGCGCCGACTGTCTTGCCATGCGCGCCGGGCTGGCTGTCGACCGTCAGGGTCGCGCCTTCGTAAAAGGGGGTTCGCTCCGCGAGGAGGCGCGCGATCGTTTCGCGCGGGTCGCCTTTCTTGAGCAGCGGCCGGGTCGGGCGGCGCGTCGCGCGCCGGACGAGCGTGTCGACGTCGGCGCGCAGCCAGATTGAGATGGCGCGGCTTGCGACCAGGCTGCGGGTTTCGGCGATGGTGAGGGCGCCCCCGCCGGTCGCCAGCACGATCGGCGCGCCCGAAAGCAGCCGCGCGATCACTTTCGCCTCTCCCTGCCGGAAACTCGCCTCGCCATGCTTTTCAAAGAGTTCCGACACGCTCATGCCGGCGGCAGCCTCGATTTCGGCGTCGGCGTCGTAAAAGGGGAGGGCGAGGGACTGGGCGAGACGCCGGCCGATGGTCGTCTTTCCCGCCCCCATCATTCCGACAAGGACGATCGGCCGGTCAATTGGAAGTGTTGGAAGGTCCTTGCGGCGCGAGGCTGGCATAACTTGGGTGAGCAATAGTGAAGCCCGCGCGCCCGCGCCAGTGGTCGCGTCCGGCGGACGGGCGTCCTTCAATGGGCGGTCAAGCTGGTCTAGAACCGACCTGTCCGATTCGTGACCGGAGTGGAGCATCCCTTGCGTTTTGTCATCGCCATCGTCGTCGTCGCCCTGTTAGCCGTTGTGGGCCTGTTCGTGTTTGGTCTCACCCTGGAGCCCGAGACCCGGACCATCGAACAGAACGCGATTGGACTTCCCGATGCGTAAGGCGCTCTCCCTCTTCGCCGCTGCGCTCGCCGCCGGCGCCGCCCACGCCCAGACTGCGCCGCTCGCCCCGGTTGAACGCACGACGCTCGCTCGCGACGCGTTCGGCACGGGCCTCCTCGACCGCGAGACCGGCGCGCTCGGCGAAGGACTGTGGCGCGGCGCCGATGCGCAGGTGCTGACGGGTCTGCTGCGGGCGTTTCCGGCGCGGCCCGCCTCGCCGTCGATCGGCGTCGCCTCGCGGCGCCTCCTGCTTTCTGGCGGCGACTCGCCTGCGGGCGCTGACGCCGCGCTCGGCGGCGCCAGATTGAAAGCGCTGGCGCTTCTCGGCTTTGTTGATGAAGCGCGCGAGATTGAAAGCCTCGCGCTCGGGGGCAAGTCGGATCCCGGCGTTCTCGAAGCGATGGCGGTCGCTGATCTTCTCGCCGGCGACAATGCAGCGGCGTGCCAGAAGGCCCAGCGCATCTCGGCGCCGCGGGACGGCGTCAGCGGCGCCAAGTTGCGCGCGCTCTGTTACATAATCGCGGGCGAACTCGACGCCGCCGATCTGGCGCTGCAGCTGTTGCGCGAGCGCGGCGCGCTCTCGCCGGCCGATGAAGCGATCCTCGGACCGATGGCGGCCGGCGGAAAACCCAAGGCGGGGGCAGAAGCATTCGACGCCGTTCATTACGGCGCGCTTCGTCACGCGGACGTCGCTCCCGTCGTATCGTCCGAAGCTGAGGCGGGGCTTCTCAAGGCGCTCGCGGCGGACGCAACCGCGCCGCCGCCCGCCCGACTTGCGGCGGCGCGCCGCGCGGCCGCCATGGGCGTCATGAGCGGCGCCTCCCTCAAGGACCTCTTCGGCAAGGCGACGCTTGATGTCGCGGCGGTCGCGGGCGGCCCGGAGGCATTTCGTCAGCGGCCGGACGATCCCGTCGCGCTTGCGGCGGCGTTTCAGAATTTGCGATCGAAATCGGCGCCGGAATTCGCGCGCGACCGCGCGGCGCTCGCCGCCAGCGTCATCAGCGCCATCCGCGATTTCGACACGCTGTTTCTCGCGGCGGCGTTGTTCGCAGACGACGTCAAAAGCTTTGACGGCATGCTGGTCAGCCGCAGCGAGGCGGAAGCCTTCGCGCTCGCGCGGTTGGCGCTCGGCGATGTCGCGGGCGCCGAATCCTGGCTCGCCGCCGGCGATGCGGCAGGCGCCGGCGAGCCCTCTGACATTCCCGATCTGGTCGCGACCGCCAAGGCGGGGGGCGAGGCGCGCGTCCGCGTCGTCCGGCAGACGACCAGCCCCGCCTCGCTTGCGCTCGCCGTCGATGCGGTCATCGAAGGGGCTGCGGAGCGCATCGCCGGACAGGGCGCGCTCGCCGCGCTGACCGCCTCAGGCCCCGCAGCGGACGGCGATTCGATTGCGGAAGTCGTTGTTGCGCGCGGGCTTGCGATCGCGGGCCTTGATGACCTCGCCAGACGGCGCGGCGTGGAGCGCCTGTTGCAGGCGCGCTATGCGCGCGTTCAGCCGCAGCCCGCAGCCGCTCCGCCCCTTCCAAGCTCCGCCGACGGGCCGGCGCCGCGCCTGAAGCCCAAGCCCGCGCAGTGAGCGGGCGCGCCAAGGACGACGGCGTCGCGGACGATCCGCTGATCGCGCTTTTCCTGGAGATGATGACGGTCGATCGCAACGCCGCGGCGATGACGCTGAAGAATTACGGACGCGACCTCGCGCGGTTCTCGGCGTTCATCCGTACGCGGAAGGAGACGCTGCTGACGGCCGGGGCCGACGATATCGCCGCCTTTCTCGCCAAGCTCGAAAAAGACGGCCTGTCGCCCGCCACGGCGGCTCTGAAAGTGTCGGCGCTGCGGCAGTTCTTCGCCTTTCTTTACGAGGAGGGCCGCCGCGCCGACAATCCGGCCAAGGCGATCGACCGGCCGCGCGCGCGCCGGCCCTTGCCCAAAGTGCTCAGCGAAGAAGAGGCTGCGCGCCTTGCTGAGGCGGCGATGGGCGCGAACGCGCGTTCGGTGCGGCTGCGGGCGATGGTCGAACTTCTCTATTCGGCGGGGCTCAGGGTTTCCGAGCTTGTCGCGCTGCCGCTCGCGGCCGCGTCGCGCGGCGAGACCATCCTCGTGCGCGGCAAGGGCGGACGCGAGCGGCTCGCGCCGGTCGGCGCGCCGGCGCGCCGGGCGCTCGACGCCTATCTTCTCCAGCGAAGCGAGTTTCTGGCGCGGGACCGGAACGGCGCCGCGCTCGCCTCGCCCTTTCTCTTTCCCTCGCGCGGAAAGACCGGCCATGTGACGGCGGCCCGGTTCGCGCAGATGCTGAAGGACCTCGCGGTCGAGGCGGGCGTGCCGCCCGAGCGCGTGTCTCCGCACGTCCTGCGCCATGCCTTTGCAACTCACCTCCTGTCCGGCGGCGCCGACCTCAGAAGCGTACAGGCGATGCTCGGCCATGCCGACATCACGACGACGCAGATTTACACCCATGTCGCGCAGGACCGCCTCAAGGACCTTGTCTTCACCGCGCACCCGCTCGCCAGGAAGCGCAAGGCGCCGGCGGCTTGAAGGGAGCCGCGGCGACGCCTAGAAAAAGCCATGCTCAAATATCTCGACTTTGAAAAGCCGATCGCGGACCTCGACGGACGTATCGAGGAACTGAGGCGCCAGGGCGCCGACAAGGAAAGCGTCGCGGATGAAATCCGGCGCCTCGAAGCGCGCGCGCATGAGGTTCTGAAGGAAACTTACCGGAATCTTTCCCGCTGGCAGAAGACGCTGGTCGCCCGCCATGCTGAGCGCCCGCATTTCTCCGACTATGTCCGTCTGCTAGCGGAAGACTTCACGGCGATCGCCGGCGACCGCGCCTTCGGGGAGGACGAAGCGATCATCGGCGGCCCGGCGCGATTTCGCGGCCGCTCGGTCATGCTGATCGGCCATGAAAAAGGCTCCGACACGGCGGGCCGCGTCAAACACAATTTCGGCATGGCGAACCCGGAAGGCTATCGCAAGGCGATCCGTCTGATGGACATGGCGGAGCGTTTCGCACTGCCGGTCGTCACGCTCGTCGACACGCCCGGCGCCTATCCCGGGCGCGGCGCGGAGGAGCGGGGGCAGGCGGAAGCCATCGCAACGTGTACGGAGCGTTGCCTGTCGCTCGGAACGCCGCTCATCGCCGCCGTCGTCGGCGAGGGCGGATCGGGCGGCGCGGTGGCGCTCGCCGCCGCCAACAAGGTCTTGATGTTCGAGCACTCCGTCTATTCGGTGATTTCGCCGGAAGGCTGCGCGTCGATCCTCTGGAAGGACGCGGCGGGCAAGGGCGACAGCAAGGCGCCGGACGCCGCCGAAGCGATGAAGATCTCGGCAGACGACCTGAAATCGCTCGCCGTCATCGATGCGATCGTCCCCGAACCGGTCGGCGGCGCGCACCGCGATCCTGCGGTCGCGGTCGAGCGGCTCGGCGATGCGATCGAGGAAGCGCTCGATGAACTCGCGGGCCTTTCGCCCGACGACATTCGCTCCCATCGCCGCAAGAAGTTTCTCGCGATCGGCCGGGCGGGGATCGCCTGAGGGCGCTTACGTGGTGCCGTAAATCCGGTCGCCGGCGTCGCCAAGGCCGGGCAGGATGTATCCTTTTTCGTTCAGCGCGCGATCGACCGCCGCGGCGAAGATCGGCACGTCGGGGTGCGCTTCTTCAACCGCTGCGACGCCTTCGGGCGCGGCGAGCAGGCACATGAACCGCAGGCGCCGCGCGCCGGCTTCCTTCAGTCGCTTCAACGCGAAGGCGACGGAATTGCCGGTCGCCAGCATCGGATCGACGACGATCACCTCGCGCTCGCCGATCGCTTCGGGCAGCTTCAGATAATATTGCACCGGTTTCAGCGTCGCATGATCGCGGTAGAGCCCGATATGGCCGACGCGCGCTTCGGGCACGAGATCGAGCATCCCTTCCAGAAGCCCGTTGCCGGCCCGCAGGATCGACACGAAACAGAGCCGGCGCCCTTCGAGCCAGGGAAATGAACCGCGTTCCAGCGGAGTATCGATCTCGCGCGCGCCAAGCTCCAGATCCTTCGTCACCTCATAGGCGAGGAGGAATGAAATCTCGCGCAAGGTCTGCCGGAACAGGGCGTTTCCGGTGGACTTCTCGCGCATCAGGGTCAGCTTGTGCTGGACGAGCGGGTGGCGGACGATGGTGATCGGCATCGCCCGACATTGCGTCGCGCCGCAGCTCCCGGCAAGATCGCGCCGCTGCCGCGCTAGCCCTACATGCAAGAATCCGCCATTGAAAAACCTGAGGTCCGGAAGATCTTTCCGACCCATATTCTGCAAACGCGCGTCACGGACTGCGCGTCCCTTAACGACGCCCTGAGGACTGTCATTGCGAAGAGGCGGCGCTGGCCGAAGCCTTCCTCGATCGCGGAAACACGTTCTGCCTCGCGGGCCTCCATGATCGCGCGCTCGCCGATTACGAAGAGGCGCTCGCCCTCAATCCCGATTTCGGGCCGGCGAAGAGAAAGCTCGAACCGGCGCTGAAGGGCTGACGGAAAGAGGAGGTATCGATGCCTGTCCTTGCGGGATGTGCCTTTGTCATTGCGGCGGCGCATCGCCATTTTGTCGCTGCTTGACGTCGTCGCCCGTCATGGCGTTGCTGCGAATGGGCCCGGGCCGAGGTCAGGAAATCGTTTCAAGCCCGGCTCAAGACGCATGTCCGCCGGCGATCGTCTTGATCCGTCGTCTGACCATCCGGGCCGCATCAAGCGTTCGCGAGCGCCAGGTCTCGCCATTGGGTCGGGGAGCCGCCGCCGGCACGCGGCCGAGCCACGCGACATCCTGGTTCTCTCTCGCAGCCATATCCAGCCTTGCCGCCGCCCCATCGGCCTTGATCCGGCGCGCTACGGCCGCAACTTGAACGAGCCAGCCGGGATCGCCGTACCGCGCCTTGCCGCCCAGGGCGCCGGCATAATCGAGCGTGTCGTCGACCTCATTGCAGATCCGCATCAGCAGCAGGGCGCGAAGCGGCTCCGCCGGCGTGGCCGCGCCGGTCAGGACGGCGTCAAGCAGGGCGCGATCGAAGCGGAATTCCGTATACGCATGGATCTGCGCCTCGACCGCGTCGCCGATCCGCGCAGCCAGGAACGCGCGGTGGGCGCTTGTGGCGCCGGACAGCCCGTCGGCGAACCGCCCATGACTATAGGCCGCATGAAGAAGGCCGGCGCGAGCGAGGGCCGGCGGCGCGCCTTCCAGAATGAGGGCGCTCGCCGTGCCGACGAGATGGCAGAGAAACGGCTTGCCCGAGCCGCGCAGCCGCGCGCCGAGAAGAAGGACCGCGACGTCGTAATCATCCTGCCAGCGCCGGATGTCGGCAGGCCCGGCGCCGGTATCGCGCAATTGCCGAAAGAGCTGCAGTGATGTCTGGGCAAGGGGCGGCGGCGACATGGGCGGACTCCAGGCGACGACTTGTATAGAGTGGGCGGCGACTGCCGCCCGACCTTTATGCATGGCGGAGGGACGCGGCAAGGATCAAGAGCGGCCCCGTTGCCGGCCCGCAGGATCGACACGAAACAGAGCCGGCGCCCTTCGAGCCAGGGAAATGAACCGCGTTCCAGCGGAGTATCGATCTCGCGCGCGCCAAGCTCCAGATCCTTCGTCACCTCATAGGCGAGGAGGAATGAAATCTCGCGCAAGGTCTGCCGGAACAGGGCGTTTCCGGTGGACTTCTCGCGCATCAGGGTCAGCTTGTGCTGGACGAGCGGGTGGCGGACGATGGTGATCGGCATCGCCCGACATTGCGTCGCGCCGCAGCTCCCGGCAAGATCGCGCTATGATGAGCGAAACCCCGCGTTGACGATCACCGACTGGGACCGGCGCTTTGCTGAACTCGCTTTCCTCGAAGCGAAGAAAAGCGCCGACAATGGCGGCTTGCCGATCGGCTCGGCGCTCGCCGCCGGCGAAAGGCTGATCGCATCAGGCCACAACCAGCGCGTCCAGAAGGGCGATCCGATCCTTCATGGCGAGATGGACTGCCTCAGGAACGCCGGCCGCCAGAAGACCTATCGCGGCATGACGCTCTACACCTCGCTGTCGCCCTGCCTGATGTGCGCCGGGACGATCGCGCAATTCAGCATCCCGCGCGTTGTCGTCAACGACACCGCCAATTTCGGCGGCAATGAAGACTGGTTGCGCTCGAAGGGCGTCGAAGTCATCGATCTTCAGCACGCGGATTCAATCGCGCTGATGGCGCGGTTCATCCGCGAAAATCCGGCGCTCTGGAACGAGGATATCGGGGTCTGACGGGCCTTCATTGACAATTAACCCGGCCGCGCCCATATGCGCTTCATCGTCTGCCGCTTTTCCGGCGGCATGACGGGGGCGGCGTGAAGCGCTGCGGGGAAAAATCCCGACATTGAAGCCCCCGTCTTCAGATTTGAAAAACCCCCATACGCCCTTTCTCACGCGGGTCGTTCCCTGAACTCCGGGCTTTGCGCCCGCGGGGGCTCGCATGGTGCGAGCGCCGCGGCGCCCGCCCAAACGACATTGGACCTTTAACTTGACCACCTTTTCTTCGCTGAACCTCGCCGAACCGATCGCCAAGGCGGTCGCCGCGGAAGGCTACGAAACCCCGACGCCGATCCAGCTGCAGGCGATCCCGCCCGCGCTTGAGGGCCGCGACATCCTCGGCATCGCCCAGACCGGCACCGGCAAGACGGCGGCCTTCGCGCTGCCGATCCTCGACCGGATTGCGCGCAACCCGAAACCGCTGCGCCCGAAATCGGCGCGCGTGCTTGTTCTCGCCCCGACGCGCGAGCTCGCCGCGCAGATCGCCGCCTCCTTCTCCGCCTACGGAAGGAATGTCCGCCTGTCGGTCGCGACCGTTTTCGGCGGCGTCCCCATCAATCGCCAGATCCGCGATCTCGCCCGCGGCGTCGACGTGCTCGTCGCGACGCCGGGACGCCTCATCGATCTCATCGACCGCAAGGCCGTGATGCTGAACGCCGCGGAAATCGCCGTGCTTGACGAGGCGGACCAGATGCTTGATCTCGGCTTCGTTCACGCGCTGCGCCAGCTGATGCCGCTGCTGCCGCGGGACCGTCAGACCCTGTTGTTTTCGGCCACCATGCCGAAGGCGATCGCCGAACTCGCCGGCGCCTATCAGAAGGATCCGGTCCGCGTCGCCGTGGCCCCGGTCGCCACGACCGCCGAACGTGTCGAACAGGTTGCGACCTATGTGCGCCAGTCCGACAAGCCGGCGCTGCTGACGCTGACGCTCAAGGACGAGTCGATCGACCGGGCGCTTGTTTTCACGCGCACCAAGCACGGCGCCGACAAGCTTGTCCGCAATCTCGACAAGGCGGGCGTCAAGGCTGCGGCGATCCATGGCAACAAGAGCCAGCCGCAGCGGGAGCGGACGCTCGACGCTTTCCGGTCCGGGAAACTCCGCATTCTTATCGCGACCGATATCGCCGCTCGCGGGCTCGATATCGACGGGGTGAGCCACGTGATCAATTACGAGATTCCAAACGTGCCCGAGCAGTACGTTCACCGCATCGGCCGCACCGCGCGCGCCGGGGCGGCGGGCGTTGCGCTCTCTTTTGTCGGCGAAGACGAGCGCGGCTATCTGCGCGACATTGAAAAGCTGACGCGCCTGTCAATCGGCCTTGCGGACCTGCCGGAAGGGTTCTCGGCCCCTGCCGCGCCGCGCAGTGCGGAAAAGCGGCCGGGCGCCGGCAAGCCTGCCGCACGGCGCGGAAACCGCCGCCGCCGCGGGCGGCCTTCGGGCGATCGCCGCGCTGCGGCGGCCTGACGCGGGGGCGGCGATCGAGGGTTTGACCGTTTGATTCCCATCGCCGTCGCATTCTATAAGCAGCGCCGTTTTCGCCGGAGGATCAAGGCATGGACGCCCTCTACATGATCATCGCCTTTGTCGTGGTGATGATGCTCCTCAATCTCGTTTCGACAGGCCGCGTCGACTGACGCCCGCGCGGGCGCCGGCGAGGGCGGGCCCTGGACATGATCGGCGACGCGCTTTTCATCTTTCTCGGCCTTGCGGTGCTGCTTGTCGGCGGCGACCTGCTCGTGCGCGGGGCGGTCGGCATCGCCGGCGCCTTGCGCGTGCCGGCCCTTATCATCAGCCTGACCATCATCGCGTTCGGCACATCAGCGCCGGAGCTGGTCGTATCGGTCGCGGCGGTGCTTGAAAAGCAGCCCGGCATCGCGGTCGGCAACATCGTCGGATCGAACATCGCGAACATTCTTCTGGTGCTCGGCCTGCCGGCGCTCGCTTTTCCGATGGCGACCCGCGTCGACGGCCTTCGACGCCATGGGGTTGTGCTCCTGATCGCGACGGCGGCGTTCGCGGGCGTCGCCTATTCCGGCGTCCCGCTCGGACGCGGACTGGGCGCGGCGTTCATCGCCGGCATCATCGCTTACATCGCCTTTCTCGCTGCGCTGACACGAGGCGGGGCGGCGCGCGACCCGGTGATCGACGAGGTCGCCGAGTATAGCGACGGCGGCAGGACCGGCCTTGGCCCCGCGCTCGCCTATCTCGCCTGCGGGCTCATCGGCTTGCCTCTCGGGGCCGACATCCTGGTGGTCCACGGCTCGATGCTTGCAGCCTCGTTCGGCGCCCGGCCCGAAGTGATCGGCCTCACCATCGTCGCCCTCGGCACCTCGATGCCGGAGCTTGCAACTGTCGCCGCAGCAGCGCTGCGAAAGCGCTCGGAAGTCGCAATCGGCAACGTCATCGGCTCGAATATTTTCAATATCTTCGCTGTCGGCGGCGCAGCAGGCCTTGCCGGCGGCTTCACCGTCGGGCCGGAGGCCTTGCGCCTGGAAGTGCCGGTGATGATCGCCGCCGTCGTGGCGCTTGTTGCGTTCGTGCTCGCGCGGCGCGACCTTGGACGTCTCACCGGCCTTGTCCTTGTCGGCGCCTATGCGGCGTTCCTCGCCGCGCTCTTCTTTAACGGAGCCGCATCGTCATGAAGACCGTGCTTGTCACCGGCGGCGCAAAGCGACTGGGCGCGGCGATCAGCCGGCGCCTTGCCCGCAGCGGCTGGAAGGTCGTCATTCATTATCGCGGGTCAGCATCGGAAGCAGAGGCGCTTGCCGGCGAAATCAGCGCCCTGACGATCGCCGCCGACCTCGTCGACGCAGCCGCCGCGGAGGCCCTGCCGGCCCGGGCCTCGGCGCTCCTCGCCGGCCCGCTCGACGCCGTCGTCAACAGCGCGTCGGTCTTTGAGTACAACACGGCGGCGACCTTCGCCGCGGAAGATTTCGACCGCGACATCGCCGTCAATCTGCGCGCGCCGGCGATGATTGCGCGCGCGTTTGCAAAGTCTCTCAGCGCAGGACGCTCCGGCGCCGTGGTCAATCTTCTCGACCAGAAACTCTGGAACCTCAACGCCGACTTCTTCAGCTACACGATCTCGAAGATGGGTCTTGAAGGCGCGACGCGGCTCCTCGCCAAGGCGCTCGCGCCGGCCGTGCGCGTCAATGCGGTCGCGCCGGGCCTCGTCCTGCCGAGCGGCGGCCAGACGGAGGAAGAGTTCCGCGCCGTCGCGGGCAGGTACAATCTTCTGAAGCGGCCGATCGACATCGACGCGGTCGCCGGCGCCGTTGAATTCCTGCTCGACAACGGCGCGATCACCGGAACGACGATCCTCGCCGACAACGGCCAGCACATGGTCGCTTCCGATCACGACATCATGTTTACGACAAGGGGCCGCTCATGAACCGTCCGCTGCTCGCGCCGGGCCACTATTACATCATCCTCGACCGCTACCGGCTCGACGTCTCGATCGGCATTCACGACTTCGAGCGCCTGAAGCCGCAGCCGGTCAGCGTCAGCGTGTGCGTCGCTTTCGCCGAAGCCGAGGCGATCCGGGACAAGATCGGCAATGTCATCGATTATGATTTCCTGCGCTCGGAAATCGCCGCGCTGGTTCACGGGCGGCACATCAACCTGCAAGAGACGCTGTGCGCCGCGATCCTCGACATCTGCCGCAAGGGCGGGGCGAAGGGCGCGATCGTGCGCTCTGAAAAGACCAACGTCTATCCTGACACCCAGTCGGTCGGCTGCGAGATGAGCTGGTTCGACGAGGGCGTCCTTCTTAAGGCGTAAGAGACGTGTACGAACAGAGTTACGAATTCGCTTTCGAGGCCGCGCACGACCTTGCGGAGAACGTCAAGGGCGAGGGCGATCACCCCTATGCGCGCGTGCACGGCCATTCGTTCATCGTCACCGTGACGCTGCGCGCCGGCGCGCTTGCGTCCGAAGGCTGGATCATGGATTACGCCGAATTGCGCCGCATCGCGGAGCGCGTGCGCGACCGCCTCGACCACCGGCTTCTCAATACGATTCCGGGCCTTGAGCGGCCGACGCTGGAGAATACGGCGGCGTGGATCTTCAACGCGTTCGCGCCGGAGATCCCGGCGCTCTGGCGCGTCGAGATCGCGCGCCCGACCCTTAAAGAGCGCGTCGCCTATTATGCAAAAGGCTGACTATTCAGCGGGCGCGTAGTCGCTTGCGCGCCGGCGCCGCGACGGCGTCAGCCCGTCGAGCTTCATCGCGAGGCGAATGACGCCGGCGAGCCCGATGAACACGAGAAAGCCCCCGAGGGCGACGACGAGGGCGAACAGGACGGGGCTGCCGCCGGGTTCAAGAACGCCGACCGCGCCGTTTTCGGGCGATACGAACACCGTCACCTTGTCGCCCGGCGCATAGGCGATCCCGCTGGGGCGGAAGGCGGAAGTCCAGTAACGCACGCGGCTGCCGGTCCGCGGACGCCCGTCCGCATACCACGCATATCTGACGCCGCTGTCGCTGGTGAGAACCGTGCCCTCGACCGTCGGCCAGTTGCGGCTTGCGCGCGCCTCAGCATAGTCGGCGACCGCCGCATAGGCCGCGAGCGCGCCGCAAAAAACAAGCACGCCGAAAATGACGAGCGCGCCCGTCGTTCCCTCGACCTGCCGCCTTCTTTCCATGGTTTGACCCGGACCACACCTGGCGATACCGCAGAATTATGGCGGACGAAGATAACGAGACGTTAACACAGGGACGCGACACGGCGCCGGCGCTGACGGGCGCGGCGCTGATCGCGGACGAAGTCTCGCGCCTGCCGGCGAGGCCCGGCGTTTACCGCATGCTTAACGCGGCCGGCGACGTTCTCTATGTCGGCAAGGCGAAGAGCCTCAAGGCGCGGGTTTCGTCCTATGCGAAGTCCGGCGGGCATTCGAACCGCATCATGCGGATGATCTCCGAAACGGCGCGGATGGAATTCGCGCTGACGGCGACGGAGACCGAAGCGCTGCTGCTCGAAGCAAACCTCATCAAGCAGTTGAAGCCCCGCTACAACGTCATCTTCCGCGACGACAAGTCGTTCGCCTACATCCTCATCGCCGAAGACCACGCCGCCCCGCAGATCCTGAAGCATCGCGGCGCGAGGAAGCGAAAGGGCGCCTATTACGGGCCGTTCGCCTCGGCCGGCGCCGTCAACCGCACGCTCAACACATTGCAGAAAGCGTTTCTTCTCAGGTCGTGTACGGACAGCGTCTTTGAAAGCCGCACCCGGCCCTGCCTCCTCCACCAGATCAAGCGCTGCGCGGCGCCTTGCGTCGGCCTCATCGGCGAGGCGGACTACAGGGCGCTCGTCGCTGAGGCGAAATCCTTTCTCGACGGCGATTCCCGAAGCGTGCAGCAGGCGCTGTCGGAAGAGATGGAGTCGGCCGCGGCGGCGCTCGACTTCGAACGCGCCGCAAGGCTGCGCGACCGCATCCGAGCGCTCACCTATGTGCAGGGCGCGCAGGACATCAACGCCGAAGGACTGTCGGAAGCCGACGTTTTCGCCATCCACGCGGAGGGCGGACAGTCCTGCGTGCAGGTCGTCTTCTTCCGCGCCGGGCAGAACTGGGGCAACCACGCCTATTTCCCGAAACATGACCGCGAGGAGGAGCCGGCGGCGATCCTCTCCGCCTTCATGGCGCAATTCTATGACGGGCGCACGCCGCCGGCGCTCCTCATCGTCAATGTCGAACCCGACCAGTCGGCGCTGCTGGCTGAGGCTTTCACGCTGCGGGCCGAGCGCAAGGTCGCAATCCTTACGCCCCAGCGCGGCGAGAAGAAGTCGATCGCGGACGCCGCCGCCATGAACGCGCGCGAAGCGCTGATGCGGCGCATGGCCGAGAGCGCCAGCCAGCAAAAGACCCTTCAGCGTCTCGCCGAAGCGTTGGAGATGGAGGCGCCGCCGCGCCGCATCGAAGTGTTCGACAACTCCCACATTTCGGGCGCGAACGCGGTCGGCGCGATGATCGTCGCGGGGCCGGAGGGTTTTGAGAAAAAGCACTACCGCAAATACACGATCAAGTCGGAGACGCTGACGCCCGGCGATGATTTCGCGATGATGCGCGAAGTGCTGACCCGCCGCTTTTCAAGGATGATGAAGGAAAATGAGGAGGATGCGCGCCCTGATCTCGTCGTCATCGACGGCGGCAAGGGCCAGCTCTCCGCGGCGTTGCAGGTGTTCGAGGAACTGGGCCTTGATCCGGCGAGCGAAGGCATCACCCTCATCGGCGTCGCCAAGGGCCGGCGCGAGACCGAAAGCGGCGAACGCCGCGTCGACCGCACCATGGGCGCGACCGGGGAACAGGTCGTGATGCCGGGCCGCGAGCCGTTCCTGCTCGCCCCGCGCGACCCGGCGCTCTTCTATTTGCAACGCGTGCGCGACGAGGCGCACCGCTTCGCGATCGGCGCCCACAGGGCCAAGCGCGCGAAAGCGATCAGCGCCAACCCGATCGACGACATTCCGGGCGTCGGGCCGGGCAGGAAGCGCGCGCTATTGAACCATTTCGGTTCCGCCAAAGCGATCGCGCGCGCCAAGCCCGAAGACCTCGCCGCGGTCGAGGGCGTCTCGGAGGCGCTCGCGCAGCGGATCTATGATTTTTTCCACGGCGGGTGAGGGGACGCAAACCCGCTCATCCCCGCGCAAGCGGGGATCCAGCGTCACGAAGTACGGCCCTTGGGGGGTCCTGGATTCCCGCTTGCGCGGGAATGAGCGGAGGAGAAAGTACGGCTGCAACATCGCCCTGCCGCGCTTTTTTGACCAAGAACGGGGGCCCGGCCCCAATCCCTAAAATTGTTCCTGTCCCCTTAGCGCCCCTTCAATGAACAGCGCGTAATTTCAAATGTGAAAGAGTTTGTTGCGAGGGGCGGACGCGCCCGCCGCAAGGCGGGCCGGTAAGGCGAAGGCGAGTGCGATGACCGGTGAGACGGCGGGGCAGATTGGTCTCTCGGTCATCGCGCCGCCAGCCGACCGGCGCCTCACCCAGCGCCTCATCGAAGTCTGGCTTCGGACCGCGCGCGGGCGATACCCCAGCTGGGAAGACATGCGCCGCGTCGACCTTGGCGCGGACTGGAACTGGGTGTTCGTCGTCGATATTCGCGAGGCGGGGCCGTTCCCGCATTTCACCTATCTCGGCTCTGAGCTCGCGCGGCTTTCCTCCGTATACCTCTCAACGGCCACGGACTTTTCGCTCTCGCTCCTTGATGAGGCGACGGCGACCATCAATCTCGCCGTCTCTTCCGGCGCGCCCCGTCAGGCGGCGAATGATCTGACGCTCGCCGACGGACGCAAGGTGCTGTTCCGCTCGATGACGGCGCCGCTCGCCGAAGACGGCGAGACGATCACGCATGTCGTCGGCTGCGCTTTCGGCCGCGTCGAGGGCGAGGAAGTCCCGCGTCTTCGGGTCGTCTGATCCGCTCGCCTTAAAGGCGAACGCCTCATGGTTAATTCCCGTTATTGATTGTTTGACTTCCGGGGCCGTTGGCCCCATTCTGTCTTAACAGGGGCGCGCGACCGCGATTGCGGCGCGCGCCTTTTCGTCTCGTCAGTTCAAGGGAGCGTCCTTGCCCGTCGCCGCCGCCGTTTCGCCCCCTCAAGCCAGCGCGCCGGGGGCGGGCGCGGCGCGGAAAAATCAACGCAGAATTTCACGCCCCATTATACGTATTTCGCGGCTGGAGCCCGCGCAGGAAGCGGAAAAACCAGCATCGCGCGTCGAAAATTCTGCGCAGACTGAGGGGTCCTTGCGGACGGCGCAAGGTTGCCGGACAAGGTCGCGCATGACACTAGACATCGACTTCGTGCGCGCGCAGTTCCCGGCCTTCTCAGAGTCGGCGCTGAAGGGCCAGGCGTTTTTCGAGAACGCCGGCGGCTCTTATCCCTGCCGGCAGGCGGTCGACCGCCTGATGCGCTTCTACCGCGAGCGCAAGGTGCAGCCTTACGGCCCCTATGAGGCTTCGCGCCTCGGCGGCGAGGAAATGGACGAAGCGCGTGCGCGCATCGCCGCGATGCTCGGCGTCGAAACCGACGAAGTCTCCTTCGGGCCGTCGACGACGCAGAACACCTATGTTCTGGCGCAGGCCTTCGCGGAGATGCTGAAACCGGGCGACGCCGTCATCGTCACCGATCAGGATCATGAGGCGAATTCGGGTCCCTGGCGCCGGCTTGCGGCGCGCGGGATTGAACTGCGCGAATGGAAGCTGGAGCCCGAAACCGGTCATTTGCCGCTCGACGGATTGAAGCGTCTGCTCGACGGCAAGGTGAGGCTCGTCTGTTTCCCCCACGCCTCGAACATCGTTGCGGAGATCAATCCGGTCGCGGAGATTGCGCGCCTCGCGCATGCGGCGGGCGCCGTTATTTGCGTCGACGGCGTTTCTTATGCGCCGCACGGCTTTCCCGATGTCGGCGCGCTCCAGGCCGACATCTATCTGTTCTCGGCCTACAAGACCTACGGGCCGCATCAGGGCGTGATGGTCGTTCGCCGCGCGCTCGCCGAGCGGCTTCCCAATCAGGGGCATTATTTCAACGCCGGCGTTCTCTACAAGCGGTTCACGCCGGCGGGACCCGATCACGCGCAAATCGCGGCGTGCGCCGGCATGGCGGATTATGTCGATGATCTGTATGCGCATCATATGGACTTCGCCCATGGCGTAGACGGCGAAAAGAACCCTCTCCCGCTTGCGGGAGAGGGCAGGGCGAGGGCGCCCCAATCCGCGCCGATCCTTCCGTATACGCCCCCTCACCCCCAACCCCTCTCCCGCAGGCGGCATAGGGGAGAAGAGGGCGCCGCGCCCAGATCCGATCCTCGGATTGCAAGCGGGGGAGCAGAAGCAAAAGAAAGAGCCGCCTTCGTTCACGACCTGATGCGCGCGCGGGAGTGTGAACTCCTCTCGCCGCTCCTTGATTATCTCGCGACGAAAAATTCCGTGCGCGTCATCGGCCCGCGAAAGGTCGCGGAGCGCATGCCGACGGTTGCGCTGCTCCTGAAGGAGCCGGGCGCGGCCGTCGCGGCGCGGCTAGCGAAGGCAGGAATTTGCTGCGGCGGCGGGGATTTTTACGCCGTGCGCTGCCTGAAGGCGCAAGGGATAGACCCCGGCCACGGCGTCCTCAGGCTGAGCTTCGTGCACTATACGGCCAAGGCCGAGATCGACCGCCTGACCGAGGCGCTGGACCGGGCGCTATGACGCACTTTTTTACCGCCATGTTCATTCGCCCGAGCGCCTTGCGAGGGGCGTGTGGCGCGCCTAGGGTCCGCGCGCATTTCGGGCAGGCAAGCGGGCGGAGACGCGCGACATGAAAGAAATCGGGCATTTCGTTTCGGGCAAGCGAATCGCCGGCGAAGGCGCGCGGTTCGGCGACGTCTTCAACCCGACCACCGGCGAAGTGCAGGCGCGTGTGGCGCTGGCGAGCCGCGCCGAAGTGACGCGCGCGGTCGATGCGGCGGAGAAGGCGTTCCCGTCCTGGTCCTCGACCAATCCGCAACGCCGCGCGCGCGTGATGTTCAAGTTTCTCGATCTCGTCCAGAAGGACATGGACAATATCGCGCGGATGCTGTCGTCGGAGCATGGCAAGATCCTTCCCGATGCGCGCGGCGACATCCAGCGCGGCCTTGAGGTGATCGAATTCGCCTGCGGCGCGCCGCACCTGACGAAGGGCGATTACACTGAGCAGGCGGGCCCCGGCATCGACGTCTACTCGATGCGCCAGCCGCTCGGCGTGTGCGCCGGGATCACGCCCTTCAACTTTCCGGCGATGATCCCGATGTGGATGTTCGGCGTCGCCATCGCCTGCGGCAACACCTTCGTCAACAAGCCGTCGGAACGCGACCCGTCGGTTCCCATGCGGCTCGCCGAGCTGATGATGGAAGCCGGCCTGCCCGAGGGCGTCCTCAACGTCGTCAACGGCGACAAGGAAGCGGTCGACGCGCTGATCGAAGACCCGCGCGTCAAGGCGATCTCGTTCGTCGGATCGTCGGACATCGCGCAGTACATCTATGCGAACGGCGCGGCGCACAACAAGCGCGTGCAGGCGTTCGGCGGGGCGAAGAACCACCTCATCATCCTGCCCGACGCCGACATGGAGAACGTCGTCAACCAGCTCATCGGTTCGGGCTATGGCTCGGCGGGCGAGCGCTGCATGGCGACCCCGGTCGCGGTGCCGGTCGGCGAAAAGACGGCGGAGACGCTCGTCTCCATGCTGAAGCCGCGCGTCGAGTCCTTGCGAATCGGGCCGTCGATGTCGGAGGATTCCGATCTCGGCCCGCTCGTGACCGCCGCGCACAAGAAGCGCGTCGAGGGCTATATCCAGATGGCGATCGACGAAGGCCAGACGCCGGTCGTCGACGGGCGCGGCTTCACGCTGCAGGGGTATGAAAAGGGCTTCTTCCTCGGCGGCACGCTGCTCGACCATGCCCGCCCGGGACATAAATCGTATACGGATGAAATTTTCGGGCCTGTCCTCCAGATCGTCCGTGCCCGGAACTTCGAGGAGGCGGTCGCGCTGCCCTCCAGGCACCAGTACGGCAACGGCGTCGCGATCTTCACCAGGAACGGCGCGGCGGCGCGCGAATTCGCGAGGGGCGTCAATGTCGGCATGGTCGGCGTCAACGTGCCGATCCCGGTGCCGGTCGCCTATCACACCTTCGGCGGCTGGAAGCGGTCAGGCTTCGGCGACACCAACCAGCACGGGCCCGAGGGGATCAGGTTCTGGACGAAGATCAAGACGATCACCGCCCGCTGGCCGGAAGACGTGCAAGGCGCCGAATTCGTCATTCCGACGATGCAATAAAGATATCGCGGCGATACTGCGGCCAGCTTGCCGCCGATCGTCGCCGCGATAAGAAAGATCGACGCAAAGCAGGGCGCTTTATGACGATCTCCTATTTCAATTTCGGTCCAGTCGGGCAATGGACCGTGACGGGCGCGACGGTGATTGCCGGCGCGTTGGTCGACGGGATAAAGGGCGCGCTTTCGGTCGAGAATGCGCCGATGGCCGGCGGCACGGCGGCGCTCCGGGGCTTTTCCAGCAATGTGCGTTATGCGACCCGCCGCGAGGTCACCGACCTCCGCGCCGTGCAGGAAGGGCTTGGGCGCCCGTCCGCCCGCCGCGCCTCGCTGATTCCGATCAGGAAATCGGACGCCTGGTGGGAGCTCGCCCAGGACGAGCGCCGCGCGATCTTTGAAGAGCAGTCGCGCCATCATTCGATCGGCATCAGCTATCTTCCACAGGTCGCCCGAAAACTCTATCACTGTCGCGACCTGGACGAGCCGTTCGACTTCCTGACGTGGTTTGAATTTGCGCCGGAGGACGAGATCCTGTTCGACCGGTTGATTGCTGAACTGAGGGCGAGCAAGGAGTGGACCTACATCACCCGCGAGATCGACATCAGGTTGACGCGCGCGCCCTGAAGACCGGCGGCTCATGATCTATATTCTTGAACTTCTCGCCCTCGTCATCTTCGGCCTGATCGCCTTCAATATCTGGAAGTCGGTAACGGGGGCGCAGCGGCGCCTGCCGGCAGGCGCGCGCGTCGCGCTGTCGCCAGGACGCCAGGCCGCCGAGGCGCTCGGCGCTTTCGACAATGTCCGCGCTGAGCTGAAAGCGCGTTATCCCGCAACCTTTGCGATGCTCGGCGGGTACATGAACGCGCATACGATCGCCGAGGCGGGCGGGGTTGAAGCCGCTGCGCGCGAGATGATCGCCGATTGGGCGCCAAGGCGAGAAGAGGCCGCGCGCGAGTTGACCCTGCTCCTCGCCGAGAACGCGACCGAGGACGAGGTGCGCGCGATTGTCGCGTCGGCGTGCGACCTTGACCTCGGCGGTGAAAGCGTTCGCGGCTGGCTCGCATGGCTGTTGTCAAAGCTCAGCGGCTGATAGACACCGGCGGGCGGGGCGGCAGGACGCGCATGAGCTCACTTTCTTTTTCCGGCCGGTGCCTGTGCGGGGCGGTGGCGTTCGAAGCGCGCGGGGAGTCCGCCCACGCCGATGCCTGCCATTGCGGGATGTGCCGCCGCTGGAGCGGCCATTACTGGGCGTCGGTGAATGTCCCGATCGCCGGTTTCCGGTTTGTCCAGGGCGAGGAATCCGTCGGCTGGTACAGATCTTCAGAAGAGGTGCGCCGCGGCTTTTGCAGATTTTGCGGCTCGGCGCTGTTCTGGCATCCCGAAGGCCATAAGGAATGGTCGCACATAATAGCGGTCAGCGCGGGCTCGCTCGATTCGCCGACTGGGGTTGCGCTCTCAAAGCATATTTTCGTCGCGTCAAAGGGCGACTATTACGAGATCGCCGACGGCCTTCCGCAGAAAGCAGCGCATTAGGAGCATCGCGTTTGTTTGGGCTTGTTCCTTCGGATATCGCGGATCTCACCGGTTTTGCGCTCTATCTCGCGATTTTCCTTCTCCCGTTCATTCAGGAGGACGCCGCCGTCATCGGCGCAGCGACCGCGTCGATCATGGGCCTTGCCCCGACATCGTTTCTCGTCGCCGCAATCATCTCCGGGCTGATCGCCTCCGACGCCTGGAAGTACTGGATCGGACGGCTCGCGCGACGGTACAGCTGGGCTCACAAATTCGCGGAAAAACCGGGCGTTTCCGTCGCGGGCGATCTCGTCCGCAAGGAATTCGTGCAGACGATGCTGACGGCGCGGTTCGTGCCGGGCACGCGCATTCCGACTTATGTCGCCTGCGGCTTCTTCAAGGCCAATTACGCCAAATATCTTGTCGTATTGATGATGACGGCGGCCCTTTATGTCGCCATCATGTTCACGCTGTTTCACGTCGGCGGAGAAGTCGCCGGCGAGCAGGCGAAGATCTGGCTGCCGGCGACGGCGGTGACCTTCCTCATCGGCTATGTAGGGTTCCGCTGGTTCACGCATCGGCGCGGCCAACATGGGCCGATGACGCCGCTGACCGAGAGGCGCGACCATCCGCTGCCCGGAATGCCGGGCTTTGAAGGCACGCCGCTTGAAGGACGCGAAGAAGACCAAGGGAACAACGAAGAAGAGGCCGTCGCCGATCCGGTCTCCGATCCCGGTTCCCAAGACCTTGATCCACTCGATCGGCCCGGAGGCTGAGCCATGGATTTCGCCCTGTCGGATGAACAGCTGGCCATTCAGGACATGGCGCGCACTTTCGCCGCAGAGGAGCTCGCGCCCTTCGCGGCGGACTGGGACGAGAAGAAACACTTTCCCGTCGACGTCGTCCGCAAATCCGCGGCGCTGGGCCTTGCGGGCATCTACACGCGTGAAGATGTCGGCGGCTCCGGGCTCGGCCGCCTCGACGCCGCGCTGATCTTCGAAGCGTTATCGGAAGGGTGCACGTCGACAGCGGCCTATATCTCCATCCACAACATGTGCTCGTGGATGATCGACCGCTTCGGTTCCGAGGAGCTGAGGCGAAAATACTGCCCGCGCCTCACGACAATGGAATTGTTGTCGAGCTATTGCCTGACGGAGCCCGGATCCGGCTCCGATGCGGCGGCGCTAAAGACCCGCGCCGTGCGCGACGATGACCATTATGTGCTGAACGGATCCAAAGCGTTCATTTCCGGCGCCGGCGTCACCGATCTCTATGTCGTCATGGTGCGAACGGGCGGCGACGGCCCCAAGGGCGTGTCGACGGTGCTGGTCGAAAAAGGAACCAAGGGACTCTCTTTCGGCGCCAATGAGCGCAAGATGGGATGGAACTCTCAGCCGACGGCGATCGTAACCTTTGAGGATTGCCGCATTCCGGTTTCCAATCGCGTCGGCGAGGAAGGCGACGGATTCAAATTCGCGATGATGGGCCTCGACGGCGGGCGGCTCAACATCGCGGCGTGCTCGCTCGGCACGGCGACGGCGGCGGTGAAGGCGGCGCTTGATTATGCGAATGAACGGCGCGCCTTCGGCAAGCGGCTCAACGAACAGCAGGCGCTGCAGTTCAAGCTTGCGGATATGGCGACGGAGCTCGAGGCCGCGCGCGTTTTTCTCTATCAGGCAGCCTGGAAGCTCGACCACAAGACCGCGGATGCGACGAAGTTCTGCGCGATGGCCAAACGCTTCGTCACCGACAAGGGCTTCGACATCGTCAATGAGGCGCTGCAGATCCACGGCGGCTACGGATATCTCCGCGACTATCCGCTTGAGCGCATGCTGCGCGACGTGCGCGTGCATCAGATTCTCGAAGGAACGAACGAGATCATGCGGGTGATCGTCGCGCGGGATCTCTTGCGGGATTATCAGGCGTGAGATCGAGGGCTTCGCTTCGCCTCTTCCGGCGGCGTCGATGAGCCCCGCCGTTCGCTCATTGTCAGCGTCGCTGGCTGCGTCGGCTGTGTTTCCGTTTCAGTACGACGCGATGACAGAGCAGGTGATGATGGTCGCGCTGCCGGCCGTCGCGATCAACAAGGCGGCGTTCCTGGACCAGCGCGTGCTTTCGGAGGCGCGCGGCAGTTCAACGGCGACCATTCAGGACTTTGAAGCGGCCGCGGAGGCCTTGCCAGCGCGATCGCCGAATTTGATCTTTCATCAGGGACATTGCGGCTCGACCCTGATTTCGCGCCTTGTCGCAACATCGACATCGACGCGCGCTCTGCGCGAGCCGCTTGTCTTGCGGTCGCTCGCTACGCTTTGGTCGAGCGTTTCTGCGGGCGATTCCACCGTGTCGCCCGCCGTCTTCAAGCGGAGGCTGGACTTGTTCCTCCGCTGTTTCGCGTCGGGCGCGCCGCCGGCGATCTTGAAGGCGTCTAGCATCTGCACCGATCTCGCCGAAATGGCGCTTGCGACGGACCCGGACGTTCGCGCGCTTTTTCTGTTCGTGCAGCCGGACGTCTACATCACGACAATGCTGGCGGGGCCCAGCAACCGCATTGACCTTTCGGCGTTCGGCGGCTTGCGCCGTCAACGGCTGCGCAATCGGGGCGTTGAAACAGAGCCGCTTCACACGCTGTCCCCCGGGCGACTTGCAGCGCTCGCTTGGCTCTGCGAAGCGGTCGCCTTTTGTTCGGCGCCCAGCGACGGACGCTTCAGTCTGATGGACTTTGACAGGTTCCTCGCCGATCCGGCGTCATCGCTTCAGAACGCAGCGCGTCATCTCGGCCTTGCGGTCGATCCGGCTGCTGCACGAGCGGCTGTCGACGGGCCTGACATGCGCACCTACTCAAAGGCCCAGCAGCATGAGTATTCGCCGTTCCTGCGGGCGGACGTGCTGGCGCAGGCGAGGATCGACTATGCCGCTGAAATAGACGCTGGACTGGGGTGGCTCGCTTCACGAGCGGCGCGAAACAGCATGGTGCAGGACGTCATCAAGACGCTCTCCGCCTGAAGAGGCTCGGGCGCGTCGGAGCGGGCGAGCTAGCTAGACCACATCCGATGCAAGCTGTGCCTGACATGCTCAAGTTGAACGCGATTTCGCCAGTCCATGTTTGCGCCTTCGAGCGCTGCGACTTCGTTCAGGGTGAAGAGCAGGTTCCGGTGAATTTCGTTGCTGATCTGGCTTTCGATGAAAGTGATGGCGACGAGGCGCACGCCGGATGTCACGGGCGTGACTTCGTGGATCGTCGTCGAGGGGTAGACGACGGCGCCGCCCGGGGGAAGTTTCACATCCACTTGCCGGTCGCCGAGGTGGATTCGCAGCGCGCCGCCCTCATAGCTATTGGGATCGGACAGAAAAATGGTGCAGGAAACATCGGACCGCAGCGGTCCCGTTCTCGTATTGACAAAGGCGGAATCCGGATGCGCGCCGTAGGCCATTGACTTCTCGTACCGACATAGCAGCGGCGGCGCGAACCGTCGGGCGAAGGTTAGGCTCATGAATTCAGCATTGCGGGTCAGCGCGTTCCCCAGCAGCATCGATGACTCGGAATAAGCCCCTGAGGCGATGTCGAGCTGGCGGTTGTTCTTGGTCGGATTGTTGGGCGCGCTGATCCGTCCGTCGACGAAGGTCGCGCCGGCAGCCAGGTGGAGCAGCTTTGAAATCTCCGCTGGTTCAAGCAGGCCGGAGATCGTATTGATCATGATGCCTCGTCGTCGCCTTTTCGGCGTCATTATGCGGCGAAGGCGGCGCTGAACGCAATCTGGCCGCCGATCAGGCGGCTAAACGCCGGAGCCTTGAGTGCAATTGGACGCAGAAATCCTTTTTTCCCGACTCAATGAATGGGGCGTCGTCACGCTTAATCGCCCGGACGCGCTCAACGCGCTGACCTGGGACATGGTGAAGCGCCTGAGGGCCCAGTTGATCGAGTGGGAGCGCGAGGCGGCGGTCAAAGCAGTGCTGATCCGCGGCGCGGGGGAAAAGGCGTTTTGCGCGGGCGGCGACATTCGCTGGCTCTATGACAACGCGAGGAATGACCCTGCGGCCGCGTGTGAATTCTTTCGCGAGGAATATCGTCTTAACGCGCTCATCCACCATTTCACGAAGCCCTATGTGGCGTTCATCGACGGCATCGTCATGGGCGGCGGGGTAGGGGTTTCGGTGCACGGAGATTTTCGCGTAGCCGGCGATCGCACGCTGTTTGCGATGCCTGAGACGGGGATCGGACTGTTCCCGGACGTCGGCGGCGGGCACTTTCTGCCGCGGCTGCATGACGGGCTCGGGTTCTATTACGGCCTGACCGGCGCGCGCGCTAAGGCGGCGGACTGCATGGCCGCAGGCGTTGCGACGCACTATGTTCCGAGCGCCGAGTTTTTTCATCTTGAACGGGAATTGATGGGAATGTCGTTCGGCGCGCACGCCCATGCTGACATCGAAGCGGTGCTTGACGGCTACTCCGGCGATCCGGGCGCGGCCCATGTCAACCAGATCCGGCCGGCGCTGAAGAAGCTGTTTGACGGCCATGCGACTTTTTCGGCCTTTTTCGCCTCGCTTGAGGCTGACGGCCATGACGTCGCCGGCGACATGCTGCGCATCCTGTCGCGGATGTCTCCAACCTCGTTGAAGCTGACTTTCGAGCAATTGCAGCGCGGCGCGCTCCTCGATTTCGACGCAGTGATGAAAATGGAGTTTCGCATGGTCCGGCGGGTGATGGAGGGGCATGACTTTTTCGAAGGCGTGCGCGCGACGATAATCGATAAGGACAAGAACCCGCGCTGGTCGCCGGCGACCCTGGAAGGCGTCAGCGACCGCGACCTCGCCCGCTATTTCGACTCGCTCGGCGAAGCGGAGCTGCGACTGCCATGAAGCTCTATGGATCGCTGACGTCGCCCTTCGTGCGGACCGTGCGCATAGCCGCGATCGAACTAGGGCTCGACGGCCAGATTGAATTGGTCCCGACGGTGGTCAGACCGACACAGCCCAATCGTGTCTTCGGCGCGAGCGTCAATCCGTTGCGGCGCGTGCCCGCGCTTGAGACGGACGACGGCGAGATCTTCATCGACAGCCGCGTCATCGTCGAGTTTCTGAACAGGGCGGCGAAAGGCGCCGTCGTGCCAAAGGGCGCGAATGCGCGCATAGCCTGTTTCAACCGGCACGCGATTTTCGCAGGCGCAACCGAGGCGCTCGTCGCCGCGATGTATGAAATGCGGCTGCGGCCGGAGGAACGGCGCTGGCCGGAATGGGCCGAGGATCAGATCGACAAGGCGCAAACGGCGCTCGACTGGGCGGAACCGCGCCTTGATGACATTGCGGCCGAGTTCGATCTCGCCGCGATCGCCTTCCGGTGCCTCATCGACTATGCGCGGTTTCGATTCTCGTCGATCGACTGGATGA
>CAZGXT010000024.1:0-25811 GCA_964529675.1 uncultured Caulobacterales bacterium
TCAGCGCCTCGTTCCAGACGTTCATCGACTGGCCCTTGAGGTCGATGGTGACGAGCGCGATGCCGTCGCCGTCGATGTCAACCGTCATTGCGTCGTTGGTCATGGCCGTATCCTATTTCAGAAAGGGTTTCGGTGTCCGGTGCTCGATATTCGGGAACGCGCCTAGGCCCTAATCCCGAAAACGAACGCCTATATCCGCTCAATGATCGTCGCCGTGCCCATGCCGGCGCCGATGCAGAGCGTGATGAGCGCGGTCGACTTGCCGGAGCGTTCGAGCTCATCGACCATCGTGCCGAAAATCATCGCGCCGGTCGCGCCGAGGGGATGGCCCATGGCGATGGCGCCGCCGTTTACGTTGATGTCCTTATGATCGATGTCCATCGCCTGCATGAAACGAAGAACGACCGAAGCGAACGCTTCGTTCAGTTCCCAAAGATCGATGTCTTTCTTCGTCATGCCGGCGCGCTTCAGCGCTTTTTGCGCGGCGAACTCGGGTCCTGTCAGCATGATGGTCGGCTCGGCGCCGACCGACGCCATGGAGACGATGCGCGCGCGCGGCTTGAGGCCGAGTTTGGCGCCCATTTCTTTCGTGCCGATCAGCACCGCCGCTGCGCCGTCGACGATGCCGGAAGAGTTGCCGGCGTGATGAACGTGATTGATCTTCTCGACTTCGGGATATTTCTGGATCGCCACCGAATTGAAGCCGACGCTTTCGCCGAGCATGGCGAAAGACGGCGCGAGGGCGCCGAGCGCCTGCATATCCGTCTCGGGCCGCACCGTCTCGTCCTGGGCGAGCGCTTCCATGCCGAACACGTCCTTGACCGGCACGATCGACTTCTTGAAGCGGCCTTCTTTCCACGACCGCGCCGCGCGCTTGTGGCTTTCAACGGCGTAGGCGTCGACATCGTCGCGTGAAAAGCCGTGCTTCGTCGCGATGAGGTCGGCGGAAATCCCTTGCGGCACGAAATAGGTCTTGAACGCGACCGAAGGATCGACCGGCCAGGCGCCGCCGTCGGAGCCCATCGGCACGCGGCTCATTGATTCGACGCCGCCCGCGATCGTCAGGTCCGCTTCGCCTGACTTGACCTTGGCGGTTGCGATGTTGATCGCCTCAAGGCCCGAGGCGCAAAAGCGGTTGACTTGAATCCCCGCCGTCGTTTCGGCGAACCCGGCGTTGAGCACCGCCGTGCGGGTGATGACCGCGCCCTGCTCGCCGACCGGTGAAACGACGCCCATGGCGACATCGTCGACATGACTGGTGTCGAGGTTGTTGCGGTCGCGGACCGCTTCAAGAACCTGGGTCACCAGCTGGACCGGGGTTATCTCGTGAAGGCTTCCGTCCGATTTACCTTTGCCGCGGGGGGTCCTGACTGCGTCATAGACATAGGCTTCGGTCATCGGGAACTTTCCTTTCGAATGCCAGCGCCAAGGCTAGGCCCGCGCCTTTAGAAAGGTCTACCTAGGCGGCGCCCTGCCCTGCCGCAACGCCGTTGTGCAGCGCGGCGGATCAACTTTTCGGCGAGCCGTCAGTCGGCGACCGTCAAAGGCGGCGAAAGGCGTTTAGGAATAACGAGAAAAGCCCCGGGCGTCAGGGACGCCGGGGCGTTTCGCGAAATCGGTTCGTCAAGATGGTTAGTTGGCGCCCGCGAGGGTGAGAAGTTCACCCCAGCGCTTGGTCGCCAGCGGACCGGGCTGGCGGACTTTCCGGACCGCGTCGGTCACCGGCGCGTCGCCGACGGCCACCAGCGCGACCATGCCCGCGCCATGGTGCGGCAGGCATTTGATGCCGTAGAGGCCGTTCTCAGTGACGGTAAACGTCACTGGCTTGTTGATCTGGCCCTTGAAAGTCGTAACGCCCGCCGGCCAGACGCCGGTCATGACTTCCGCGTTGTGGCCGGCGTCGCCGACCTCAATCCGGATCGTGTCGCCGACATTGGCGCGTACGAAGTCCGGTTCGAAGGCGTTGAGTTTTCCGCCCGCTGCCTTCGTCTTCATGACTATCACATGTTCGACGGCGAGCGCCGGCGTGACAGCGAGCGCCAGCACAGCCGAGGCGAGAAGGGTCTTCAGCATTTTTCCTCCAGTCGGTTGCTTTGACCGTGATACGCAAGATCGACGCAGGGCGGTTCAATTGCGCGCTGCAGGCGCGGTGTCGCAGCGTGGGTAGCGGAGGCCCGCCGGCGTGACTTCGCCGGCCTGCCGCGCTACCCCCGGGCTCGCCCCTTTCGTTACGACGGTATGGAAACCCTCCCCTCCTTGCGCGCCGCCATTCGCGCGGCGACCCTGTCTGATGAATCAACGCTCGCGCAGACGCTGCTCGCCGACGCGGCGCTGCCCGGCGACATCCGCCGCGCCGCGCAGGAAAAGGCGTCGGCCTTTGTCGCTTCGGCGCGGGCGAACGCGGCGCGGTCGACTCTCGTCGACAAGTTCCTCCAGGAATACGGCCTGTCGACGGCGGAAGGCGTCACCCTGATGCGCCTCGCCGAAGCGCTGCTGCGGACGCCGGACGCGGCGACCGCCGACGCCCTCATCAAGGACAAGGTCGACGCCGGCGACTGGGCCGCGCACAAGGGCAAGAGCCCCTTCCCGCTGGTCAACTTCTCGACGCGCGCGCTGATGCTGACCGCCGCCTGGCTCGACGACGTCGAGGCGAAAGACCCCGGTCGCAAGATCGTCAAGGCGACGAAAGACGCGCTCGACCGCGTCGGCGAGCCGGTCATCCGCGCCGCGGTCGCGCAGGCGATGAAGATCATGGGCGAGCATTTCGTGCTCGGCGAAACGATCGTCGAAGCGCAGCGGCGCGGGCGCGATTATGCGGGCAGGGGCTACAAATTCTCGTTCGACATGCTCGGCGAGGCCGCGCACACCGCCGCCGACGCTGCAAAGTACTTCAAGGATTACGAAACCGCGATCACCGAGATCGCCAGGGCGGCGAGCGCGCCGCGCCCGGTCGACAATCCCGGCATTTCGGTGAAGCTCTCGGCGCTGCATCCGCGGTACGACTACGCCAAGCGGAAGCGCGTGCTTGAAGAGCTTGGCGCGAGCGTCCGTGCGCTCGCCATTCAGGCGAAGGAAGCCAATATCGGGTTCAACATCGACGCGGAGGAAGCCGCGCGGCTCGACCTGTCGCTTGACCTGATCGAAGCGCTGATGCGCGACCCGAAGCTCGGCGGCTGGGACGGCTTTGGCGTCGTCGTACAGGCCTATCAGCGGCGCGCGCCGTTCGTAATCGACTGGCTGGCCGTCATGGCGCGCGAGACCGGACGGCGCATCATGGTGCGCCTCGTGAAAGGCGCCTATTGGGACGGCGAAATCAAGCGCGCGCAAGTGATGGGCCTCGAAAGCTATCCGGTATTCACGCGCAAGGTGTTGACAGACGTTTCCTATCAGGCCTGCGCGAAAAAGCTCTTTGCAAACGCCGATGTCCTCTATCCGCAATTTGCGACGCACAACGCGCTGACCGCGGCGATCGTCCGCGAGATGGCCGGCGATGTGACAGAGTATGAGCTGCAGCGCCTTCACGGCATGGGCGAGGCGCTGCATGACAGCCTGATCGCCGCCGGCGCGCGTTCCCGCATTTACGCCCCGGTCGGCGGGCACAAGGAGCTGTTGCCCTATCTCGTGCGGCGTCTTCTTGAGAACGGCGCAAACTCTTCTTTCGTCAACCAGCTGTTCGATCCCGATCACTCGATCGATCGCATCGTCGCCGACCCGGTCGAGGAAGCGCGCACGCTGACAGTCTTTCCGAACCCTGCGATCCCCTCCCCGCGCGATCTCTTCAAGGGCGAGCGCCTGTCGGCGGAAGGCTGGGACGAGAGCGATCCCGACACCGCCGACCAGCTTGAGCTCGCGGTCGGCGGCGCGCTTGAAAGCGGCGCGCCCTATGGTCCGATCATCGACGGTCTTGCCGACAAGGGGCCTGTCACGAAGTCGGTCAATCCCGCGCATCAGGGCGAAGTCATCGGCGAAGTGCGCAGCGCCAGCGCCGTCGATGTCAGCCTCGCCTGCGACAAGGCTGCGATTGCGGCGCCGCTCTGGGCCGCAACGCCGGCGCCGGAGCGCGCTCGCATTCTTCGCGTCGCCGCGGACCTCCTTGAGGCTCGCGCCGAGCGCTTCATGCAGCTTGCGACGCGCGAAGCCGGCAAGACGATACCGGACGCCGTCGCCGAGGTTCGCGAGGCTGTCGATTTTCTGCGCTACTACGCGGGGGAATGCGTCAGGCTGTCGGGCGCCCCGCTCGGCGTCGTCGCCTGCATCAGCCCCTGGAATTTCCCGCTGGCGATTTTTGTCGGGCAGGTCTCGGCCGCCCTCGCCGCCGGCAATGCGGTGATCGCCAAACCGGCTGAGCAGACGCCGGTGATCGCGCACCACGCGGTCACGCTCCTGCACGAAGCGGGCGTGCCGCGCGGCGCGCTGCAGTTCCTGCCCGGAGACGGTCCGTCCGTGGGCGGACCGCTGGTCGCCGATCCCCGTGTCCGGGGCGTCGTTTTCACCGGCTCAACGGAGGTCGCGCAGATCATCAATCGGGGCCTCGTCAACGCCGGCAAGGGAGATGCGGCGCTGATCGCGGAGACCGGCGGCATCAACGTGATGATCGTCGACTCGACGGCGCTCCTTGAACAGGCGGTGCGCGACGCGGTCGCCTCCGCCTTCCAGAGCGCGGGCCAACGCTGCTCCGCTTGCCGCGTCGTCTGCGTGCAGGAGGACGTCGCCGACCGCTTTAACGAGATGCTGTCGGGCGCGATGGCCGAACTCGTCGTCGGCGACCCGGCGAGGCTCTCGACCGATGTCGGTCCCGTTATCGATGAGGAAGCCCGAGGCGTTATCCTGCGCCATGTCGAGGCGCTTCGGACCAAGGCGAAAATCATCGCGGAGGCGCTGGCGCCGGCGGGGTCGGTCAATGGAACCTTCGTCCGGCCCGTCGCGATCGAGATCGCAAGCCTCTCCGAGCTGACGCGCGAAGTCTTCGGGCCGGTCCTCCACGTCGTGCGATTTCGCGCCGCCGAGATCGAGAAGCTCGTCAACGCCGTCAACGCGCTTGGCTATGGACTGACGCTTGGTCTGCACACCCGCATCGACGAGACGATGCATGCGGTCGTCGCCCGCGCCCGCATCGGCAACATTTATGTCAACCGCAACCAGATCGGCGCAGTCGTCGGCGTGCAGCCTTTCGGCGGCGACGGTCTTTCCGGGACCGGCCCGAAGGCGGGCGGCCCGCATTATCTGCGCGCGCTGCAACAACGTCCGCAGCCCGCCGGCGACGGCGCGATTGACATCAACGCCTCGGCGCCGATGCCGCTCTTCGACCAGCAGCTTCGCCGCGCGGCGGAAGCGTTCGACCAGTGGAGCGCAAGCGCCGACCGGCGCGACATTCTGGTGCGCGCCGCCGCCGGCGCACGCGACGACGCCGCGGCCATTTTCAGGCTCGCCGTTTCTCTCTATGCGGAACATCTCGGCGACACCGTCGAGCTGCCGGGACCGACCGGGGAATCGAATACGCTGCGCCTCAAGGGCCGGGGCGTCGTGCTTTGCCTCGGCGGGGGAAGCGAGGCGGCGAACGCGCGTCAGGTCGCGATGGCGCTCGCCGCCGGCAATGCGATCGTCGCGGTCCAACCGCTCGCCGACAAGATCGCGGGCGCCCTTTCCGCCGCCGGGGCGCCCAACCATCTTGTCGTCAGCCTTCCCGCAGGCGCCGTCATCAACGAGGCCGCCTTCCTTGATCCCCGCGTGCGGGCGGTCGCGTTTGACGGGGGGCCGGCGTCGCGGCGCGCGATCGCCGGCGCGCTCGCCCGCCGCACCGGCCCGATCGCCGCCCTGCTCTCGAGCGCCGACGACCCAGCGCGCTTTGCGACCGAACGCACGCTGACCATCAACACGACGGCGGCAGGCGGGGACGTTCGGCTTTTGTCGCTGCCTGAATAGGACTACGGTCTGCGGTTAACGCCCGGTTCGCCGCGCCGAAGGGGCCTTTCGCCGCAACGGCGTTGAACGACCGCCAGAGGGAGGCGAAGCGGGTGCAGAACCTTGACCGGACGCTCATGAGCGCGATCGACCTCAACCCCGTCAGCCCTGGGGCCTTCATCGCCCCGCCGTCGCGGTCGCGCCAGGCGGCCGACTGGTTCTTCGCCGAGAAGGAGCGCCTTTTCTGGTTCCTTCAGATTTCGGGCTGGCTCGGCTTTTTCATCTTCCATGTTCTCGCCGTCTCCTCGCTCGTGGCGGGATGGACGCCGCAGTCGGTCGCCTATTCGATCGCGATGTCGATCGTCGGGCTGCTGACCACGTCGATCGTGCTGCGGCCCATTTATCGCTTCGCGCGTCGCCAGCACCCTGCCGCCCTACTCGTGATCGCCATCTCGACGACGGCGGCGGCGACCGTCGCCATGTCGCTCGCAAAATTGCAGACCTTCATCCTCATCTTCGGCGAGGAATGGATCCTCAATCGCGGCGCCGATCTCGGCAGCATGAACATTCTCATGCTGATCCGTCCGGACCTTCCGCCGAATTTCTTCCTGCTGATGTCATGGGGCGGGTTCTATTTCGGGATCAATTACTACCTGAAGCTGCGCGATGAGTCCGAGCGAGCGCTGATGTCCGCCCGGCTCGCCGATCAGGCGCAACTGAAGATGCTGCGCTACCAGCTCAATCCGCATTTCCTCTTCAATACGCTGAACGCCATTTCAACGCTCGTCCTCGAGAAGGACGGCCGCCAGGCCAATCAGATGCTGACGAAGCTGTCGGCGTTCCTGCGCTATTCGCTCGACAGCGATCCTCTGCTGAAGACCTCGCTCGCCGAAGAATTGCGCGCCCTCCAACTCTATCTCGACATCGAAAAAACGCGCTTCGCCGACCGCCTGAAAATAACGCTCGACGTCGACGACGACATTCTCGACGCGCGGGTGCCCTCGCTCATCCTGCAGCCGGCGATCGAGAACGCCATCAAATATGCGATCGCGCGCATGGAGTCCGGCGGCGAGATCGGCATCGTCGCCAAACGCGACGGCGAAATGCTGCGCTTTGAAGTCTGGGACAACGGACCCTCGGCGCCGGAGAACCCGGAAGCGCTGCTGCAGGACGCCAAAGCGGGGGTAGGCCTCGTCAACATGCGCGAGCGGCTCGCGCATCTTTACGGCGCGCGGCAGTCCTTCACGCTCTCGCGGCGCGCCCCGCAGGGTCTCGCCGTATGCATGCGTATTCCGCTTGAATTCACCGCACAGCTTTGAGGGCGACCTGTCATGGATGATCAGAAAATCCGCGTGATGCTCGTGGACGATGAGCCCCTCGCCGTCAGGGGCCTCAAGCTCCGGCTTCAGGAGTTTCCGGAGATCGAGATCGTCGGCGAATGCTCCAACGGCCGCGAGGCGGTGAAGGAGATCAAGGCGCAGACGCCTGATCTCGTATTTCTCGACATCCAGATGCCGGGGCTCGACGGCTTCGGCGTGGTGCGCGCGCTGATCGGCGCGCCTGCGCCGCTGATCGTTTTCGTCACCGCCTACGACAAATACGCGATCGACGCGTTTGAAGCGAACGCGCTCGACTATCTCGTGAAGCCCGTCGAGGAAGAGCGGCTGAAAGACGCCGTTCACCGCGCGCGCGAAGCGATCAAGACGCGCGCGGCGGCGAGCCGGGAATCACGCCTCGTCGAACTTCTCGCCTCGCTCAGCGACGAAGACCGCGACCAGATCAAGGAACTGATCCAGGACCCTACGTGGACGCAGAAGGAGCGTTATTCCGAGCGCCTGTCTTTCAAGGACGGAACCAAGGTCGTGATGCTCAACGCCGACGACATCGACTGGATCGACGCCGCCGGCGACTACATGTGCATCCACGCCTGCGGGAAGACCCACATCATCCGCGAGACGATGAAAACGCTGCAGCAGCGCCTCGATCCCAGCCGCTTCCAGCGCATTCACCGTTCCGCGATTGTCAACGTCAAGAAAGTCAAGGAGCTGCACCCGCACTCAAACGGCGAGTATTTCGTCGTATTGGAGAACGGATCGGAGCTTAAGCTTTCGCGATCCTACAAAGATGTCGTCGCACGCTTCCTCTAGGCTGCGAACGCATGCTTTAGGCGGCTCGCCGGGCGACGTGCGCCCGGTCTTGTCGCCGCGCGCTAAGGCCGCGGACCTTCTTTCGAGCGTCTGGCGGCGGCAAAACCGCTCAGGCCGAGCCCGGCGAGGAACAGCGGCAGCGCGCCCGGAATAGGCACCTCCGAGAATTCGAAATTCCGTTCAGAGAAAGTTGGAAGCTGCGCGATCGCATCCGCGCCGACCGGCGAAAGATTCGCGGCGAGAATCGTCAGCAGCGCCAAGCTGTCGTTCAGGTTCGTCGAGAACACAAGTCGATTGATATTCAGCGCGCTGTTGAAGTAAACAAAGAAGCCCGCCCGGTCTGCGCCGGTGTTTCCGGCGATCACTCCCGCCGCGCTGCGCGCATTGAAGACCGTCGCGGCGTTTGAATCATTGTCAGAATTCTGAAGGACGATGACGTTGGCGCCGTCGATCACGTTTCCCGAATCCGCGAAGACGTTCTGAAAAACGAGCGAGTCGACAACGCCAAAAGTGTCTGCAAAGATGTTGTAACGATCTGATCCGGTGTCGAATTCAGCAACATTGACGGTCGGTTGCCCTTGTTCGATTCTGGTGACCGCCGCGTCGGCCGCGCTGACGCCGCCCAAAATGACTGCAAGACTCGCCGCAGCCGCCCCGCCAACTCTTAACTTCATACCTTGCTCCATAACGGCCCTCGCGGCCATGCGTCATTAACGAATGGAGAATGGACTTCATTCGATGCTGATTAACGAATTTTTTGTGACAAGGGACGCCTCGTCCAGGGCCCTCTGATCGTCTCATCAACGACATCCCGACGGCTCAACAGAGCCGCCATCGTCAGACGCTCGGGGAAGCGAGGATGGCTTTCCAGATCGCGAGTTGCCAGACGGCGAAAAGCCCGGCGGCGACAAAGAGCAGATAGTGCGCGCGCCGCCAGACCGACCAGCCCGATCCGACCAGCACCGGAAAGACGCCGATCGCCGCCGCGACCGCGCCGAGCGCTGCGAGATGCGACGTGACGATCGCGGCGATCAGCGGCGCCGGCGGCCAGCCGTCCGCCTGAAAATCGGCGAGATCCTTTTCAGCGAGGCTGGCGCTGACGACGATCAGGGCGACGACGAAGGCTATCCACAGGAAGGCCGATGTCGCATGACCGACGGCGAGCCGCTTGCCGAGCCGGGTTGTTTCGACCTCGCGCCCCTGCCGCCGCCACGCGCCGAGGAACGCAAGCAGGGAAAACAGCGTGACGGCGCCGATCGCCGCGTTGAACGCATCCGATGAGGCCAGGAACGCCACGCGATCGGCCGTCATCGTCCCCATCGCCGCAGAGATTCTGAGCGGGGCGCCGGCTTCGTCGCGATAGACATAAAGCCGGTCGCGCGAGCGGTTCGACCAGAGATCGTCCGAGAGCGGATAGTAGCGGGTCGCTTTGCCGCCGGAGGTGACGACGAGCGAGCCGTCATCCTTCGCCGCCAGCTTGATCTCCGAGCCGAGCGCGGTGACCTTCTCAAAACGCGAGTAAACGCGGCGGTTCGGAAGATAGGCGCCGGCCGCCGACTTCGCCTTTTCGATCATTTCCGGCGTGGCCTTGACCGCCCACATGGCCGGATAGCTCTCCGCGCGCGCGAACTGCTCGATGACGTAGCGGCTGACGAGGTCGGGCAGCCGGGGGCTTTCCGCGCCGTTCACCGCAACGAAGACGCCGACGCCGAGCGAGGGCGCGATCGTCATGTCGCTGATGAATCCCGAAAGCGTTCCGCCATGACCAAAGGTGATCGCGCCGCCGATTTCGGTCTCCATGAAGCCATGAGCGAAATCCGGCGCAAACGGACGGTCCCGGAACGCGCGCGTGCGCATCCGCGCGAATGCTTCGGGACTGAGAAGCCTCTTTCCGTCGGCCACCCCGTCGTTGAGAAGGAACCGAAGCCAGCGCCCGGCGTCGCGCGCGTCCAAGGCGATCGCGCCGGAGGCATGCAGTGGGTCGAGCGCGTCGTGGATCATCACCGTCGGCGCGCCGCCTTCGAGCCTGTGCGGCGCGGCGAGGCGCGCTTCGAGCGCGGGGTCGTTGAGCGCCTCGCCGGATATGGACCTTGGATCGTGCTGGATCGTCGAGCTCATGCCGATCGGCTTGAGGATCCGCGTCGCGACGAACACGTCAAAGGGCGTCCCTGTGACGTCGGCGACGATCTGCGCGGCGAGATCGGTTCCCCAGTTCGAGTAGGATGTGCGCTCCCCCGGACGCGCGACGCGCTTCGGCCTGGTGTGACCGAGCGCTTCCTCGAAACTGCGCCCGGACTTCGACTGGAAGAAATCTCCGAGCGTATCTTCAAAGCCCGGCCGGTGCGCCATCAGATCGCGCAGCGTCACGGGCGCAAGCCCGCGCGCGCCGACCTTTACGGTCTTGAGATAGCTGTCGACATCCGCGTCGAGCGCAAGCTTGCCTTCGTCGACAAGCATCATCACCGCCGTCCAGACAAAGGTCTTGGAAATCGAGGCGATGCGAAAAAGCGTCTCCTCAGTCGCCGGGATGTTGTTCCCGGCGTCAGCAAGGCCGTAGGCCTTGACGAAGACGCCGTCGCGCGTCGCCACGGCGATCATCATGCCGGGCGGATACTGATCGGCCATCGCATGCGCGACATAGCCGTCGAGAAAAGGTTCGATCGACGAGGGGTCTGAGAGAACCGCGCCTCCCCCGCCCGCCGCATGAAGGCGCGCCGGCGACGGCGCCGCCGCAGCGTCGGGCTCAGCAAATGCGGGCCCGACAAGAGCGCAGGACGCCGCGACAAGAGCAAGCCATTCTGCACGCATGCGAGCGCCCCCACCACCAGGCCGACGGAAGCTTACGCCCCGCCGACGCATCCGCCAACGCCGTTCAGAAACTAAATAACCGGAAATCAACCTTGCGGCGCTCATCAGATGATGGAATTTAGGGGCAGAACTCGCGTAGCCATCGACTGAATTCCGCCCTGTCAGGAGAGTTCCCATGACTCGTTTCCTCGCCGCAGTCGCCGCTCTCGTCGTCCTTCTCGTTGCGATCGTGCTGCTGGCGCCGGGCCTTGTGCCCGCGGCTTCCTACAAGGGCAGAATTGAAGCGGAAGCGTCGAAGGCGCTCGGTCGCGCGGTGACGCTCGGCGATGACATATCGTTCAAGATATTCCCGACGACAGCGTTTTCCGTTTCGCAGCTGGTGGTGGCGAACGCGGAAGGATTTAGCGGCGATCATCTTGCGCGCGTCGATCGCGCCGATATCGGCGTGAAGCTCATGCCGCTGTTTGGCGGTCGCGTCGAAATTTCCAAGTTCATTCTGACGAGGCCCGACCTTAATCTTCAGAAGGCGAAATCCGGCGCGGTCAACTGGAACCTCGCGGCGCCGTCTGCGGCGACTCAGCCGGAGGGCGCCCCGGCCCAAAGTCCAAAGGACCTCAGCCTCGGCGACGTGCGGCTTGTCGACGGACACGCCGTCTATACCGACGCGGCGGCGGGCAAGACCTTCACGCTCGACGCAATCAACGCTGATGTTCGCCTTAAGAGCCTTTCCCAACCGCTGGAAGTCGACAGCAAGATGAATTTTCAGGGCGCGCCGGCGACGGCGAAGGTCGTCCTGACAAGTCTTTCCGACTTGCTCGCGAAGAAGGACAGCAATCTCAAACTCGACCTCGTCCTCGGCGCGGCGACGATCGGGGCTGATCTCTTGGTCGCAGGCGGCGACACGCTCGCTTATTCGGGGCCGGTGCAGATCGATGCGCCGGACCTGCCTGCGCTCGCCAGACTGTTTGAGGTCGAACTGGCGGAAGCGCCCGGCTTTGACAGGCTCTCCGTTTCCGGGGAGGCGACCGGGGCGCCGACCTCGCTGGCGTTGTCTGCTGCGAAAATCGGCTTCGACAAGATCGACGCCGAAGGCGATCTGAAGCTCGACTGGTCCGGCGCAAAACCAAAGGCGACCGGCGCGCTGACGACCGGCGCGCTCGATCTGCGCCCCTATATGCCGCCGCCGGCGACGACGGCGCAGGGATTTCCCGCCTGGTCGACTGATAAAATGGACTTCACGAGCCTGCGCAATATCGACGCCGATCTCGATCTCAGCGCCGGACAGGTTTTTCTGAATGACATCGAAACCGGGGCGGCGCGGATGCGGCTGAAAATCGCCAATGCGCGCATGACCGCCGACATTCCGCAGATCGCCTTTTACAAGGGCGGCGGCTCCGGGAAGCTCGTCGTAGACGCCGCGCGCGCGACGCCGTCGATCGCCGGCGATTTCAAAATGGATCAGGTCGACGCAAATCCCTTCACCATCGACCTTATGAAGATGGACCGCGTGCTCGGGCTCGGCGGATTCACGCTCACCTTCAACGCCACCGGCTCGAGCCAGAAGGCGATCATGGAGTCGCTCGACGGCAAGGGCGGGTTCGATCTCAACGACGGCGCGCTGAAGGGCATCAACATCGCCAAGATCGCCTCGGCGGTGACGAAGCTTTACGAAGGCGGGCTTACCAATCCCGCCGCGATCAGCACGGCGATCGCGGAAGCGCGACGCCCGGATGAGCGTACCGATTTCTCGAAGTTCCTGACGACGTTCACAATCGTCGACGGGCAAATGCAGGCGCCGACGATTTCCATGGAAGGCCCTTACCTCGCCATGACAGGCGTCGGGAAAGTGAACCTTCCCGGACAGGCGGTCGACATTCGACTGTTGCCGCGGGCGTCAACCTCGGCCGACGGAAAGGAGGGCCGCACCATCGCGATCCCGATCAAGGTCGGCGGCACGTTTTCACAACCGACCGTGGGCGTCGATGTCGAGGCGTTGGTGCGCGGTCGCGCCGAGCAGACGGTGCGCGGCCTGCTCGACAACGCTCTGAAGCCCAAGGACGGCGAAACGGCCGATCCCGGCAAGGCGCTGCTTGAGGGCATCCTCGGTCGCAGCCCCGCAGCGCCCAGCGGTACGGAGGGCGGAGCGGCGGCTCCTGCGACGGACAACAGCGCCGCCGCCGCTGAGGAGCCGGTGAAGTCGATCGCCGGTGAAGCTTTGAAGGGCCTCTTCGGCCGGAAATCGCGCCAGACGGAAGAAGAAAAAGAGAGCGCCGATCAGCCCAACTAACCGGCTCTCGCGGCTGTTGAAAATTACCGGTGAACGCGCCTGATTCGCGCCTCGATGCCTCTAGCGGGGCGAGGCGAACAGGGTAGATATTGCGGCGTTGGCGCAGTTGATCACCAGATGTGGCCTTTTTCCGCCGCCCCTCATTGGGCGCGATGGGCTGTCGAAGGAAACCGAATGAAAGCTCCGGCGACGAGCGGACGGGGGCCAGCGGCGCTAATGGCGTCAGCCGCGCTCGGGGCGCTGGCGACGGCGCCCTCCCCCGCCCTGGCGCAAGGGATTGAGGCGGCCGGGCCACATCCGGTGCTGGTCGGGCTCCTTGCTGCAGGCGCGATCACCGTCGCCGCGCTCGCCTGGGCGTTTCGTGTTTCGACCGCATCGCGCAACGCTTCGGCCTACTGGACGAAGAAGCTCGCCGAACTGGAAGCCCAACTCGAAAAGTCGGACGCTGTCCTATCGGCCCATCCGGGGCTCGTCCTCGTTTGGGAAGACGATTACGAGTCGATGGAACAGGGTTGGGGCACGCCCAAGATCCTCGGCGGTCCCGCGGCGCTCGCCTCGCTGATGTCGTTCGCCGTCGATGTCGATGACCCGATGGCGACGCCGGTCACGCGGCTCCTCAACACGCTGGGCGAACTGCCGTTGCAGGACGACAGCCGGCCGGACCAACAGCAGAAACTGCGCGACCTCGTTCAGGAGCTTCGCCAGCACGGCATCGCCTTTTCCGGTTCGCTGATGACGAATGAAGGCCGCGCCATTGAAGCGGATGGCCGCGTCGCTGGAGGCCAGGTCGCGCTCTGGCTCACCGATCCCGCGGTGCGAATGGCGGAGGACGGCGGCATTCTCGGCAAGGTGCGCGAAAAGACCGCCGACCTACATGGCGCTCTCGTGCAACTGGAACGCGCGCCAATACCGGCGTGGCGCCGGCAGGCCGATCTCTCGCTCGCCTGGGTGAACGCCGCCTATGTCGAGGCGGTCGAAGCGCCGAGCGCGGCTGCGGTCCTCAAGGAGCAAATCGAACTCGACGGCGCGGTCAAGAAGATCGCCGAACGCGCCAGCGCCGAGCGCCGCTCGGTCGAGGGCCGGATCGCCGTCAACATCAAGGGCGCGAGACGGTCGCTCAAAATCACCGAGACGCCCGTCCACGCCGCCGGCGATGCGGGCATCGCGGGCTTCGCCGTCGACATTACGGACTTCGAGCGCGCAAAGGCCGATCTTGACCGCCACATCGAAGCGAACCGCGCGACGCTCGACCAGATCCCTGCAGGCGTCGCCATGTTCGGCGCCGGTCAGGAACTGGTCTATTACAACGCCGCCTTCAAGCGGCTGTTCGGCCTTGAGGACGCCTATCTCGCCGGCGCTCCCCAGCATAACGAGCTGCTCGACCGCCTGCGCCATCTCGGACGCCTGCCCGAGCAGCCCGACTTCGCGCAATGGAAGCGCCGCCAGCTTGCTCTCTATACGGAGGGCATGGCGGCCCCGGGCGCGGAGCGCGACGGGCGCGCGCCGGACGAGGTCTGGAATCTGCCCGACGCCCGCATGTTGCGCGTCGCCCGCGCCCGCCATCCGCTCGGCGGCGCGCTGGTCGTTTTCGACGACATCACCGAGAAAATGGCGCTTGAGGCGCGCTTCAACACCCAGATCAACGTGCAGCGGGCGACGCTGAACAATCTTTCCGAAGGCGTCGCCGTATTCGGCGCCGACGGAAAGCTTCGGCTGCACAACACCGCGTTTACGAAGATGTGGCGCTTCGACGACCAGGCGCTGGCCGCGCGTCCCCATATCGAAGGGGCGTTGTCGGAGATGATGTCGCGCGTCACCGCGGGCGCCCCGTCGCTCGCCGCCGCCAAACGGCGCGCGACCTCCATGTCCCCGGAAGACCGCATTCCCTCGCGCGATGAGGTCGTCGCGCTTTCGGACGGGCGCACCTTGTCCTTCGGAACCGAACCCCTGCCCGACGGCGCGACGCTTCTCTATTTCCTTGATGTGACGGACAGCCGCGAGCGCGAGAAAGAGCTGAAAGCGCGCAACGCGCTGCTTGAAGACATCGACCGCCAGAAATCGAAATTCGTCGATCACGTTTCCTATCAGCTGCGCACGCCGCTGGCGACGATCATCGGCTTTACGGAGATGCTCGACGGCCAGATGTTCGGAGTCCTCAACGACCGCCAAAAGGATTACATCGCGTCGATCCTTCAGGCCTCGCATCATCTTCGGGACCTGATCACCGACATCATCGACCTCGCAGCCATCGACGCAGGAAAAATGTCGGTCGATCTTGAGGAGGTCGATCTGCGCGACCTTCTCACCAATGCGGCGACCTATTCGGCGCTGAAGGCCGAGGACACGCAGGTGTCGCTGTCGGTCGCCTGCGATCCGGACATCGGCGTCTTTCGCGCCGACCCGCGCAAGCTGAAACAGATTCTCTTTAATCTCCTTTCCAACGCGTTCGCCTATACCGGTCCGGGCGGCGCGGTGACGATCGGGGCCGACCGGGCGCCGGGGCTCATCCGTCTCTGGGTTGCAGATTCCGGGCGCGGCGTGTCGCCGGACGATCAGGCGCGTGTCTTCGAGCCCTTCGAATCCGCCGGACCTTCGGCGGGCGCGGGACTTGGGCTTTCGCTTGTGCAACGGCTCGTCAGCCTTCACGGCGGCTGGGTCCGGATGGAATCGAGCTCCGGCGAAGGAACGCGCGTCACCTGCTTCCTTCCCGCTGACCCGCGCAAGTCCGCCGCGCCGACCGAGACGTCAGAAAAAATCGTCGTCGTTCGCGGCGAAAAGGCCAGCACGGCGGAGCCATCCTCGGGCGATCCCGGCGCGAAAAAACGCCCGGTCCGCCGCGCCCCGCGCGCAGAAGCGGCGGAATAGTCGAATGCCTCTTTTCGGCCCGCTTCGGCGGGTCTAGTCAGCGGGCATGCTGATTGAAGCCATCATCACCCTGTTGACGCCGGAGGCGCCTTTTCTTCCGGACTACCTTAATTCTCAGGCGAGCGCCGGGGAGCGTCACGAAGAATGTGTCCGGCTTATCGTCGAAGACCTCGCCGACGGGCGCGCGGGCGCCCAGCGCTGGGCGCTCGAAGGCGGCGGGGCGGCGGCGCAACATTGCCTGGCGATCGCTGATCTCGCCGCCGGATTCCCGCGACTTGCGGCGATCAGACTGACCGAGACGTCCGCGCGCGCGGACGCCGGCGACGAGACGACGCGCGCGCGCCTTCTCGCCGAAGCGGCGCTGGCTTGGCTTGAGTCCGGCGACACCGGCGAGGCTGAAAAGGCAATCACGTCCGCGAAGGAGCACGCGTCGGCGCTGCGCGAACTTGATTTTGTCGCAGCCAAAATTTTCGCCGCCGACAATCGCTGGCAAGCCGCGGCTGACGCTGTCACGGCGGCGGAGGAAAAAGGCGTCAGGACGCCGGAGGCCTATGTCATCCGCGCGCGCGCTTTTCGCGCGCTCGGCCGCGACGACGACGCGGCGGAAGATATCGTATCGGCGCTGTCGCTTGATCCGTTCCACATCGACGCGTTGACCTTGCGCGGCGAACTTCGTCAGGCTGGGATCGAAATCGAAGCTTACTACGGCGACGACAAGAACCCGTGACGACCGCCGCCGACGCCATCATCGCGCGCCTTCACCTTCGGCCCCATCCGGAGGGCGGCCATTATCGCGAGACGTTTCGCGACGAGGGCGCCTCCGGCGGTCGCGCCATATCAACCGCAATTCTATTTCTCCTGAAGGCAGGCGAACGCTCTCACTGGCATCGCATCGATGCGACGGAGATCTGGCACTATCACGCAGGCGATCCGTTGCGCCTTGAGATCGACGACGGCCGGCGGACCTCGCTGATCATCGGCGCTGATGTGCTGCGGGGCGAGGCCCTGCAAGGCATTGTCCCGGCCGGGGCGTGGCAGGCGGCCGAAAGTCTTGGCGCGTGGACGCTCGTCGGCTGCACGGTCGCGCCAGGCTTTGATTTTCAGCATTTTGAGCTCGCGCCGCCGGGCTTCGAGCCGTAGGCAGCGCCCGGGATAGACCGCGCGGGCAAATCAGCCCAGCCTCGACAGTTAGCAATTCGTTAACGAAGGGCGTCGCCTTATGGCGGACGTCGCCTTAGAAGGCCGCGCTACCCTCCATGCCGCAAACGCCGACCAATGAGCCGCTCAGCGTTCGCGACCTCCAGGCGCTCGCCGCGGAGGCTGCTGCCGGAGAAACCGCTGCGCCGGCGCGAAGGCCGGCGCGATCGCGGGCGGCGAGCCTGCACCTCATTGATCTTCTGTCGCGTTGGGGCGGCCCGGGCCTTGCGATCTTCGCCGCCGCAGCGATCTTCATTGCAATCGTCGTCGCGCGGGACTTTCCGCTGCGCGCCGGCGTCTGGGCCGCAATGCTGTTCGCTGCTCTCTATTTGTGTCGCCGCTTTCGCAAGGAATATCGCGCCGGCGACAAGCTCGCCTCACGGCCGTTTCGCTGGCGCGCTCATTACACGTCGAGAATGGCCGTGGTCAGCGCCGCATTTGGCGCTGGCGCATTGATGGTGGCCGTTCCTGCAGCCGCCGTTACAACACGTCTTGAGATCATCGCGCTGCTTGTGCTCGGCGTTCTCGCGGCGTCCGCATTTCACGCGGCGCACCGGCTGACCGCGCTCGCAGCGATGCTTCCGGCAAGCGCTTTCGTGATCGTCGCGCTGTTGCGGATTGACGGATTATCGCTTGTCACGCTGTCAGTGTTGACCGTTCTCGCCAGTGGAACCGGCGCGCTGTGGGCGGCTTCCGCCGTCATCGGCGATGCGGCGGACCGGCGATATCCGCGCACCGGTCTTGTGCGGCGCGAAATCGAGCCCCGCATTGCAGCGGAGCCCGCCGCCGCCAGGCTCTCAAAGGCCGCGGCGAAGGCCTGACGCGGGACTTATTCCGTTAGACTTCCAAAGCCGCGTTACGCTATGACCCGCGCAAAATAGCCCTGCTTGGCGTAGGTGCGCGTCCTTCAACGGACACGCTGACGTTGGTCGCGGGTTCGTCGGGAGGATTTCGGTGGCGGAAGGCTTTCACTCAAGTGCGGACACCAAAACGCTGAAGCGCGTGATCGACCTCGCGCGCGCCAGCAAGGATGCGCCAAAAACGAAATCGGGCGCGCTCGCGGCAGCCTTCGAGGCCTATATCGAACAACTCGTCCGTTTCGCGACCGGGGACGACCGGCACTGGGATGAGCCTGCAGGATTGCTCGCACGGGCCGTCGAGGCGTTCCGGGTGAGCGAGAAGCGCCTGCCCGGCAAACCGAAGATCGCCCTGCGGCTGCACAAGAGCGCCGACTGGCGGGACACCCGGCTCGTTCTCGACATCACCACCGACGACATGCCGTTCATCGTCGACAGCGTGACAAGCGCGCTCGCCGAAGCCGGAAAGCAGGTCTCCTTCTTCGTCAACGCGGTCGTCAACATCTCGCGGGATTCCAAGGGCCAGCGCCAGAATGACGGCGCAGGCGCGATTTCGGAGTCGATGATCCACGCGGAAATGGATCCGCCTGTCGACGACGCCGAAGTCGCGCGCCTGCAATCCGAAATCGAAAGCGTTCTCGCCGATGTCGCGCTGGCGGTCGGCGATTTCCCCGCCATGACAGCCCGGATGCGATCGGCGATCGACCAGCTGAAGGCCGCCAAGATCAAGGGCGGCGACGCTGAAATGCGCGCTGAGTCGATCGAATTTCTGGAGAAGCTGTACGAGGCGAAATTCACCTTTCTCGGCGCGCGCCGGTACTCCTATTCCGCGAAGAATGGACGCGCCAAATTCGTGCGGGACGACAAGGGCGACCTCGGCATCCTGCGCGACGGCGTGCGGCGCATTCTGAAAACGACCTTCTCGGACGAAGGCGAGCTTTCGGCGCCGGTGGCCGCCTTCATGAGCTCTCCCGACCCGATCATCATTACGAAGGCGAACGTCCGCTCAACCGTTCACCGCCGCGTGCACCTCGATTATGTGGGCGTCAAACTTTATGACGCCGCCGGAAAGGTGACGGGCGAGGAACGGTTTGTCGGGCTGCTGACGTCGGATGTCTATAATCGCCCCGCATCCGATCTCCCGATTCTCAGTCTCAAATTGAAGCGCGTGGTCGAGGTGGCCGGCTTTAAACCCGGCGGCCACAACGCCAAGGCGCTCGTCCATATTCTTGAAACCTTTCCGCGCGACGAACTCCTCCAGGCGGATGTGGACGTCTTGCGCGAGACCGCGCTGGGGATCCTGCGGCTTTACAAACGTCCGCGTACGAAGCTGTTTCTGCGCCGCGACCGATTCGACCGGTTTGTCTCGGCGCTCGCGTTCGTGCCGCGCGATCGCTTTTCATCGACCGTGCGCGAGGAAATCGGGGCGACGCTCGCCGCCGCCTATGACGGGCATGTCGCCGCGTTCAATCCTCATTTCGGGGACGCCTCGCTCGTCCGCGTCCACTACATCATCGGGCTGAAGCCCGGCGCGCCTGAGGGGCCGCCGATCGCAGAGCTGACGCGGCGCATCAGGCTGATCACCAGGAACTGGTCAGACGGGCTTCTCGACGCCTTGCGCGCGGCCCATGACGGCGCGACGCCGCAGGGCCTCTTCAAACGCTACGAGTACGCGTTTGACGCCGCCTATCGCGAACATGTCGAGCCGGCGGAAGCGCTTCAAGATATCGCGGTGATTGAAGGGATGGGCGGCGGCGCCCAGACTGAGCGCGTTTTCACACGCCCGGGCGACGCCGACCATGTGATCAACATCAAGCTCTATCGGCGCGGCGAGCCGCTGAAACTTTCAAAAGTCATACCGCCCCTCGAACATCTCGGCCTCAACGTCGCGCAGGAGGCGACCTACGATGTGACGCCCGGCGACGGGGTCGCGCCGTGCAGCGTTCACGATTTCCGGACTGAAGAGAGCCTGGGGCGCGCTGTCGACACGGGCGCCGTTCGGAAGAATGTCGAGGAAGCGCTCGCGGCGATCTTCAGTGGACGGACGGAGGACGACGGCTTCAACGCGCTGGTGATCAGCGCCGGTCTGAACTGGCGCGAGGCGTGGCTGCTGCGCGCCGCTGCAAAATACCTCCTTCAGGCGGGGATTCCCTTTTCGCTCGGATATATCGAACAGACGCTGTCGAAGAATCCCGCGATCGCGCGGGCGTTGATCGCCGCTTTCCACGCCCGCTTCAATCCGGCCGGCCCCGCCAAGAAGGAGGCGCGGCTTAAAGAACTCGATGCGGCGGTCACGCGCGTCAAGGATCTGCTGGAGGCGGTCGAAAGCCTTGATGAAGACCGCATCCTGCGGCGGTTCCTCAATCTCATTCTGGCTATGGTGGGGACGAACTACTACCAGCGCAATGCAGACGCGACGTTCAAGCCATACATCTCATTCAAGATTGTCAGCGCAGCGATCGACGACCTGCCGGAGCCGCGGCCCTATCGGGAAATATTCATGTCCGGACCGCGCGTCGACGGCGTTCATCTGCGCTTCGGGCCGGTGGCGCGCGGCGGCCTGCGCTGGTCTGATCGCCGGGAAGATTTCCGCACCGAGGTTCTCGGCCTCGTCAAGGCCCAAAGGGTCAAGAACGCCGTCATCGTTCCAACCGGCTCCAAGGGCGGATTTTATCCAAAGCAATTGCCGGTCGGGGGCGACCGCAACGCCGTCTTCGAAGAGGGCCGCGGCGCCTATATCGAGTTTATCCGCAGCCTGCTCGACATCACCGACAATATCGTCGGCGGCAAAACCGTCACCCCCAAGAACGTGGTGCGCTGGGACGAAGAAGACCCTTATCTCGTCGTCGCCGCCGACAAGGGAACGGCGACTTTTTCCGATACGGCGAACGGCATCTCCGCGGACTATGGATTCTGGCTCGGCGACGCTTTCGCCTCCGGCGGATCGGCGGGTTACGACCACAAGGTCATGGGCATCACCGCCCGCGGCGGATGGGAGGCGGTGAAGCGCCATTTCCGCGAGATGGGCAAGGACATCCAGACCGAACCCTTCACCGTCGCCGGCATCGGCGACATGTCAGGAGACGTCTTCGGGAACGGCATGCTGCTCTCTGAGCAGATAAGGCTGGTCGCAGCGTTCGATCATCGCGACATTTTCATCGATCCAAATCCCAACCCGGTCGCTTCCTTCGCCGAGCGCAAGCGCATGTTCGCGCTGCCGCGCTCGTCCTGGCAGGACTACGACAGGACGCTCATCTCGAAAGGCGGCGGAGTGTTCCCGCGCTCTGCAAAGTCGATCCCTGTCAGCGCAGAGATGAAGGCGCTGCTCGGCCTTGACGCCGCGCAGTCGACGCCTCAGGACCTGATGCGCGCCATCCTGAAAGCCGATGTGGAGCTGTTCTGGCTCGGCGGCATCGGCACCTATTTCAAGGCGGCCCACGAAGACAACGCACGCGTCGGCGATCGCGCCAACGACGCCATTCGCATCAACAGTGAAGAGATGCGCATGAAAGTAGTCGGCGAAGGCGCCAATCTCGGGCTTACGCAGGCGGCGCGCATCGCTTTTGCGCTCGGCGGCGGACGCATCAATACGGACGCCATCGACAATTCGGCCGGCGTCGATTCCTCCGACCATGAGGTGAACCTCAAGATCTTGCTGTCGGCGGCGATCGAAAACGGCGAACTGAAGGAATCGGGGCGCAATGCTCTCCTCAAGAAAATGACGGAGGACGTCGCGGCGCACGTCCTGCAGCATAACTACGACCAGACGCGGGCGCTGTCGTTGATGCAAAAGACCGCCGCCGCCGACATCGACGCCTATGCGCGATTCATGTCGCGCCTTGAAAGTCAGGGACGCCTCGATCGCGCGATAGAGGGGCTTCCTGACGACAAGGCGATCGCTGCGCGCAAAATGCAACGCCAGGGTTTGACGCGTCCGGAACTCGCAGTGCTGCTCGCCTACGCGAAGATGGAGATCTTCGAGGAACTGGTGAAGTCAGCAGCGCCGGACGATCCGATGGTGGAGCGCGAACTCGGCTTCTACTTCCCGGACGAGACGCACAAATTCCAGAAGGCGACGAGGGCCCACCGCCTGCGCCGCGAGATCATCGCGACGCGGCTGTCGAACGAGATCGTCGACGCGTGCGGCGCGACTTTCATGGATCATCTGATGGAAGTCTCGGGCGCCGGTTTCGCGGACGTCACGCTCAGCTATGAGGCCGCCCGCCACATTCTGGAGCTCACCGCCTTCGGCGCAGCGGTCGACGCGCTCGACAACAAGGTTCCCGCCTCCCTGCAGGCCGATCTTTATTCGACCGCCGTCGCCCTGCTGGAAGAACAGGTGAACAAGATCATCTCGAATGTCGAAGCCGGCGACGTGCTCGCCAAGCGCGGCATCAAGGGCGTCGTCGACCGATACAAGGAGCCGATTCAGGCGCTGAAAACGGCGCTGCCCTCGATCTTGCCGGCCGACGAGGCTCGCGCGCTGAAAGAGCGCGCAGATCACTGGAAGGCGCTTGGCGCGCCTGAGCCGATCGCACGCCAGGCCGCCCTGATGCCGGCGCTCGAATTCGCGTTCGACATCGTCAATCTCTCTCGCGCTGCCGGCTGGTCGGCCGAGTCGATCGCGGCGGTGTTCTTCGCCGCCGGACGTCGTTTTTCGATCCAACCGGCTCGCAACGCCGCGCGCGCCGCGACGCCCGACGGCCATTTCGACCGGCTCGCAGCCGACCGTCTTCGCGACGAACTCTCGCTGCGCCAGGGCGACCTCGCGATCGCGATCGCCAAGGCGGCGAAGGCCGAGCCGGCGAAAAATCAGAAGAACTGGCTTGACCCGCTCTTCGACAGCTGGATGGCGAAACATGCCGATGCGACGCAGCGCTATGAACGCTTTGCAGACGACCTCGACATCAGCGCCGGCATGTCGATCGGCAAGCTGTCGCTGATGAACCAGAAGCTGAGCGAGCTCGTGGAACGAACATCGGCGAAGCCCTGACGAATCCGGATTCGCGCGGCGAGCGCGCATCCAAATGGACGCCGCTCAACTCAGTGCCTGAAATGGCGCATGCCGGTGAACACCATGGCGAGCCCGGCGTCGTCCGCCGCTCTGATGACTTCGTCATCGCGCATCGAGCCGCCGGGCTGGATGACGGCGGTCGCGCCCGCTTCCGCCGCCGCGAGCAACCCGTCCGCAAACGGAAAGAATGCATCGGACGCGACAACAGACCCCTGCGCCAGCGGCGCGGCAAGGCCCGCGGCCTTGGCGGCCTCAGCGGATTTTTGCGCCGCTATTCGGCTTGAATCAACGCGGCTCATCTGGCCGGCGCCGATGCCGACTGTCGCTTCAACCTTGACGTAGACGATCGCGTTGGACTTGACGTGCTTGGCGACCCGGAACGCGAAGACGAGGTCACGCATTTCAGCGTCAGTCGGCTGGCGTCTTGTCATGATCTTGAGGTCGGCCGGCCTGATGCGCCCATCGTCGCGCGTCTGCAGCAGGAAGCCGCCGGCGAGCGGCCTCATCAGCAGGCCATGCGCGGCGGGATCGGGCAGCCCCCCCGTTGCGAGCACGCGGAGGTTTTTCTTGGCGCGAACGATTTCAAGAGCGTCATCATCGACATCCGGCGCGATGATGACTTCAGAAAATATCGACGTGATGCGCTCGGCCGTCGCCCGGTCAAGCGTTCGATTGAGCGCGATGACGCCGCCGAAGGCCGAGACCGGATCGCAGCGCAGCGCGAGGTCCCAGGCCGCTGACAAACTGTCGGCGGCCGCAACGCCGCAGGGATTTGCGTGCTTGATGATCGCGACGGTCGGGCGTTCTGCGCCAAGCTCGGCGATCAGTTCAAAAGCGGCGTCGGTGTCGTTGAGATTGTTGTAGGATAGCTCCTTCCCCTGAAGCTGGCGCGCGGTCGCAACGCCGAAACGCGCCGGTTCGCTCCTGTAGAACGCCGCCTGTTGATGCGGGTTCTCCCCGTACCGCAGAACTTGCAGGCGCTCGCCGGCGAAGGACGCCCGGCGTGGAAACAGATCGCCGATCTCTTTTGCAAACCATCCGGCGATCGCCGCGTCATAGGCCGCCGTACGCGCAAAGGCCGTTGCGGCAAGGCGCTTGCGTGCGGCGAGCGACAGTCCGCCTGTCGCTTCAATCTCCGATGCGACCGCCTCGTAGTCCTGCGGGTCGACAATGACGCCGACAAAGGCGTGGTTCTTCGCAGCAGCGCGGATCATCGCCGGTCCGCCGATATCGATGTTCTCAACGGCGGCCTCATAGTCCGCGCCCTTCGCGACCGTCTGTTCAAAAGGGTAAAGATTGACGACGAGAAGATCGATCGGCTCGATCCCATGCGTTCGCATCGCCTCGGCGTGCTGCCGATCATCGCGCAGCGCGAGAAGGCCGCCATGCACCTTCGGATGCAGCGTCTTCACGCGGCCGTCCATCATCTCAGGAAATCCTGTAACGTCCGACACGTCGCGAACGACAAGCCCGGACTTCTTCAGCGACGCCGCGGTGCCGCCCGTTGAAACCAGCTCAACGCCGACGGCTGCAAGGCGACGCGCGAAGTCTTCAACGCCGCTCTTGTCGGAAACCGACAGCAAAGCGCGGCGAACGGGCGGCAGGATTGTCATTGAGTATGTTCCTTGTGCCTACCCGGAGGTCGAAAGAGCCCGATGCATGGAAGTCGCTATGTCAAAGGCGAAGTATTTATCGATCATAATCGCCGCCAATGTCACAATCACCGCCCAAAGGACGCTTACAAGCGATCCGATGAGAAAATATTCCGCCTTGGTTTGTTCGTCGAGCTCCTTATGTCGCGCGACTGTTTTTAGCGCGATCACCGCAATAAGTACTTCCCAGCTCTGGGCAACAAGTCCGACCATGATCAAGATGCGTTCTACATTGCCGATCATCCGGCCTGCCTTGGAGGCGTCTGAGTCCGGCGCCGACGGTACGCCGGAGCGTTTGAGTGCGATGCGGCAAATCAGATTCCCGCCGGTCGTCAGCAGGAAAAGCACAACTGGATAAAGTAAGATGGCGACGAGGGTCATCATTTCGTGAGATAGCGCTTATCCAAATCACTCATTGAAACGAAAATGGCATCCCATATCATGTTGTAGAGATCGAGCTGCGCAGCAGCTCTGATCTTGTAATAAACCCTCTGGGTCACTCCAAGCTTTTCCGCCAGAGATAATGGACTTTGGGAATCCAGAACCGTTTTTATCGCCAGCTCGCGTTGGCGATCGGTCCAATTACGCTCTATTTCTGTCAGCGAAGCGCTCAGGCCTTCCAGCAGCGTCGCCGTCGCCGGGGAGGCTGGAACGGAATATCGATAGGCCATGCGCTTGTCTTTTTGCTCCAGCCGTTCCCTTACAGCCGATAGACCCGGCCCCATCATATTCCACGCCTCGCGCGTGTTTACCGGCGTTCGAACGTTGACGAGGCCGAGGGCGAACCGACACTCGATATTTTTGGACAGGAATTTCAGCCGGAGACGCCGCATCAGGGCGGCCCCGACGCTCATGGTGGGGCAGAGCCCCTGGAATTCGTCGCCGAGGGTGATCGTGAGCGGCGATTCAAGGTCACGCCGCGACACCCTGTTCGCTTCAATCATGACTTCATTGAATACTTTATGGAGACGGACCAGGGACCCGGACGCTTCGCTTCCGGCGATGTCGCCCATCAATGCAGCGTGCGTGAACTTCATGAATGGCGTTTTATCCTGGGCTTGCAGACGGCGCCTTGGTGCGCGG
>CAZGXT010000025.1:0-25742 GCA_964529675.1 uncultured Caulobacterales bacterium
TGATGCTGGCGATCGACAACCTCCACGTTTCCGTCGGCGGCCATGAGATCATCCGCGGGCTGACGCTCGCCGTTCCGGCGGGCGAAGTGCACGCGGTCATGGGCCCGAACGGCTCCGGCAAGTCGACGCTTTCCTACGCCGTCGCGGGCCGCGAGGGCTATGAGGCGACGGCGGGCGCCGTGACGCTCGACGGCGAGAACATTCTCGGCGCGGATCCCAGCGCGCGCGCGGCCAAGGGGCTCTTCCTCTCGTTCCAGCACCCGATGGAGATCCCGGGCGTCGCCACCATGAATTTCATCCGCACGGCGCTCAACGCCCAACGCAAGGCGCGCGGAGAGGACGAAGTCTCTGCGGCGGACTTCCTGAAGATCATCCGGGCGAAAGCGAAGATCGTCGGCCTGACCGATGAGAAGTTGAAACGTCCCTTCAATGTCGGTTTTTCCGGCGGCGAGAAGAAACGGATGGAGATGCTGCAAATGGCGATCTTCGAGCCGCGCTTCGCCATCATGGACGAGACGGATTCAGGGCTCGATATCGACGCGCTGAAAATGGTCGGCGACGTCGTCAATGCGCTGCGCGGACCTTCCCGCGGGTTCCTCGTCATCACGCATTACCAGCGTCTCCTCGATTACATCCGGCCTGACCGCGTGCATGTGCTCGCCAGGGGCCGCATCGTGAAATCCGGCGGTCCTGAACTCGCGCTTGAGCTGGAAAAATCCGGCTACGATCAATTTGTCGAGGCGGCATGACGGCGGCTGTCGCGCTCACCCCTTTCGAATCCGCGCTTGCAGCGCGTGCGCCCGGCTTCACCGGCCTGCCGCACCGTCGCCTTGAAGCGTGGAAGTGGACGGATGTGCGCGCCGCGCTGCGCGAACCGATGGCGCCGGCCTCGGAAACCGTGATCGCGCCTTCGGTCTTCGCCAACGCAGGTCCGTTTGAAATTCTGGCGATGAACGGGCGCGCCGAATGGCCTGGGGCCGCGCCCGCGGGCGTTACTGTCAGCTTGAGCAAAGCCGCTCCCGCCGCAGGCCACGCGCTCGCCGATCTCGCGGCTGTGCTCGCCGAAGAAACGCTGGTTATCAGCATCGACGGCGACATCGCGCAGCCGATCCTCATCCGCCGCGTCGCCGGGGCCGGCGCAGTTCAGGCGCGCGCGCGCATCAGTCTCGCGCCGGCCGCGCGGGCGACGGTTATTGAAAGCTTTGACGGCGCGGGCGCCTTTTTCTCCAACAGCGCCGTTCACTATGAAGTCGGGGCGGGCGCGCATCTGACACGCATCATCCGACAGAACGCGGGCGAGGCTGGCGTCGAAACGGCTTATGCCGCGATTGATCTCCAGGCAGGCGCGCGTCTTGACCAGACTGCTCTCCTTTTCGGCGGCAAGCTGGCGCGCGTCGAGACGCGCGTTGATGGGAAGGGGGCGGGCGCACAGGTCATGATGCGCTCGGCTGCCGCGCTTTCCGGTGCGCGCCATGCCGACCAGACCAGCCTTGTCGCCTTCAACGCCACCGGGTGCACGACGCGCCAGATCCATCGCGCCGCGCTCAAGGACCGCGCGCGCGGCGTCTTTCAGGGGAAATTCTTCGTCGCGCGCGGAAGCCAGCAAACGGATGCGGAAATGAACGCAGGCGCGCTCCTCCTGTCAGATATGGCGGAGGCGAGCCACAAGCCGGAGCTTGAAATTTACGCCGACGACGTCAAATGCGCGCACGGGTCGACGGCCGGCGCGCTCGACGAGAATGCAATCTTCTACATGCGCCAGCGCGGCCTTTCCGAACACGCCGCGCGCGCGCTCCTCGTCGAGGCGTTTCTCGGCGAGGTCTTTGACGGCCTTCCCGCCGGGATCGAACATATCTTGCGCGGCCAGCTTTCACGCTGGCTGGAGGGCGTATGACAGCATTCGATGTCGCCGCCCTTCGCGCCGAGTTTCCGATCCTCGCGCGCGCGGCCTATGGAAAGCCGCTCGTCTATCTCGACAACGCCGCGTCGGCGCAGAAACCGCGCGACGTCATTGATGCGATGCGCGCGGCGATGGAGGGCAGCTACGCCAACGTCCATCGCGGTTTGCACCTTCTCGCCAATGAAACGACGACCGCTTTTGAAAAGGCGCGCGCGACCATCGCCGCCTTCGTCAACGCCGCCTCGCCCGACGAGATCATCTTCACCGCCGGCGCGACCGACGCGATCAACCTCGTCGCCAATTCGCTGGGGCAGGGGATCGGGGAGGGCGACGAGATCATCCTCTCCGTGATGGAGCATCATTCGAACATCGTGCCGTGGCATTTCCTGCGCGAGCGTAAAGGTGCGGTCCTCAAATGGCTCGACATATCCGACGACGGAGAAATCGATCTCGATGCTTATGAGGCTCTGTTCACGAAGCGCACGAAGATCGTCGCGCTGACGCATATGTCGAACGTGCTCGGCGTTTCAACGCCGGCGCGCGCGCTCAGCCAGATCGCCCATGCGCATGGCGCGAAAATCCTGCTCGACGGTTGCCAGGGCGCCGTCCACGACCGCGTCGACGTGCAGGCAATGGATTGCGACTTTTATGTGCTGACCGGGCACAAGCTTTACGGGCCGACCGGCATCGGCGCGCTTTACGGAAAGAAGGCCGTGCTTCGGACGATGCCGCCGTTCAAGGGCGGCGGCGAGATGATCGACCTCGTGACGACGGAAGCCGTCACGTATAACGACCCGCCGCACCGGTTCGAAGCCGGCACGCCGCCGATCCTTGAAGCGATCGGCCTCGGCGCCGCGTTGGAGTGGATGACGGCGAAGGGCGTCAGCGCCATCGCAGCCCATGAGGCCGCGCTCGCCGAACACGCGATGGCGGAGCTTTCGAGGCTGAATTTCGTCGAACTTTACGGCCGCGCGAAAGGCAAGGCGCCGATCATCGCTTTTAACATCGCCGGCGCGCACCCGCACGATGTCGCGACCATTCTCGACCGGGCGGGCGTTGCGGTCAGGGCCGGCCATCATTGCGCGCAGCCCCTGATGCGCCGCCTCGGCCAGACGGCGACGGCGCGCGCCTCCTTCGCCGCCTACAACACGGCGGACGATGTCGAAACGCTGGTTCGAGGGCTGCGCAAGGCCCATGAGATGCTTAAGTGAGGACCTATGGAAACCGTTCGCGACGTCATTGACCTCAAGACCGCCGAAACGCACGCCGCGCCGTCGCCGCAGGCCGCCGTCGCCGGAGGAAACGCAATTGCGCCCGATCAGCTTACGCGCATCACGGCGGACGTGATCCGCGCGCTGAAGACCGTCTACGACCCCGAGATCCCGGTTGATATCTACGAACTGGGTCTCATCTATAAGGTGGACTTGTCAGACGACCGGCTGCTGACGATCGACATGACGCTGACGGCCCCTGGCTGCCCGGTCGCCGGCGAAATGCCCGGTTGGGTGGAGGGCGCCCTTCGGGGGATTGAGGGCGTTGAGGACGTTAAAGTGAACATGACTTTCGATCCGCCCTGGACGCCCGATCGCATGAGCGATGAAGCGAAACTGGAACTGGGATATCTGTAATGGCCCGCCGCCCCCGCCCCAAAGTCGTCACCCTGACCGACGCCGCCGCCGCGCGCATGACCGAGATCATGGCGAGCGCCGAACAGGATTTCATCGGCGTGCGCATCGGCGTGAAAAACGGCGGCTGCGCCGGCATGGAATACACGATGGACTACGCGACCGAGGCGAAACCTCTGGAGGAGGTCGTCGAGGAAAACGGCGTGAAAGTGCTGATCGATCCCAAAGCGATCCTTTTCCTGATCGGGTCGGAGATCGACTTTGTCACGGAAAAGCTGTCGTCGCGCTTCGTCTTCAGGAACCCGAACCAGACCGACGCCTGCGGCTGCGGGGAAAGCGTGACGATCGTCCCGGCCAAGATCGACGCCTGAGCGTCGCCGCGTCCGCCCGGCGCCGGCGTTCGACGAAGCGAGGCGCGCCCAGATTGACGGTCGCTCAAATTGAAGGTTGGCTGCGGTTCGCCGCAGTGATCGGGCGCCGCCATGATTCATATCAATCGCAGAGCAGCGCTTCTGGCCTTCGCCTCCAGCGCGGCGACCGCCGCTTTCGCGGCGCCTGCGCGCCGCGACCTTTATCGATGCGAAGGCTGCGAGGCGGTCGGCGAACGCGCGCCGGAAACGCTCAGCGCGCTCGCGGTGATCGCGGGTCCGGGCGAGCCGGGCGAGCGGCTGATCGCTGAGGGGCGCGTGTATCGGGGCGACGGCGCGACGCCAGCTCCCGACATTGTCCTCTACGCGCACCACACGAATAATGAAGGGCTCTATGCCGGCGACGGCGGCCCGACGCCGGAATCGCGCCGCCACGGACGCCTTCGCGGCTGGGTTAAGACAGGCGCTGACGGAATTTATCGCTTCGAGACGATCAAGCCCGCGCCCTATCCCGGCATGACGATGCCGGCCCATATCCACCTGATGATCGGCGAGCCGGGACGCCGTCCCTATTACATCGACGACATCGTTTTCGACGGAGAGTTCGGCGTTACGGATCGCTACCGCAGGGCGCAGGAACTGCGCGGCGGATCCGGCATCGTGCGCCTGAAACGCGGGCCGGACGGCGTCTTGTTCGCAGTCCGCGACATCGTGCTGGAGCGCCATCCGGCCTGAGCGTGGCGGCGTTGGTTGCGCTTGGCGGCTTGCGCGCCTATTGCCGCGCCTGACAAGGAAGCTCCCATGGCGATGAAAAAGAAAAAGGGCCTGCCCTCGGCCTATGTCGAGGCGACCAAGGATCAGCGCTACGCCGGAACGTTCGAGATCTTCGTGCCGGTCGAAGGCCGCGTGCGCCCGCAGCGCGTTCCGATGCAGTTCGACAGTCAGGCGGCGGCGGAAACCTGGCTCTACAGCCCGGAGGGCGAGGCCATGATCGCTGAAATCCGGGCCGGCAAGTAGCGCGCGCCGGTTCGGCGATGACAATCGCCGCCGCGTCGGTTACTTTTGAGCCATGGCCGTGTCACAATCCTTCATCGATCAGGCGAAAGAGCTCTTTCATCCGTTCGGCGACATCCGCATCAAGAAGATGTTCGGCGGCGCCGGGCTTTATTGCGACGACCTCTTCTTCGCGATCATGGATGAGGGCGCGATCTATTTCAAAGTCGATGACGAAACTCGAAAGGCGTTTGAGAGCCGCGGCCTTTCGCCGTTCACCTTCGAGATGAAGGACGGCTCTGCAGCGACGATGTCCTACTACAACGCGCCGGAGGAGATTTTCGACGACGAGGATGAGCTGCGGGAGTGGACGACGTTCGCGCTCGATGCCGCGCGACGCGCTGCGAAGTTCAAGAGGAAGAAGCGGTAGGCCGGCCGCTCAGCCTGCGCCGAAGCTCTTTACGAGGCTTCCCGCCACCAGCCGCCAGCCGTCGACCAGCACGAAAAAGATCAGCTTGAACGGCAGCGAAATCACGATCGGCGGCAGCATCAGCATCCCCATCGCCATCAGGATCGACGAAATCACCATGTCGATGATGAGGAACGGGATGAAAATCATGAAGCCGATCTCGAATGCGCGGCGCAATTCGGAAATCATGAAGGCGGGCGTCACGAGGTGAAGGGGCGCCGCCTCGGGCGCTTCGGGCGCGACCTTGGCGAGATCGAAGAACAGCGCGAGGTCCTTATCGCGCGTCTGCGCCAGCATGAATTCTTTCACCGGCGCGATGGCGGCGGGCAGCGCCTCCTCCATCGGCATCTCGTCCTTCATCATCGGCTGGACGCCGGCGCGCCAGGCTTCTTCGAAGGTCGGCGCCATGACGAAGGCGGTGAGGAACAAGGCGAGCGAAATGATGACGGGATTGGGGGGCGAGGCCTGGACGCCGATCGCCGTGCGCAAGAGCGACAGCACGACGACGATGCGGATGAACGACGTCATCATGATGAGGATCGACGGCGCAAGGCTGAGAACCGTCGTCAACAGCACGATCTGGATGAGCCGGCCGGAAAACCCGCCGCCCTCGCCCAGATCGATAGTGACGCTCTGCGCCAGCGCCGGTTGCGCCGTCAGCAGGCTGATGAGAAAGATGACCGCGGCGATTCGCGCGCGCTGAATCACAAGGCCCCGGCGGCGCGCAACCTGGCGGCGCCGTCCGCCGCGCGGGCGCTGAGGCGGTCCATGAAGACATTGACGGGCATAGGCGGCGTCTCAATCGCCGACGCCTGCGGGATGTCCCGGTCGATGACGGTGACAGAGGCGGCGTCGAGCATGATGAGATGTTCGCGCCCGTCGCAGCGAAGAATGGCGGCGCGGCGCTTCTGGTCGAAGGCGAGCGTTTCAACGAACTGAAGGCGGCGCGTGCGCTGAAAGCCGTTGGCGCCGGCGAGCCCCAGCCTTTTCGCGGCGAGCGCTGCGAGCCCGATCATGCCGATGACGGCGGCGAGCGCGAAGATGATCCTGGCGATTTCAAGAAGCGGCATGGCGCACGCGGAGTTTATGATCTGAACCCGGCAAGATTTACCGGCCCCGCGCTTAAAGGAGGGTTAAGGTTAATCGCCGGCGGCGTAGAGCGTGTCGAGCGCGGACAGCCGGATGAATTCGCCGCCGCAATCTTTCGTAAAGAATTCGAGATAGCGCGCGATCATGTCGAGATGCGCGTCGACAGCCGCCTTGTCCGGCGCATAGGCGTTTGCGCCGGGCGTCAGCGTTGTCGAATGAAGGCTGAAGGTCAGAACCGGCGCGCCCGCGCGCACCAGATGGCGCGTCAGCGCGGCGAGCTCCTCAAAGCGCATCTGCTCGCAGGTCAGCCGGCAAGGCGCCGTCAGCACGCGCGGCAGGGTGACGGGGGATCCTGGGCCTTGGGGCAGGAAGGTGCGGCCTCCGCGCACGGCGAGCGCGCCGGATACCGGCATTACGGCGATTGATCCCGCGGGCGTTTCAGCAGTCAGCGGATCATTCGAGAACTCTGAGAAATCCGGCCCGCCGCGCGCGGAGAAGTCGAAGGCCGGGCTCGGGCTGAAATCAAGCCGAATGCCGATTTTCGCCAGGTCTTCATAAGTCTCGGGCGCTGCCCCATATCGGCCCGCGCGATGTGCAACGGCGCGAAAACCGAACGCGCTTTCGAACGCCTCGGCCAGCGCCGCGAGCTTTGCGCGATGGACAACGCGCGGCAGGTTCATCTGCCAGGAATAATAGTCGCCATGATAACCGCCGAGCGGCGGCGTCGCCCATTGATGGAGGTGCAGGCCGAGATCGGCTCTGCCTGCATGGCGCTCCTCGCGAAACCACGCCGAGAACGCAGCATCGGCGATCAGCGGCCAGGTGATGAAGTGCAAGGGCCTCACGCCGTGCGCTGAACAGACCGCCGAGAGTCGCGCAAGGCCGGCCGGGTCGCCGGCGCGATGCGCGGCGGGCGTGAACTCGGACCAGTCGAATTCTTCCTCCGCGTCGACCGTAAAAATCAGCCGGGGCCGGCTTTGCGCGACAGACAAGGGGCGAAGCGCAACGCTGCGCCGCCGTCGACGCTTTTCCGTCACTTCTTGAAACAGCGCATCGAGCCCGTCCGAGGTTTCATCCCAGGAATGGCGCTCGGCATAAGCCCGGGTCGCCGCGCGGTCACTGGCGGCGAGCACGTCGGTGAACGCTGACGCCAGCGCGCGCGGCGTTCGCTCGTCGAGCACGCGTCCCGCCGCCGGCTCTCTGATCACCTCGCGCACGCCGCCTGCGTCCGCCGCGACAGCCGGCGTTCCGCACGCCATCGCTTCGAGCAGCACGTTCGGCCAGCCTTCGCGCGTCGAGGCGAGAACCAGCGCGTCGGCGGCGTTGTAAACGTCGATCAGCGTCTCGTGCGGGAGCTGGCCGAGGAAGCGCACGCGCGAGGCGACGCCTTCCTCCGCCGCGAGCGCTTTCAGTGAGATTTCTTCGGGACCATGACCGGCGATGAGGAGCGTCGCAGCAGGCAGATGCGCCAGCGCCTTGATGGCGATATCGTGGCCCTTGCGGGGAATGAGGCTGCCGACCGAGGCGAGGACGGCGCCGTCGACCTTCAGCGCCGCCCGCGCCGCGTCGCGATCGATCTGCCTGAACATGGCGAGATCGACGCCGTTCCTCAGCACGCGGATTTTCTCCGCGGGCGCGCCGAGCCTGACGAGATCGTCCTTCAAGGCTTCCGCGACCGCGACGACGGCGTCGGCGCGGATGACGGCGTCGAGGATCATGCGCTGCTGGCGGGGATAGGTCGCCAGCTCGGTCACATCGCTGCCGCGCGCGGTCATGACGAACGGTTTGCCGAGCCGGCGCGCAACCCGCGCGGCGGCGACCCCGTCGGGATACAGATAATGGGCGTCGATGAGGTCGAAGTCCCAGCCTTCGGCGAGAATGGCGCGCGCTTCGCGTTCAATCGCCCGGGCGAGCGCTGACGCCGCGTAAGTCATGCCGATTTTCGGCGGGATCGCGTAGCGGGGATGAGCGACGCTAACGCCGCGCCGGATTTCACGATCTGGCGCGGCGGCGAACCGGGCATATGCCCCGAAGACAGGGGAGGCGGAGGGAAACCACGGAACGGGTGCGACGACCCGCAATTCGTGGCCTGTCCGGCGCCTGAAAAAATCGAGCCGGTTCTCCACGAAAACGCCATGCGCCGGACTTGCAGCGTTTGGGTAGAGCGTTGTTACCGTAAGAATTTTCATCGGCTCAGGCAGTAAAATCGCTCAAGACGCTGTTTTGCGCCGGCGGCCTCGCTTCAATAGCCTGAAGTCCCTTCCAATTTGTCATGATGGATTAGCAGTTTTTTCAGCAGGTTGGTGCGGAGTGCGAGTCGAGTCAGAGGTATCGCGATGACCCGGGCCTCAATTGACCTAGGGGCTGGCGCCGAGAGGGAGCCGTTCACGGCGCCGCTGCCGCTTGCTGTTTGCTGGACGCTCTGGATTTTGATGTCCGCCGGCCTTTGGGCAGTTGTCTGGCGCATGGCCGCTTTTTTCATTTGATCACCGTAACAGCCCCGCCACCGCAGCAAATTTTCTAAATCACGGCGTTGGCGCCCCTTTTCCGCCGTGATCGTCCTGCGTTAAGGATTTGTTAGGCGCCATTTTCGCAGCGCCGACGGGCGGTTGGCGCGCGCTGACACAAGTTCAGGGCGCTGCGGCGCGAAATGAGACAGCAGAGCCAAGGTCGAGCGCCGTTGACGCGTACTGGGGGAGTGCCTGATGGGTTGGGTGGCCTATAGCGCAGCAATCGTTTGCGTTTCTGGCTTTGGGCTCGTGATTGCGCCGCCTTTTCTGCGACGCCTCGGAAGAGAGCTCTTGTTTGTCTCCGCCGGGTCGTCGCTGCCGCGCAATTCCGCGCGGTTCGGCCGTATCGATCCTGCAACCTTTTCGGATTGCGATTTTGCGCGCGCGAAGTCCCTCCGGTCGCCGGGCTTCGCCCAGATCTCAAAGCGCGTCTTCGACATCGCCGCGGCCCTGGCGCTGATCGTTGCTTTTTCGTGGCTGCTGGCGCTGACGGCGATCGCCGTGCGCTTCGACAGCGCCGGCCCCTCGATCTACCGCCAGCGCCGCGTCGGCAAGGACGGAAAGGAGTTCGACATCTACAAGTTCCGCTCGATGCGGACGGATGCGGAAAGGGACGGCGCGCGATGGGCGCAGGATGGCGACGACCGCATCACCCGCGTCGGCCGCTTTATTCGCCGTACACGGATCGATGAGCTCCCGCAGGCCTTCAATATCCTCAAGGGCGACATGAGCTTCGTCGGCCCCCGGCCGGAGCGGCCCGAATTCGTCGCGCTGCTGGAAAAACATATTCCGCATTACCACGACCGCCATCTCATCAAGCCCGGCATCACCGGCTGGGCGCAGGTGCGCCACACCTATACGGCCTCGGTCGAAGGTGCGCGCGACAAGCTTTGCTACGACCTCTTCTATGTGAAACATTTTTCGTTGCTGCTCGACGTGCTCATCGTGTTGATGACGGTGAGGGTCGCGGTGCTCGGCATCGGCAGCCGCTAGGTCGGGCTTGCGGCCGGCGTCTTGCAGGGCGGCGGCCCAGGAGCAGCTCCAACGGTGGTCGCCATGGCCATGACCTTGCGGATTTCGCCGCCCTTGCGCATCGGCGCGGCGCTGTTGCTCGCGGTCGCGGGCCTCGCTTTTGCGACCTCGCTCCTCCCGGCGCCTGCGCCGGCGGCCCCGATGGTCGATGCGGCTTTCGTCAGCCCCGCGGCCGCGCGCGCGCTCGGCGCGCGCTGGCGTGACGATCGCCGCGCGGAGACGGGCCGCGCCTACGCCCAGGCGCTCCTCGCCGCCGGCCTCAACAACGAATTGCTGACCGCCGTGGCGACCGAGGGGTTGTTCAACGACGATGAACTCTCGCGCACGCTCTTTCGGGCGGAAGCGCTGCTGCGGCTCTATCGCTACGAAGACGCCGCCGCGCTCGCCGCATCGCCGGTAGTCGCGGAAAATCCTTACGCCGCCTTCATCCGTGTTCGGGCGCTCGCCGGTCTCGGCGGCGGGCTTGATCGCGACGCGCTTGCGCAGGCGACGCGCGGGCCGAATGACCTGGCGCGCGAAGCCTGGCTCCTGCGCGCGCGCGCAGCCCTCGACGGCAACGATTTCGCGACGGTCGACGCAAGCCTGAAACGCGCATCAGAGTCGGGCGCCGCCGCAGCGCGGCTCGAAGCATACAGGATCGAGCGCGACATCCGCGCCGGCGAGGCTGCGCGCGCATTGGAGGCGCTCGACGCCCGCGCGCGGGGTCTTGCGCGCACCGCGGCCGCGCGCGGGGAAGCGATCCCCGATTATGAAGGCTGGCGCCTGTCGGCGATGCTGGCGCTGCGCGCGGGCGACGGGCGCGAGGCGGGGCGCTTGGCTGATCGTGCGCTTCTCGCCGCGCCGGGCGGACGCGATGCGCCGCTCGCCGCGCTGGCGAAATGGACCGCCGGCGACGCCGCGCAGGCGCGCTCCATTCTTTCTGCGCATCTGCGCGCCGTGCCGGGCGACTGGATCGCGCATGATCTCGCCGCTGCGATAGCTCACGCTGAAGGCAAGCGCGCGGCGGGCGATGCGCAGATCGCCGCGCTTGCAGTGCTCCAGCCTCGCCTCGCCGCCTTCCGCCGCTTTCAGCTGGCGATCGCGGATCGCAAGTTCGACGCGGCGATATCGGCCGTAAGCGGATTTTCGGGAGACGCGCCGTCGTCTGGCGCCGGCGCCGCGCTCGTGGGGCCCGGCGCGGCGCTGCCCTTTCTGCCGGAGCCGCTGCGCGCGGATGCGGCGCTCGCCGCGCTCGCCGCGGCGACCGACACCCGCAGCGTGCGCAAGGCTGCCGCGGCTTTGCTCGACCTCCGGCGATCGCCGGCTGATCTAGCCGTCACGGCGACCGCGCTCGCCCGGGTCGGCGACGCAACAGGCGCAGCGAAACACGCGCGGGAAGCGGCCGCCGCCGCAGGCGATTTCTTTGCGCCGGTGGCGTTGCAATCGACCCTCGCTGAAGCGGCCGGCCGCGACCTTGAGGCGCTCGCCCTGCTCGACGAGTTCCTCGCGGCGAACCCTCAGCGCCCGGACGCAGCGCTCAGCCGCGCCTTGCTTCTCGCCAGAACGGCGCCGCCGCGCGCAGCCGCCGAAGCCTTCGCCGCGCTTGATCCTGATCTCGCCTTTTCGAGCGACAAGGCCGCGCTCGCTTATGCGAAGGCGGCGACGTCGGCGGGCGAAGAAGCGCGGGCGAAAATGCTTGAGGCCGCCTCCGGGCGCCTGTCGCCTGCTCTCCTCGCCCCGGTGCGCGAGGCGGCGCTCGACGACACCGGCGCGGCGATCGCCTGGCGCGAGGCGCTGATCGTCGCGCCCTTGGCTGAGGGACTGGCGGAGCGCTACCGCGCGGCGATGGCGCGGCAGGGCAGACAGGCGGAGGCCGACGCCTTCCTCGCCGCCATCGCCCGCCGGTCCAGCAACGCTCCGCCGGACGGCCTCAGGGATGCGGAAGATGCCGATTTGTAAGGAGACCCGGGGGGTCGCTGGGGGCCGATTTCACCCGGGCGGCATGGCAAAGAACTTGCTCTCCCGGTAGTCTGGCGGCGATTCGCGGCCTCCAGGCCGCCGGGGTCATTCACCAAGCCCATCGCAAGAGACGAGGACAGACGCATGATCATCCGCCACATCGCCGCCGCGCTCGCCGCGCTTCTCGCCGCCAGCTGCGCATCGCACGACATTCTTAATTCCAGCGAGCTGACGGGGCAGTCGGAATCGGCTGGCGCCGCCGCGCCGTCGCCCGACTACCTGATCGGCCCTCTCGATGCGCTGGAGGTCTTCGTCTGGCGCGCGCCGGAGCTGTCGACGAAGGTCACCGTTCGCCCCGACGGGCGCATCTCGACGCCGCTCGTCGAAGACATGGTCGCGGCCGGCAAGACGCCGACGCAGCTCTCCAAAGACCTCGAACGCAAGCTCAGCCAGTACGTTAAATCGCCGCAGGTGTCGGTGATCGTCTCGAACTTCACCTCGACCTTCGACCAGCAGGTGCGCGTTCTCGGCCAGGCGCAAAAGCCGATCGCGCTGCCCTATCAGTCCGGCATGACGGTGCTCGACGTCATGGTGGCGGTCGGCGGCCTCACTGAATTCGCAGCGGGCAACAAGGCGGTGTTGATCCGCGGCAAAGGCGCGGACCGCCAGTCCTACCGTCTTCGCCTCGATAATCTTCTGCGCAAGGGAGACATCTCGGCGAACGTGCCGGTGCTCCCGGGCGACGTCATCCTGATCCCGGAAAGTTTCTTCTGAGGATCGCGCCGGACGCTCGCGCGCTTCCCGCGGGCGTCCGGACTTTGGTTGCGTTGGGAAGCGCGGGTGTACGGGGATGGTGCTGAAATTCGAGATCGCCGACTTGCCGCCGCGAGTCATCCGCTACGGCGCCGGTCTCTGGCGCCGGCGCTGGACGGTCGTAGCGGTCGCCGCTGCGACAGCGCTGTTCGCATGGTTCGCCTTGTGGCTGATCCCTGATCAGTACGCCTCGCGGGCGCAAGTCTACGTGCAGACCGAGACCGTTCTCGATCCGGTGATGACGGGCGTCACCGCGCGGCCGAATTACGAGCGCCGCGTCGAAGTGATGCGGCTTCAGCTTCTCACGCGTCCGAACGTCGAGGAAATCATTCTCCGGTCGGGCCTTGACCGCGAAATCACCGCCCGGGATCCGCGCGAGCGCAGCGCCCAGATGGAGCGCCTGATCGACTGGGTCGCCGGCCAGATCACGATCACAAGCCCGCAAGAACTCTACTTCGTCATCGACTACAAGAATTCCGATCCGGGGATTGCGCGCAACGTCGTCGAGGCCGCCTTGAACCTCCTCATCGAGCAGGACCTCGGCGCCAGCCTCACGGAGAACGAAGAAGCGCGCAAACGCCTCGACGCTGAAATTGCGGCGTTCGACGATCGTCTCACCGCCAAGGAGCAGGAGATCGCCGCGTTCCGGCGCGCAAACGCCGAGGAGCTTTCGCTGGTCGAAGGGCAGGGTCGCGGGCGCGATCTGATGGAGGCCGAGCTTTCGCGCGTCACGGACGAGCTTGCGGTCGCCGAGCGGCGTGTCGCGTCGTCGCGCAGCCTGCTGGCGCAGACGTCGTCGACGTCTTCAGGCGCGGAGCTCGACCGGCTCATGGTCGAGCTCGCCGCGCTCAGAAGTCAGTACAATGAGGATTATCCGGACATCAAGGTGCTGAAGGCCCGCATCGCCGAGCTTCAGTCGGGCGGCGCGAGCCGGCTTCCCGACAATCCTGAATACAAGCGCCTCAACGCCGAGCTGCGCGCCGCACGAGACGTCGCCGACGGGCTCGCCGACCGCCAGAAGCGGCTGAAAGCGGATCTCGAAGCGCTCGCCTTCACGATCGGACAGGGGCCGCGCGTCATTGCGGAGCTGCAGCGCATCGAACGCGATTATGAGCAGACGCGCAAGAATTACGAAGAGCTCCTTGAACGGCGCGACCGGCTGGCGATCACAGCCAACCTTGGGGCCGGCAGCCAGGGCGTTGAGTACAAGGTGTTCGAGCGCCCGGCGATTTCACTGGTGCCGACATCGCCGCCGCGCCTCGTGCTGATCGCGCTCGCAACGATCGCCGCGCTGGGCGCCGGCGCCGGCGCGGGCCTGTTGCTGACCTGGCTGCAGAAGACCTTTACGCAAGGGGTTGAGCTGCAGACGGCGTTCGGCTTGCCGGTGCTCGGCGCCTTGAGCGAGATTGGGTCGGATACAGTGCTCGACGCGCGCCGGCGCGACCGTCAGCGCCTCGGCGTCGCGGCCGCCGCCTTCACCGCCTTTCTCGCTTTTTATGTCTATTGGGAGGTCTTCCGACTACCCGCCGCCGCGCCCGATGGCCCAGCGAGTGCAAGCGGCGCCTCAACCTATGCTGCGCGGCTGCGTTAGGGGATGACGGAGCGTTTCAGAATGGGACTGATCGAACGGGCGATCGGCGCTGGCGAGGGACCACCGGGCCCCGCGCAGGCCTATGCGCGTCTCGACGGCGCGCCTTTTGAAATCGACGCAACGCATCTGCGCAAGCTCGGCGTTTACGCGCCGGGGTTGAGCGGCGGCCAGCAGGCTTATGAGCTGCGCGTCATCAAGCGCCGGCTGTTGCGGCGCATCGGGTTTCTGCAACGGACCGGACGCGATCCGCGCACGCTTCGCAACGCCGGCCGGCAGCGTAATCTGGTGCTCATCACGTCGACTCGTCCGGGCGAGGGAAAATCTTTCATCGCCGTCAATGTCGCCATGAGCCTTGCGCTTGAGGAATGCATTCCGGTCTGCCTCGTCGATGCGGACACGGCGCGGCCGCGGCTTCGAAGCTATTTCGGATTCGAGCACGCGCCCGGCCTTGTCGATCTGATCGACCAGCCCGATCTCGACCTTGCGACGGTCAGCCGCCGCGCGACCGGCGCGCCGCTTACGTTCGTCGGCGAAGGAAAGCGGCTCTCAAATCCGACGGAGTTCTTTTCTTCGGCGACCGCAAGGCGCGCCTTTGCGCGCCTTTCCCTCAGCTATCCCGACGGCGTCGTTCTCATCGACGCGCCGCCGGTGCTGGCGACGACCGAGACGCTGGCGCTCGCCCGCCTCGCCGACGAAGTCGTCTTCGTGGTCGAAGCCGATTCGACCCCGCAACCGGCGATCGCGAGCGCGCTCGACGAAATCATCGAGGTCAATCCGAACGTCAGCCTCGTTCTCAACCGCTGTCTGGCGCCTGCGGGCGGCTCATATTACAGCGCCTATGAGTATTATGAAAAACGCGCCGATGCGGGCGGCGAAGCCGCGCTCGAAGGGCAAGGGGACAAGCCATGATCAACGCCGGAAAAAAGTTCTTCGAACCGCTGCCGCGCTGCGCAAAGACCGTGCTGCTCGCGACCTCCGCCGCCGCGGCCGTCCTCGGCGCAGCAGCGGTCGCACAGGAGCAAGATACCGGACCGCAGGCGCAGCTTCGGTTCCGCAATGATTATTTCGGCTACGGCCTCTCGGTCGGCCCGCGCGTCACCTACTCGGACAATATCAACCTCTCCTCCGGCGCCAACAAGGACAGCGAGGTCGCGGGGTCGATCGCCACCAACGGCAGCGCGATCTACTCAACGAACCGCATCACCGCGATCATCGACGGATCGCTTGACGTCTCCTACCTCGTCGATCAGGGCAGACTTGTCGCGAGCCAGGATGTCGGCGGCGTCGGCACCGTGACGATCGCCGACAACCTGCTTTATTTCGACGTCGCCGGATCGACGTCCCGGCAGCTCGCCGGTGAGAACGCCCGCTTCTCGCGCAACATCAACGCCGGCCGCGCGCAGCGCGTCAACGTTCATAACCTCGCGTTCAGCCCCTATCTCAATCGCCGCTTCGACAACGGCTCGGCCGCGGAGCTGCGCTATCGCGTCAGCCAGGTGTTCATCGGCGACAACAACAACGCTTTCGACCAGTCGTTCAACAACGACTCCCGCACGCAGGAAGCGATCGCCACCTATCAGACCGGTGAACGATTCGACCGTGTCGAGATCGGTCTCACCGCTTACGGCAACAAGACGCGTGAGTTCGGGTCGTCGGTGATCCAGGACTTTGAATATGAGCAGGCGACCGGCCTGGCGGAACTGCAATTTGCAATGACCGAGCGTTTCGCGTTGACCGGCGCTGTCGGCTATGACGAAGTCGGCACCGACGCGCCGCCTGAATTCATCCCCGCCGACCAGCTTTCCGGGTTTTTCTGGCGCGCCGGCTTTCGCGCGCGGCCGGGGCGCCGCACGGATGTCCGCCTCGAATACGGCCAGCGCTACGACGACGACTTCATCAACGCGGATATTCGTTACGACCTGTCGAACCGCCTGAATTTCTCAGCAAGCGCGAGCCGTTCCTTCCGCACGCGCGCGCAGGCGGTCTCGACGAACTACGAAGCGCTGCAACGCCGGACGCTCGATTTCGTCGATCGTCTGCGCCAGGGCGAAGCTGGCGACGCTGAAGGCATCATTGACGCGCTGACGCGGTCGAACCGCCAGGGCTTCTCAGCGCAGAACATCGGCTTCGGCGTCGCCAACGAAGCGAATGCGCGCCTTTCGGCTGTTCTCGGCTCCAGCTCGACCGCCAGCCTTTACGGCTTCTACAACGACACCGATTTCAGCTTCCGCCGGATTACGACCTATGGCGGCGGCGTCGGCGTCCAGCATCAGCTGTCGCGCCGGCTGAGCGCGTTCGGCGATCTCTTTTACCGTTATGTCGACTCGACTGCGGACGTGACGAGCTGTCTCGCCGATCCGCGCCTTTTCGGCTTCGACACCACGCTGCCGGGATTTGATCCGATGGCCGCCTGCGACAGCCTCGCCGAAACTGAAGGCGTAACCAACACCGTCGGCGGCCGCATCGGCGCCTCCTACCGGATCGCCCGCAACGTCTCGGCGTTCGGAGAATATTCGCACACGGAGCGCTTCTCTGAGAACCCGCTCCTCGAGTTCGGCGAGAATACGGCGACCTTGGGCTTGCAGGTCGATTTTTAGGGCGCGATGTTCGAAGAACGCTTCAGTTTTTCCGGCTCTCCGTTCCGGCTCGCGCCGGACCCGAAATTCTTTTTCGGGTCGAAGAGCCACAATAAGGCGATGTCCTATCTTCACTACGGTCTTCGCCAGGCTGAGGGGTTCATCGTCATCACCGGCGAAATCGGCGCGGGCAAGACCATGCTGATCGGGCATCTTCTCGATCAGCTCGACCGCTCAAACGTCGTCGCGGCGAACCTCGTCACCCCTAATCTCGAGGCGGCGGACCTGCTGTCGCATATCCTTTCCGCCTTCCGCATCGAAGCGGCCGGGGAGGGTAAAGCCGCCGAGATCGAAGCGTTTGAGGATTTTCTTTTCGACCAGCTCAATCACGGCCGCCGCGTCCTTCTTGTCGTCGACGAGGCGCAGAACTTGCCGCTGAAGACGCTCGAGGAGCTGCGCGTGCTGTCGAATATGGAGTATGACGGAACCCCGCTGTTTCAGGTGTTTCTCGTCGGCCAGCCGGATTTTCGCGAAACCATGGCGCGCGCCGACATGGAGCAGCTGCGCCAGCGGGTGATCGCGACCTATCATCTTGAACCGATGACGCGCGAGGAAACAGAAGCCTACATCAAGCATCGGCTCGCGCAGGTCGGCTGGACGGGGACGCCCGATTTCTCGCGCGAGGCTTTCGGCGCGATCTTCGCGGCGACGGGCGGCCTGCCGCGCAAAATCCACAAATTGTGCAACCGGACGCTGCTGTTTGCGGCCGTCGAAAATCTCGATCACATCGACGGCGTCGCCGTCGAAGCCGTGCTCGCCGACCTCATCTCGGAGCAGACTGCGACGCCCGCCGTCGACGCCGCCGAGGCGTTTGCGCCGGCTGTCATGAAAGAAACCGCCGCTGAGCGGCCTGCAAGCGAAACGCCCGCGAAGGATGAGCCTGCGCCCGCGGTCGCGACAGTCCGCGCAGCCGAGAGGGGGGATCAGTCTGTGGAAACTCGACCAGAAGAAGCGCCGCGGCCACTATCGTCGGCCGGGACGCCAGCGCCCGCCGGCGCGAGCGTTTTCGACCGCCTGAAGGCCGGACGGGCGAAACCATCGACTGCGCCCGACGCCGAAACACTAGCGGCGCCGAAGGGCGCGACCCTTGATGACGTCGCAAGCGCGATCGCGGCGGCGCGCGTCGTCCAGCGCGATCATCAGTCAGCGGCGCTCCGCGATCGGGCGGCCGAGATTTTGGCCCCGACCGACGGGGCGCCGCCCTTAAACGTTGTTGGATCGGAAGCGCTGGACGCCGGACCCGTGACGGAACTCGACGCTGAGGGCGAGGTGGAATTTGACGCCGCCGCCGCAGACGAGCATCCAGCCTATGCGGATGATCCCGCCGCGTGGAAGGCTTCGGTCGTCGCCTCGATCAACAGCACGCGCGACGAGCTGAAGCGCGCGCATCAGAGCGTTGCGCGCCTGCGCCGTCAGCTCACCGAGATCGACAGCCGCCGCCGCCGCCGCCGCGAGCAGATTGAGGCGAGCCTCGGGCGCGCCGAAACGCTGCTGACTGAGATTCGCAACGCCTGGCGCTGAGCCGCGCCCGGAAGGAACGCCCGCAATGGCTGCGCCCGCCCGCTTCGCCATGTCGGTCGATGTTGAGGACTATTTCCAGGTCTGGGCCTTCTCCGGCGTCATCCGCCGCGCCGACTGGGACGCCTATGCGCTGCGCGCGGAGAACAACACCCGCCGCCTTCTCGACCTATTCGACGAAGCGGACGCAAAGGCGACTTTTTTCACGCTCGGCTGGATTGCGGAACGCGCGCCCGCCTTGATGCGCGACATCGCCGCGCGCGGCCACGAGGTCGCCAGCCACGGCTACGACCACAAGAAGGTTTTCGATCAGACACCGGATGAATTTCGCGCTGATCTCACGCTGACGAAGCGCATTCTAGAGGAAGCGAGCGGCGCCCGCGTGCGGGGTTTTCGCGCCGCGGGCTTCTCGATCGACGCCCGCACGCCCTGGGCCTACGCGATTCTTCAAGAGACCGGGCATGACTACTCATCGTCGAGCCATCCGATCGCGCATGACCATTACGGCGATCCGGATGCGCCGCGAGGGTCCCACCACGTCGGCCGCGTCATTGAGGCGCCGGTCGCAACAGCGGAAGTTTTCGGCAGGAGACTGAGCTGCGCCGGCGGCGGCTGGTTCCGCGCCGCTCCTTACGCTTTGTCGAAAATCCTTCTCGATCGCGCGTCAGCGACGATCGCCGGCCCCGCGATCTTTTACCTTCATCCCTGGGAAATTGATCCTGATCAGCCGCGCATAGACGCCGCGCCGCTGAAATCGAAACTCCGCCACTATGTTAATCTCGGCGCCATGGAGAAAAAGCTGGCGCGGCTTCTCCGCGCCTATCGCTGGATGCGCGTCGATGCGGCGCTGGGGCTTTCATGAGTGAGGAGCCGATCATCCGGTTGATGGGGCCGAAAGACACCGGCCGCTGGATCGATTATACCGCCGAGCGCCCCGCTGCGACGCTCTTTCACGACCATCGCTGGCTTGAGTCCGTTTCCGAGGCCTACGGGTTCAAGGGATATCACCTGTGCGCTGCGCGCGATGGGCGCGTTTGCGGCGTGCTGCCGTTGACGCTCGTCTCTTCGCCGCTGCTCGGCCGATCGCTGATTTCGACGGCGTTCGGGATCGGGGGCGGCATTGTCGCCGACGATGAGGAAACGATCAGCGCGCTGGGGCGCGAAGCTCTCAGCCTCGGGCGCCGGCTCAAGGTCAATTATGTCGAACTGCGCGGGGGTCCTTCGCCCGGTGAAAACTGGATCGAAAAGGCGGGCGTCTATGAGTCGTTTGAAAAGGAAATGCCGGCCGACGCTGACAAGCTCCGCGACTGGCTGCCCCGCAACCGGCGTGCGGAAGTGAAGAAGTCCCTGAGGATCGACGACGCCAACGAGGATTCATTCAGGATCGATCAGCGTGTCGATGATTTCTACGCCGTTTATTCGGCGGCGCTGCGAAATCACGGCACGCCGGCGATGCCGAAGCGGTTCCTCCGCCTTCTGAAGGAAAAATTCGGCGACGACGCCGACATTGCGCTCGTCGAGCGCCATGGCGAGCCGGTCGCCGGCCTTTTCTCTTTCTGGCGGCGCGACCGGGTCATGCCCTATTACATCGGCGGCGGCGACATCGGTCGCAACATGCGCGCCTATGATTATCTCTATTATTCGCTGATGCGACGGGCGGTCCAGCGCGGCGTGACGCTATTCGACTTCGGCCGCAGCAAGGTCGGCTCAACGCACTCAGCCACCAAAACCTATTGGGGTTTTGAGGCCAAGCCGCTCGTCTACCATGTCGCGCTCGTGCGTGCGAAAGAGCCGCCGAACGTCAATCCCAATAATCCTAAATTCGCGCGCTTCGTCGATCTCTGGAAGAAGCTGCCGCTGCCGGTCGCCAATTTCCTGGGACCGATCGCGGCGAGGAATTTCCCGTGACCCGCGCGCGCGCGCTCTATCTGGCGCACCGGATTCCTTACCCGCCGGACAAGGGCGACAAGATCCGCAGCTGGCGCACGGTTGAGCATCTCGCCCGTCGCTTCGACGTCGATCTCGCCGCCTTCGTCGACGATCCGGCGGATTTTCCGCATAGGGAGCATCTTGCGCGTGTATGCTCCAGCGTCGCGCTGATCCCGCTCAGCCGGCCCGCCGCGACGATCCGCAGCGCGCAAGGATTTCTGACCGGCGAACCGCTCACGTTCCCCTATTACCGCGACGCCCGCATGCGACGCGCTGTCCTCGAAGCGCGGCGCAAGGGGCCGAAGGCGGAGATCGCCTTTTCATCCTCCATGGCTCCCTATCTGAAGGGCGCCGCCGCGCCGGTCGTGGTCGATCTCTGCGACGCCGACAGCGCCAAATGGGCCGAGTACGGCAAGCGCAAGAGCTGGCCCATGAGCGCTGTCTATGCGCGCGAAGGGCGCCTGCTTGAACGCGCGGAAACGGCGATCATCAACAGCGCCGACGCCGCCTTCGCCATCACGGAGGAGGAGGCCGACCTGCTCGGCTCGCGCGACGGCGTCGCAAAGTCCGTGCACTGGTTCACCAACGGCGTCGACGTCGACTATTTCTCGCCCGGGGCGCCGCCCGACAGCGCGCGCATCGACGCCGTGTTCGCCGGCGCCATGGACTACTGGGCGAATGTCGATGCGGTCTTGTGGTTCGCCAGCGAAATCTGGCCGGACGTTCGCCAGTCCGTGCCTGGGGCGACGTTTTTCATCGTGGGCTCCAATCCCAACCCGGCGGTCAATGCTCTCGACGGCCGCGACGGCGTTCGGGTGACCGGCCGCGTGGCGGATGTTCGCCCTTATCTCGCTGCCGCGAAAATCGCCGTCGCGCCGATGCGAATCGCGCGCGGCGTCCAGAACAAGGTTCTCGAAGCGATGGCGATGGGCAAGGCGGTGGTGGCGACGCCGGCGGCGCTTGAAGGCGTCGACGCGACCATCGGCGCCGAAGCGATTGCAGCCGCCGCGCCGCAATCTTTCGCAGCCGAATGCGCACGGCTGATCGGGGATCCGGCCGCAGCCGGCGCGATCGGGCGCGCGGCAAGGGCGCGTATTATCAGCGACTATCTTTGGCCCGCGCAATTCAAGCGCCTGGACGCCGTCCTTGACAGGCTGATCGCGGCGCGCGCCGACGCCGCTGACCGTTCTCCCCGCAGAAGCGGAGCATGATCGACGGCGGCCAACGCTTTCACAAACGCGGGCGCTACGCGTCGAGCAGCGCGGCGACAGGCCTGCCGGCGCGCTTCAGCAGCAGTTGCAGCAGCGGCCCCGTCATCACCGTCGTTCCAATCGCCATGATGACGAGCATGGTGAAAACCTTCGCCGGAATGAAGCCAAGCGAAAGGCCTATATTAAGAACGATAAGCTCCATCAGCGCGCGCGTGTTCATGAGAACGCCGATGATCCGGGAGTCCTCCGGGCTGAGACCCGCAAGCCGGCCCGCGACGTAAACGGGGAGGGTTTTCGCAACGACCGCGACAGCGAAAAATCCGGCGCACCACAGCCAGTCGTTCATGGAATCAAGGCCGAGCACATTTGTGCGCAGGCCCGTGTATGTGAAAAAGATCGGCAGGAAGAAAACAAGCACGAACTGGCCGATCTGGCGCCGCCATGCAGCGACGAACGCCTCGTGGCGATGAAAGAGGAGTCCCATCAGGAACCCGCCGAAAATCGTGAAAATGCCGAGCCTTTGCGTTGCGATCCCCGCTGCAAAGATGAGAGCGAGAACGATCGCCATCAGAACCGGAGGAATATCTCCGTCCTCAGGCGGGAATTTTCTGAGCAGAAAATCCGCAAGCGGTCTTCCAGCGAACCAGAACCCGGCGGCGAGCGCGGCGAGCCCTGCTATTTGCGCCGCCGATGCTGCAAGCGAGGCGCTCGCCGAGGCAAACGCTGCGACAGCAGCGAGCAGCATCCAGCCGATGACGTCATTTGCCGCGGCTGCGGAAATCGCGATGACGCCTGTCGGGGTTCGCGTCATCTGATATTCCCGAAGAATGCGCCCAAGAATCGGCACCGCCGTAATCGCCAGCGCGATCGCCGTGAACAGGCTGTAGGAAAGCGGGTCTATCCCGGACGCAAGTTGCTGCGCGCTGACGGCGCCCATTGCGAAGCCCGCGAGCAGCGGGAAGGAAACGGAGAACGTCGTCACCAGGACAACGGCGCGCCGGTTCGTCTTTCCGCGAAGATGCGCGAACTCGAAATCGCTGCCGATCTGGAACATCAGAAGGATCAGGCCGATCTGGCTCAAGACCGTCATCGGCCCTGCCGCCACGGTTGCGAAGACGGCGCCTGACACTCCGGGAGCGATTGCGCCGAACAGCGACGGGCCAAGCAGGAGCCCGGCGACAATCTCGCCGACCGCGCGCGGCTGCCTGACGGCGACGGCCGCATTGCCCGCAAGCCGCGCGGCCAGCACGATGACGATGAGCTGCAAGAGGACGGCGACGACTGTCGCTTCAGTCTGGTGGACGGTCTGGGACATTGGACGGATTCGTCCTGGCTATCTTTCTTCGGACCGGAAATTCACAGCAGGACGAACGCGGTCATCGATCTCCAGCCGAAAAATGTCGGGCCGCGCATAATGGCCGGCGATGTCGCAGGCCGCTTTGGCCGCGCGCACCACGTCGAGCGATCCGTCCGCATAAAGAATGCCTTCGCCGTCGATCGGCCCAGCGATGATTTCGCCGCGCGGATCGATGATCGCCGACTGGCCCGTATGCTCCCAGACGCCGAGCGGCTTCAAATGATCCGGAATGTCCGGGGCGCGCCTCAGGCCCGCCGCGCAAATGACATAGGCGGCGGCCTGGCTTGCGAAAGCGCGCGAGAGGAGATGCTGGCGCGCCCAGCAATATTCATCCTTGGACGGAATTTTTTCCCAGCCGGGCCAGAGCGCCGCGTGCACCTGAGTTCCCTGCGCCGCCAGCGCATAGCCGGGCAGCATCATCTGATGCTCCCAGCAATTGAGCGCGCTGATTTTCGCGTATTCGCGCCGATGGACTTTCAGCCCGGCGGCGTCGCCGTCAGCCCAGATGATGCGTTCGGCGTGCGTCGGCTTGAGCTTGCGATGCCGGCCGAGGATCGCGCCCTCACGCCCGATCGTCAGCGCCGTGGCGTAAACGGCGCCTTCCGTATGCGGATCCTTTTCGGCGACGCCGATGACGACGTCGACGCCCGCATCCCGCGCGGCTGCGCAGAGGGCGTCGGTCTCCGGTCCACCGACAAGCACCGCGGCGTCGAGATATTCGGCGCTCGCCCGCCACGTCAGATCGACGACGCCGCCCTCAACCCAGAAGGGATAGCCCGGCAGCCATGTCTCGCCGAACGCCAGAATATCAGCGCCGCCGCGCCCGGCCTCAGCGATGAGCCCTACGGCTTTTTCGGTAGAGGCGGCCTTGTCGAACAGGATCGGCGCGGCCTGCGCCGCCGCCATGCGAAAGGTCTTCACAATCACCTCGTGTCAGCGCCGCGTTCCTGCTGCGTTGCAGCATCCGGATTCGCTCGGCGCTGTTGCGGCGGGGACCTTTCTTTAGGCTTGCTGGATCGTTAATTTCAATGCGGTTCGGGGCTGAAACGGGGTATTTGAATGATCCGGGTTTTATTGCCGCTCGCGGTGATCGCAGTTCTGCTTTACGCGCCGATGTTCGCCGGCGAAGCGACTGAGGTCGGGGGCATCGTCAAGGAAAATACGGTGACCGGCATGGATTATGTCGGCGGCACGATTGATTGCTGGGTGAACCGGAATTTCTCGATTACAGGCGACTGCGCGCCGCAAGGCGGCAGGCGCGGCATGGCGATCTTCGCTGGCGTCTTCGTGTCGGCCATTGCGGCGGTCCTCGGGCTCGCCGGGCTTCTTCCGGTCGTCGGGCGCCTCACCAGCGCCGTCACCATGATAGCGGGGGTCGTCGTCGTCGCCGCGATCGCCTTTTACCTGCTCACCAATCTAGGAGGCGACGAAGGTCTCGATGCGGTCCAATGGGGAACCTATCTTGCAGGGGGCGGGGGCCTTTTGACTCTCATTTCCGGGCTTTCCGGAATGCGCGGCCGGTAACAACAAAAAAGCCGGTCGCGACACTGCCCGTATCCTCGGGAGGAAACGGGAACGCGCCGCCCCTCATAGGGCGGCGCGTTTTTTTTCGTCACGACGCCGATGTCAGCCTTTCGGGGCGTCGTCGATGATCGACGGCCAAACGGTGTTCGCTTCGACGATGAGCGCCGCCTGATCCTTGTTCCAAAGTTTCTGAACGCTGAGGTCCTTGTTGAAATAGAGCCGCCCGTCGACGACGACGCCGGTTTCCGGAACGGTCTTGAACTTGGCGCCTTTGGCCGCGCCATAAGCGCAATAGCCGCCGTATTGAGGCTCGAAAGCGGCCGGGTCCGCGTCGAACGCCGTCTTGTTTTCTGCGTTGGCGAAACGATAGATCGCGCCATCGCGGACTGACGTGAACGCCGCGTCGCCGATGCTCGGCGCGCCCTTGAAATAGGAAACAGGGTCATAGCCGTTGATCGCGACGCCGGCGTCGTCAACGAAAATCCGCGCATTGCCGGCGACGGCGGCGACCGGCTGCGGTTCGCTGACGGCGCTTGCATCCGGGGCGGGGTCCGCCGGCGCTTCGGCGACGGGGGCAGGCGCGGAGACCGGCGCCGGCGCCGCCGGTTTTTGCTGGCCGCAGGCGCTCAAGGCGGCGGCGACCGTCAACAATAGGATAGCACGCATGATTTGCTCCAGAGTGAGGTTGTTCCGGACCCGCTGATGCGCCCGCCTGCGCGCGGATGCAATTGAGGAAGTCGGGGGCGGACCGCACAAATTTGTGAGCCGTCGCCCCAATTCGGGCTGTCAGGGCCACGTCGCCACGGGCGGCAGCGAAGATAAAATCGATTCGACATTGCCGCCGGTCTTGAGGCCGAAGGTCGTGCCGCGGTCGTAGAGCAGGTTGTATTCGGCGTAGCGCCCCCGTCGGAACAATTGCTCCTTGCGATCGTTTTCCGTCCACGGATCGTTCATCCGGCGCGCGACGAGCGTTGGGAAAATCTCAAGAAACGCCCGGCCTACATCCTGGGTGAAGGCGAAGTCCTGCTCCCAGTCGCCGGAATCATGCCTGTCATAGAAAATGCCGCCGACGCCGCGCGGTTCGTTGCGGTGCGGAAGCCAGAAATACTCGTCGCACCATTTCTTGTACTTGGCGTGCCAATCGGCGTGATGCCGGTCGCACGCTCGCGCCATCGCCGCGTGGAAGTCGATCGTGTCGGGATGATCATCGCGGCGATAGCGGTCCATCATCGGATTGAG
>CAZGXT010000026.1:0-23759 GCA_964529675.1 uncultured Caulobacterales bacterium
ACGGTCGGCGACGCGATCAAGTTCATTTCCGAACAGAAGGGCTGATCCCGGCCCCTGGGAGTCCGCCGCGCATGAGACGAGTCGTCGTCACCGGTCTCGGTATGGTGTCGCCGCTCGCGTCGGGCGTTGAGGCGACTTGGCGCCGGCTCGTCGCAGGCGAGGCCGGCGCAGGCCGCATCGAAAAGTTCGACGTCACGGACATGCCCTGCAAGATCGGGGCGGAAGTTCCGCGCTCGAACGGCTATGGCGGCGGCGCCGAAGCGGGGGCCGACGCCTTCAACGCTGACGACTGGGTGTCGCCGAAGGAGCAGCGGCGGATCGAGGACTTTATCGTCTTCGGCATCGCCGCCGCGCAAATGGCCGTCACCGACTCCGGGCTTGAGTTCAACACGCCCGAAGAACAGGAGCGCACCGGCGTCCTCATCGGCTCCGGGATCGGCGGGCTCGACGGCATCGCCAAACAGACGCTTGTGCTGCATGAGCAGGGCGTCCGGCGCGTTTCGCCGTTCTTCATCACCTCGAGCCTGATCAATCTCGTCTCCGGCCAGGTCTCGATCCGGTTCGGACTGAAGGGGCCGAACCATGCGGTCGTCACGGCCTGCGCGACGGGCGCTCATGCCATCGGCGACGCGGCGCGCCTCATTCAATGGGGTGATGCCGACGTCATGGTCGCGGGCGGCGCCGAATCGGCGATCTGCCCTATCGGCTATGCCGGCTTTTGCGCGACAAAAGCGCTGACAACCCATTTCAACGACAATCCGAAGGCCGCCTCGCGGCCCTATGACCGGGACCGCGACGGATTCCTGATGGGCGAAGGCGCCGGGGTTCTCATTCTTGAAGAATATGAGCGCGCCAAGGCGCGCGGCGCGAAAATCTACGGCGAAATCATCGGGTACGGACTATCTGGCGACGCCTATCACATCACCGCGCCGGCGGAAGACGGATCGGGCGGCTACCGCGCGATGAAAATGGCGCTCGACCGGGCGCGGCTGACGGCGGCCGACATCGATTATGTGAATGCGCACGGGACGTCGACGCCGCTCGGCGACGAAATCGAGCTTAAGGCCGTCGAGCGCCTGTTCGGCGGCGAGGGCGCTGAGAAGCTTGTCATGTCCTCGACGAAATCGTCGATCGGGCATCTGCTCGGCGCGGCAGGCGCCGTGGAGGCGATCTTCTCGCTCCTGGCGATTCGCGACGGCGTGTGTCCCCCGACCCTCAATCTCGACAATCCGACGGTCGATACGCGCATCAATCTCGCCCCGAAAAAAGCCGTGAAAAAGCCGGTGACCGTCGCCCTGTCGAACTCCTTCGGCTTTGGCGGCACCAACGCCTCTCTGGTCGTCGCGCGCGTTGACCGCTAACATTTTCGTGGTGCGACGGGGCGGAGGCGAGGGATGACGTCTGGCGAAAGGGGCGGGGCGGTGAAATCGATCCTGTCCGCGATTTTGGGCCTTGCGCTGCTTGCGGCGATCTTTGTGGGCGCCGGCGGCTATTTCGCCTGGCGCGAGGCGACGCGCCCTGGCCCGCTCGCTGAAAACGCCGTCGTGCTCTTTGCGCCGGGGACATCGGTCGCCGCGATCGCCGCAGCGCTCGAAAAGGCCGGCGCGGTGCGCGACGCCAGGCTCTTCGTCGCCGCGGTGCGAGTGCGCGACAAGGCTGGGGCGCTGAAAGCCGGCGAGTATGAAATCCCTGCGGGCGCGAGCGTTGTTGAGATCATCGACCTTCTCGAACGCGGCAAAAGCATCCTTCACCGGCTGACGGCGCCGGAAGGAAAAACGACGAAGCAGATCCTTGCGCTCATCGCCGCGCATGACGTTCTCGAAGGCGACATCACCTTGACGCCGGGCGAGGGCGAACTGCTGCCCGAGACTTATTCTTTTACGCGCGGCCAGACGCGCGACGGCGTTATCGCCGACATGATGACGGCGCGAAAGGCCGTCGTCGACGAGCTCTGGGAGAAGCGCGCGAACGACCTGCCGATCATGACGAAGGACGAGGCCGTCATTCTCGCTTCGATCGTTGAGAAGGAAACGGGCGTCGCCGGCGAGCGGCCGCTGATCGCGGCGGTGTTCGTCAACCGGCTTCGGCGCGGCATGCGACTTCAGTCGGATCCGACGATTATCTACGGACTGACCGGCGGCGAGCCGCTAGGGCGCGGCCTTAGAAAAAGCGAACTCGAAAGAGCGACGCCTTACAACACCTATCTCATCGCCGGCCTGCCGCCGACGCCGATCGCCAATCCCGGACGCGCCTCGATCGAGGCGGTGCTCAATCCGGCGGACTCCGATTATCTTTTCTTCGTCGCCGACGGGACCGGCGGCCACGTCTTCGCGCCGACGCTCGAAGAGCACAACCGCAATGTCGTGAAATGGCGCCGGATCGAGCGCCGGCAACAGGAAGGCTGACCCCTTAATGACGCTCTCTTCAATGACCGGCTTTGCGCGCGGCGAGGGCGTCAAGGGCGAAACACGCTGGATCTGGGAACTGAAGAGCGTCAACGGCCGCGGGCTGGAGCCGCGCTTCCGCCTGCCGCCGGGCCTTGATTTTCTCGAGCAGGATTTGCGCAAGGCGCTCGGCGAGCGTTTCTCGCGCGGGTCTTTCAACATCTATCTGTCGTTGAAGGGCGCAGCGGTCGAGGGGGGCCTCGTCGTCAACCGCGCCGCGCTCGACTCCGCGATCGCGCTCGTTGAAGAGATCCGGGCGCGCATCCCTTGCGATCTTCCGCGGGCGGAGGGCGTTCTGGCGATCCGCGGCGTCGCCGAGGTGCAGTCCTCGCTAGAGGACGAGGACGAGCGCGTCGCCCTGGCGGGCGCTCTTGCAAAGAGTTTTTCGGACACCGCGGAGCAGCTGGTCCGTTCTCGCCGCAAGGAAGGCGAAGCGCTGGCGCGCATGATCACCGACCTTCTTGACGAGATCGCGGCGCTCTCGGCGGCGGCCCGCAGCGCTGCGGCGTCGGCGACGGCGGCGACGCGCGACCGTTTCGCCGCGCAGCTCGCCGATCTCCTGGCGGGCGCCCTCTCCGAGGAACGGATGGCGCAGGAGGCCGCCGCGCTCGCGGTGAAGGCCGACGTGCGGGAAGAACTCGACCGCCTCGCCGCGCACATCGAAGCGGCGCGCGCGATGATCGCCAAGGGCGGCGCGATGGGGCGCCAGCTCGACTTCCTGACGCAGGAGCTTAACCGCGAAGCAAACACGCTGTGCTCAAAAGCGCAGGATATGGGCCTCAAGCGGATCGGCCTTGACCTCAAAACCGCCGTCGATCGCATGCGCGAGCAAGTGCAGAACGTGGAATGACATGACGGTGAGCGCAGAAAAAGTGAAACGGCGCGGCCTGATGTTCGTGCTGTCGAGCCCGTCGGGCGCGGGCAAGACGACGCTCGCCGACCGGCTATTGAAGTTCGATCCGAAACTGCGCCTCTCGATTTCGGCGACGACGCGCGCCCCGAGGCCGGGGGAGCTCGACGGCGTCGACTACCACTTCGTTTCGGAGAAGGAATTCCTGCGCATGCAGGAAGCCGGCGAGTTCCTCGAATCGGCGAAAGTCTTCGGCAATTATTACGGGACGCCGCGCGCGAAGGTTTTTCACGATCTTGACGAAGGCGTCGACTATCTCTTCGACATCGACTGGCAGGGCGCCCAGCAGCTTGACAGCCGCGCGCGCGGCGATGTCGTGAAGGTGTTCATCCTGCCGCCGAGCCGCGAGGAATTGGAACGGCGCCTCAGGGCGCGCAATCAGGACCCGGAAGACGTCGTGCAGGCGCGAATGGCGAAAGCCGACGCAGAGATCTCGCACTGGGCGGAATATGAATATGTGATCGTCAATTACGACCTCGCCGAGTCCGAGGAAATGCTGCGCGCGATCTTGCTCGCGGAGCAACTGCGTCGCTATCGCCAGGTCGGCCTCGCCGATCTCGTCCGCGGCATGATCCGCGAGGATTGAGGGCGTTCGCCGCCGTCATGTCAGAATGATCGACGGGTCGTACCGGGCGAGAATCTTGTCGGTCGTCACGATGCGCAGCGTTTCGGTGATCGCTTGCGCGACGAGCGATCGGTCGAACGGGTCAAGATGGATTTCCGGCAAGGTCTCGACGGCGGCGGCGTGTCTGGCGTTGATCGACAGCAAGGCGTAGCCGGACTTTTCGAAACTCGCTTCGGCTTCCGGCGCTGTCACCGGCATCTTGCGTTCGCCGCGCCGCGCGCGCTTGATCGCGATTTCCCAGGTTGAGACGACGCTGGCGACGACCTCGTTATAAGGATCAAGTATAAGAGCCCGGACTGGCTTCGATAGCTTGGGGCTGTCGGTGATCGTCCAGAGCGCGACATTGGTGTCGAGAATCAGCCTCAACGTTTGCGCCGGCGCTTCGGCGGCTGTTCGCCGTAAAACAACGCCGCATTCTCGGCGTCGAGTTCGGGGTCGGGGTCCGGCGCGATGAACTTTCCCTTCGCGATCCCGATCCGCTTGCTGACGTCGACTTTCGCGACCGGAACGAGGCGCGCCGCGGGCTTGCCGTTGCGGGCGATGATGATTTCCTTCTCCGCGCCGCTCTCGACCGCCTCAACGGGGCGCGAAAGTTCGGTCTTCGCCTTGAATATGTTGACGGTCGGCATAGGCGGCTTCCCTAGCTAGACTAGGGTTAAGGCGTGCGACAGTCAGGCGATCGCGCTATGTCGGCCTGGCGCCGTCGTGCGCGAAGCCTTCCAGCAATCGTCCGAAATCCTCAGGCGGCGGCCAGTGTTCATAAGAAATCTTCGCGCCCGAGACGGCGCCCGGCGACCGTTCGGCGGTCTTGGTCTCCATATAGGGCATGACCCAGGATGAATCCGCGAGCATCGCCGGACGAAAGTTCACGAAGCCCGGCAGCATGTCGCCTTTTGTGAACAGCCAGTTATGGCAGTGCGGGCAGAAATGATGCCGCAACTCCGGCCGGTGGAGCCCGCCGATGACGGGCGCGCCGCTGACGACGTCAAACCCAGCCGCCGGGATCATCAGCGTCAGGGAATAGGCGCCGCTTGTCAGCTTCTGACAGTCCCGGCAATGGCACGCCGCCGACATCGCCGGCGGCGTCGTTATGCGCATTTTCACGCCGCCGCATAGGCACGCGGCGTCCCATGGCAGGCGCCAGCCCGTCACTCAAGGGCGCCGGCGCGGAGCGCGCTGGCCTCTTCAGGCGTCAACCCGAGACGCTCGCCAAGCTTCTTCAGGAACGCGGACTCCCGATCGTTAAGCTCGCCCGCCGAAATCACGGCCGCGGCGTAAAGTTCCGACGCGTGGTGCGGCGTCTTCGCCGCGCTTGCGATCAGGCGCAGCGTTTCCTCCTCCGGCATTTCACCGGCGAGCATGCGGCGCTCGTCCTCGGTGATCTGGGCCTTGGCTTTCGCGCCGTCGATGATGCGCTGCTCATGCGCGTCGATCACGCCGTCGGCGTAGGCCGCCGCCAGCATCGTGCGCACCACGGCGAGCGCGAATTCAGGATCGGACGCGGGGTCGATCGGGAAGCCGGAGGCCTGCGCGTCGCGGACAATCGTCTTGTCATCGACCTTGCGGCCGTGGCGCTCCATCCAGGTCTTGTAGGCGAGCGCGCCGAGCGCCGCGACGGCGCCGGTCTCCGCGATGTTTCCCATCATGCGCCGCCCGCCTTTCGATCCCAGCAAGCCGAGAAGGAGCAGGCCGCCCGCGCCGGCGGCGATCGCCTGCGTCTGGGGGTCGGTCTTCAGGCGTTCGCGCAGATCGCCCGCTGCTTTCTTCGCTTTGTCGACGGCGCCGCTGTCTTCGATCTGGCGTGCGGCGAGGTCGGCCTGGTGCTGGAGGTCGGCGAGGATCCTGCGGGCGTCAAACATCAGATGTCTCCGGATTGCGGGGCGAAACGCGATGTGGGCGCAGAACCCCGCTATTCAATAGGTCAGGGCGCGGCGTTCAGCGCGGCGAGAAAACGGTCCCCCTCCGCCGCCGCGTCGCGCAGCGCCGCCGCGGCCTCGCCGGAGGCTGCCGCCGCCGCGTCGATGCGGCCGGCGCGTGATCTTGCGGCGACGCCGCTCGTCGGGCTCTTGCGCAGGGTCGCCACTTCCTCGTTGAGGAGGGCCAGAGCCGGAGAGAGCCTCAGGATCGCGGCATTGAGCGCCAGGCCGAGCTTTCTGTGCGCGTCCGCCTGCGCCTGCAGGCGGCCAGCCGCCGCGTCGCGCTCGGCGCCGGTTTCAAGAAGGCCGATCTCCTGCTCCAAGGTCTCGAAGTACCGCGCGCCGCTCGACCCGGCGGCGCCGGTCGACAGGCGAAGATCTTGCGAGGCGGCGGCGGCGTCCTGAGCGGCGCCGAGGGCGGCGCTCAGCTGGCGGGCGAGGTCGGGGCCGTCGAGGCTTTTTGCAGCGCTGAGCGCGGCGCCGGCCGCCTCAATCTTTCCGGCGGCGGAGACCGCGTCGTTGCGCGCGTCCGAGACGCGGTCGGCAAGAATGGTCCTGGCGTCGATGCCGCGCCGATCGAGTGAGTCATAGACGGCGCTGGCGCAGCCCGCGGCCAGCAGCGCGAGGGCGGCGACAAGGAGACGGCGGCGCATGGTGCGTCCTTTCATCAGTAGGAGGAAAAATTGAGGGCGAGGCCGGCGCGAGGCCAGCGCACCTTGCCGAGGCGGCCCGTGCCGGAAAGCGTGACATAGGCGTCGCGCCGGTCCTTGCCGCCGAAGCAGAGATTGGTGGGGAAGAGATCCGGCATCGGCACGTGCTCGAAGGCGCCGTCTTCCACGAAAATGGTGACGCCGCCGTTGAGCAGCGTCGCGACGCAGACGCGCCCGTTTTCCTCAACCGCCAGGCTGTCGAAGAACTGCATGCCGGGAACGGACCCGACGACGCGGCCGGGCAGCGGCAGCGGGGAGGGCGCGATTTCTCCGGGCGCCGAAAGGTCGAACGCATAGAGCCGCGCCGTGAAAGTGTCGGCGACATAGACGGTCTTTTCGTCCGGCGAGAGGCCGACGCCGTTCGGCGAGAACAGAGGATAGGCCGCCTCGACGATCCTTGAGCCGTCCGCCTTTGCGTAATAGAGGCCGCCATGATCGCGGTGGCGGCGATAGGACTTTCCGAGATCGGTGAACCAGAAACCGCCGGAGCGGTCGAAGACGATGTCGTTCGGCCCTTTCAGGCGATGGCCTCCAACCTCCGTGTAAAGCGTTTCGGCCTTCCCGGACTTCAGGTCGACGGCGAGGATCGATCCGCCGCGATAATCCGCGGACGCATCTCCGGCGATCGTCTGGCCCATGATCTCGCGCCATTCAAAGCCGCCATTGTTGCAGACGTAAACGCGCCCGTCCGGCCCGAGCGCCGCGCCGTTCGGACCGCCCGGAATTTCAGCGATCGTCTCGCGCCGCCCGTCCGGCCTGACGCGCGTCAGCGTCTGCCGCTTGATTTCGACGAGGATCACGGAGCCGTCCGGCATGGCGACCGGACCTTCCGGGAACTGAAGACCCTCGGCGATGATCTCGACATCCATGGCGCCTGCCCTCCGCCGGCATTGAAGCGCCGGGCGACGCCGCCTAATTAGACGCTTTGGCGCGCGCGGGCGAGTGGCCCCGGCGGCGTCCTCGCGGAGGGAGACCCCATGTCAGGCCTATTGATTTTCCTGATCATCGCCGTCGTCATCGTTTTCATCGTCATCGGCATCTACAATCGCATCGTCGGCCTCAACCAGCGCGGCGACCAGGCCTTCGCCGACATCGACGTGCAGTTGCGCCAGCGCCACGACCTCATTCCGAACCTCGTCGAAACGGTGAAAGGCTATGCGAGCCACGAGCGCGGCACCCTTGACGCCGTCATTCAGGCGCGGAACGCCGCGTCCGCCGCTCACGGCCCTGCCGCGCAGGCGCAGGCGGAAGGGATGCTCAACGCGGCCCTTGGCAAGCTCTTTGCGCTTGCTGAGGCCTATCCCGATCTCAAGGCGAACACGAATTTCCTCGAGCTGCAGCGCGAGCTCGCCGACGTTGAAAACAAGATCGCCGCCGCGCGCCGCTTCTTCAACAACGCCATTCAGGAATACAACACGGCGATCCAGCAGATCCCCGGCAATTTCGTGGCGCCGATGGGCGGCTTCAGGCAGCGCGAATTCTTCGAATTGCCCGAAGGCTCGCGCGCTGCGGTTGAAGCGGCGCCGAACGTCAAATTCTAGCAAAGGCGCCGGTGGTGCGAACGCTCGGCCTCATCGGCGGCGTCAGCCCGGAATCGACGCTCCTTTACATCCGCCACCTGAACGCCGGCGTCCGTGCGCGGCTCGGCGGCGAGCATTCCGCGGCTTTCCTGCTCGCCCATCTCGACTACGGGGTGATGATTGCGCATTACCGCGCCGGCGCATGGCCAGCCTTTACAGAGGAAGTCGTGAAGGCGGGACGCTCGCTCGTGCGGGCGGGCGCCGAGGCGCTGATGATCACCTCGAACACGACGCATGTCGCGGCCGACGCTCTCGCGGAGGCGACCGGCGCGCCGCTCATTCATCTCTTGGATGCGCTCGCCGGGGCGATGTCGGCGAGGGGCGTCCGCCGTCCCCTTCTGCTCGGCACGCCGCCGGTGATGGCGGGGCCTTTCTATCGCTCCGCGCTCCTGCGCCGCTTCGAGGGTGAAATCCTGACGCCCGCGGCTGGAGAGCAGGATGAAATCGAGCGTATCATTCTCGAGGAGCTCTGCCTCGGCGTCGTGACGGAGACGTCGCGCTGGCGGCTCCTCGACGCCATTCGCGCGAATGACGGGGCCGACGGCGTCATACTGGGCTGCACGGAACTGCCGATGATCCTCACACAGAACGATTGCGCGATCCCCGTCTTCGACACGACGGCGCTGCACGCGGCCGCCGGCGTCGACTTCGCGCTGGCGGACGGCTGAGCCATGGGCGCATACGGGCTGCAGACGCACATCTGGAACAACAACCTGAAATCCGTCGTTCTGCTCGCCGGATTTCCGTTGCTGCTTCTCGTCCTGATGTATGGGCTGTGCGTCGGCTATGTCGCGATCACCGCCGAGTTTTCAAACGTTGAGGAGGGTCTGCGCCTGGCGCTCGACCAGCTTCTGCGCATCTGGCCCTTCGCCTTTCTCGGCGCGGGCGTCTGGTTCGTGATCGCGTGGGGCGCCCATCAGGCGCTCATCAACATGTCGACAGGAGCGAAGCCGGTGACCCGCGCTGAGGCCCCGGATCTCTATAATCTCCTCGAAAACCTTTGCATCTCACGCGGCGCGCCGATGCCGAAGCTGTCGATTATCGATACGCCGGCCATGAACGCCTTCGCGAGCGGCATAAGCGAAAAGACCTACGCCATCACGCTGACGCGCGGCCTCATCGATCATCTCGACAAGCGTGAAATCGAAGCGGTGATGGCGCATGAACTGACGCATATCCGTAACCGCGACGTGCGCCTGCTCATCATCGCAGTCATCTTCGTCGGCATCTTTTCGTTCTTCGGCGAACTCATTTTCCGCAACATCTTCCGGACGGGCGTGCGGGTCGGCGGGCATTCCTCGGGCAGGAAAGGCGACAGCCGCGGCGGCGGCATCCTGATCCTCATCGCGATCGCGCTCATCGTCATCGCCTATCTTCTCGCCATGGTCATCCGCTTCGCCCTGTCGCAGAAGCGCGAATATCTCGCCGACGCCGGCGCGGTGGACTTAACGCGCGACCCCGACGCGATGATCTCGGCGCTGCAAAAGATATCGGGCGATTCCCAGGTGGACGCCCCGGCGGAAGTCCGGCAGATGATGCTCGACAACAAGTCGGATTTCGCCGGATTATTCGTGACCCATCCCTCGATCGAGAAGCGGATTGCGGCGCTTCAGAATTACGCGGGCGGTCAATCGTAAATCGCGCCCGGCAGCCAGGTCGCGAGCGAGGGGACCAGCGCCAGGATCACCAGCGCCAGAATCTGAATCGCGATGAACGGGACGGCGCCGCGATAGATGTCGATCGTCCTGACGCCGGGCGGGGCGACGCCGCGCAGATAGAAAAGCGCGAAGCCGAAGGGCGGCGTCAGGAAAGACGTCTGCAGGTTCACCGCCATCATCACGCCGAGCCAGATCGGGTCGACGCCCATCTTCAACAGCGCCGGCGCGACAAGCGGCACGACGACGAGGGTGATCTCGATGAAGTCGAGGAAGAAGCCCAGAACGAACATCACGAGCATCACCCCGATCATTGCGCCGACGACGCCGCCCGGCAGAGCCGCGAGCGCGCGGTGGACGGCGTCATCGCCGCCGAGGCCGCGGAAGACGAGGGAGAACATCGCCGCGCCGATAAGGATCGTGAACACCATCGTCGTGACGCGCGCCGTCTGGTCGGCGATGGCGGCGAGCGCGCGCTGCTTGATGAGATGGCGGCCGCTGACGAGAACGCCCCAGGGCAGCAGCACGCAAAGCGCCGCCGCGGCCGCCATCGCGACTTGCTCAAAGGCGCTTGCGTTGGTTCGTCCGACGCGCAGGTCGACAAAGGCGGTCAGCGTGAGGAGCGCGATAATCGATAGTGCGGAGGCGAAGATGGCGCCGCGCCCTGCGAGCAGGCTCTTCGCCGGGGCGAAGCGCGCGCCGGCGATGAGGAGCGCGCCGACGGCGCCGACGCTCGCCGCCTCTGTCGGGGTGGCGACGCCGGCGAGGATGGAGCCGAGCACGGCGATGATGAGGAGGAGCGGCGCCGGCAACGCCTTCAGCGCGGCGGCCCGGATCTCCTTTCGCGTGCCGAGCTCGGCGGCGGGGATCGCCGGCGCGCGTTCGCCGTCGAACAGCGCCACGAGCGTCTGATAAATGAGATAGAGCCCGACAAGCATCAGCCCGGGCAGCAGCGCGCCTGCGAAGAGGTCGCCGACCGAGATCGCCTTCGGCGCAAAGACGCCCGCCTCCAGCTGCGCCTTCTGATAGGCGTTGGAGATGACGTCGCCGAGGAGGATGAGGACGATAGAAGGGGGGATGATCTGGCCGAGCGTTCCCGCCGCGGCGATCGACCCGGCCGCGAAAGCAGGATCATAGCCGCGCTTCAGCATCGTCGGCAGGCTGAGCAATCCCATGGTGACGACGGTGGCGCCGACGATGCCGGTGGAGGCGGCGAGGAGCGCGCCGACGATCGTCACCGAAAGGCCGAGGCCGCCGCGCAGGGAGCCGAAGAGCTTCGCCATCGAGTCGAGAAGGTCTTCGGCGATTTTCGCCTTTTCGAGAATGACGCCCATCAGGACGAACATCGGAATGGCGATCAGCGTCTGGTTGGTGACGGCGCCGAAAATGCGCTGCGGCAGGGGCCTCAGATAGCCGACGTCGAAGACGCCCATGGAAAGGCCGATGAAGGCGAAGAAAAGCGCGGTCCCCGCGAGGCTGAACGCAACCGGATAGCCCGCAAGAATAAGAATGCAGAGCGTCGCGATCATCGCGACATCGAGCCAGGGCGCCGCGGCGCAAAGGCAGAAGCCTTCCATCGCCTATCCGCTCTTCCTGAGGATCGCGGCGGCGCGTGTCGCCGTCACAAATCCTGCGAGCACGAGCAATGTCAGGTAGATGGGAATGAGGGTCTTCAGGAGATAGACGCCCTTGATCCCCGACTGCTCGACCGAGCCCTCGCGCACCGCCCAGGAATTGGCGACGTAAGGAACGGCCGCCCACAGCGCGACGAAGCAGAACGGCGCCAGCAGCAAATAGAAGCCCGCGAGATCGACGATCGCTTTTTTCCGCGGGCCGGCGTCGCGATAAAAGATGTCGACGCGCACGTGATCGTCGGTGAGAAGGGCGTATCCGCCAGCGAGCAGAAAGACGGCGCCGTGAAGGTAGGTGACGCTCTCCTGCACGGCGATAAGGTTGACGCCGAAAACATAGCGCAGGATGACCGCCGAAAACTGGATCGCCGCCATTGCGAGGACGAGCGCGATCGACAGTCGCCCGACCCCGCGGACGAAGCCTTCAATCAGCGGCGCCCCTTTCTCGAGCAGCGCCGCGCTCCCCCAAAGGGCCATGGCGGCGCCGAGGGCGGCGATAGGAGCCGCGAACAACAGGAGACTATTTCCCGACAGCGGCGGCGGTTCGATATCGACGGCGAGGCGCGCGAACAGGATCGCGGCGGCGACAACGCCGGCGGCGAAAGCGACAAAGACCAGCGCCGACAGCGCCCGACCGCGCGCAAACGCGGTCAGCGGCAGGAGCGAGAGCGCGTAGAGCAGCCCAAAGGCGCTCCAGAAGACCGGACTGATCGCTGCGCCCTGCATGGCTAGAGTGAAAAAACCTGACGGCGCGCGGCGAGGAACGCTTCGTCGGAAATCCGGCTCCATTCCTTCACGCGGTTGAGCTCCGCGCGGTAGCTCTCAAAAACGCGCCGCGTGATGTCATCGCTCGCCGCCGCCTCCTCAAGCGCCGTTTTCGACTCGCGCGCGATCGCCGCCAGCACCTCGTCGGGAAATTTCCGCACCTCGACGCCGTGTTCCTTCACAAGCTGTTCGAGGGCGACGCCGTTGTAATGCGTGAACTCGGCGAGGCAGAGATAATTCGCGCGGTGGCATGCGCTGGCGATGATCGCCTGCTCCTGCGGCGTCATGCCGTTCCAGACATCGAGGTTGACGCCTGCGGCGCATTGCGCGCCCGGCTCCTGAAATCCCGGCCAGTAATAGTATTTCGCCTCACGATAGAAGCCGAAGGCGAGATCGTTCCACGGGCCCACCCATTCGGCGCCGTCGATCAGGCCGGACTGAAGCCCTGCGAATATTTCGCCGCCCGGGATGGTGACAGGCGAGGCGCCGAGGCGGCGCAGCACCTCCCCGCCGAGGCCCGGCATGCGCACTTTGAGGCCGTTAAGGTCGTTGAGGGAGTCGATCGGCTTCTTGAACCAGCCCCCGAGCTGATGGCCGGTGTTCGCCGCGGTGAAGGGCTTGATGTTGAACTTCGCCGACAACTCGTCCCACAGCGCCTGCCCCCCGCCGAATTCGGTCCAGCCGATGATTTCAGACGCCGTCATCCCGAAGGGCACGGCGGTGAAGAAGGGATAGGCCTTGGATTTGCCGGCCCAGTAATACTCCGCGCCGTGATAGAGGTCGGCGGATCCGTTGGAGACGGCGTCGAAACTGTCGAACGCGCCGACAAGCTCTCCGGCGGAGAAGATCCGTACACGGATGGCGCCGCCCGAAAGCTCCGTAATGAACCGTCCGACGCGCTCGGCCGCGGTGCCGAGGCCGGGAAAATCCTTCGGCCAGGTCGTCACCATGCGCAGCTCGCGCTCGCGGATCGCGCCGGCGGCGGCCGGAAGCCCTTCCGGCGCGCTGCAGTCGCAGCCGGCCGCCAGGCCCGCAGTCCCGGCTGCGAGCAGATTTCGTCGATTGATCAAGCGGTTCCGCCCGTCCCTGTTATGGGTGGGCAGAATGGCCTGCGCCGGTGTGAATGAAAAGGCTAACCCTCGAGGCGCGCCCAGCCGCCCGGCGTCAGATGCTCCAGCGGCTGATAGGTGCGCTTGTAATCCATCTTCGGCGAGCCTTGGACCCAATAGCCGAGATAGACGTAAGGAAGCCCGAGGTCCCGGGCGAGCGCAATGTGATCGAGGATCATGAACGCCCCGAGGCTGCGCGGCTCCTCTTCCGGCTCGAAGAAGGAGTAGACCATCGACAGGCCGTCGGCGAGGCGGTCGGAGAGCGCGCAGGCGAGCAGGGTTTCGCGTCCCGTGGCGTCGCGGCGCCGGTACTCGATCATCGCCGTATCGACGGCGGTCTCTTCGACCATCGATGCGTAATCGAGCACGGTCATTTCGGCCATGCCGCCGTCCGGATGGCGCGCGTCGAGATAGCCGCGAAGCACTGAGAACTGGTCCGACGTCGCCTTCGGGGCGCGAATGTGGCGCGCCAGGTCGGCGTTGCGGCGCAGCGTCCGGCGCCGCGCCCGCGTCATCTCGAATTCATCGACGATGATGCGGACGGGCGTGCAGGCCGAGCAGGCGTCGCAGGCAGGGCGATAGATGATGTTCTGCGAGCGCCGAAAACCCCGGCGCGAGAGCATGGAATTGATCGTCGGCGCCTGCGGGCCGCCGAGATAGGCGAACACCTTCCGCTCCACCTGTCCCTCAAGATAGGGGCAGGGCGAAGGGGCGGTCACGTAATACTCGCCCCCTTCAAGGCCGAGCTGGCGGGTGACGTCTTCCTTGCGCATCGAACCATCCTGACCGCCGATTCTTAGCGGGAGCTTACCGCCCCGGCAATCGGGTCGATCCAGAATGACGCTGCGCTGCTGTCGGCGTCGCGCGCTGAATTCAGGTTTCGCGCGTCGATCGCCTGATCGTGTTCAAGGGCGAAAACTCCAGTCATGTCGTCGACAGGGCGGCGTCCGTCCGCACGGCCGAGGCCGCTTCCTCGCTTTCCGGATTGATGCTAGGGCCCGGCGACCCGGCGCGCGTTCCCGCGCCCTTTGCGGACCGCGTGATGACCGACCCCTACCGGCCTTTGAAAAACGCCTTCGGGCGATTTGCGACCGGCGTCGCCGTCGCCGCATGCGCCAACGCGCGCGGCGGCTATACGGCGATCACTGTCAATTCCTTCGCATCGGTCTCGCTGGAGCCGCCGCTCGTCCTCTGGTGCCTTGAAATGAAGGCTTCGTCCTTCAAGGACTTCATCGGCGCGCCGGCCTATTCGGTCAGCATCCTGAACGATCGCCAGCAGGCGATGTCGGAAAGGTTCGCGCGCCACAGCCCGGAGCCGCTCCAGCCGCATGAATATGAGCTGTGGCTCACCGGCGCGCCGGTGCTCGCCGAGCGGCTCGCCGGGTTCGACTGCCGCGTCGTCGACCGGCATCGGTCGGGCGATCATGTCATTCTCGTCGGCGAGGTCGTCCAGTTCGCGTCCAGCGACGGCGCGGCGCTGATGTATTTCGCAAGCCGTTACGCCAAAGGTCCGTCTACGGACGGGCGTGAGGGGGCGTGATGAAAGTTTCGTTTCTCGGACTTGGCGTGATGGGCGCGCCGATGGCGGGCCACCTCGCCGCGCGCGGGCTTGATCTCGCCGTCTGGAACCGCACGGGCGCCAAGGCCGACGCCTTCGCCGGCGCCCACAAGGCGCGGCGCGCAAAGTCGCCGGCGGATGCGGCGAAGGACGCCGGCGCCGTCATCACCTGCCTTGGCGACGATCCGGATATTGCGATGGTGCTCGGCGAGGTCCTGCCGGTCGTGTCGAAGGGCGCTCTCATCATCGACCACTCGACGGCGAGCCCTGATCTCGCCCGGCGCCTGTCGGCGGACTTTTCGGAAAAAGGCGCGAGCTTCATTGACGCGCCGGTTTCGGGCGGCGAGGCGGGGGCGAAGGCCGGCAAGCTGTCCATCATGTGCGGGGGCGAGGCGGCGGCGGTCGAGCGCGCGCGCAGCGTGCTCGACGCCTATTCGGCGCGGATCGTCCATGTCGGTCCCTCTGGCCATGGCCAGCTCGCCAAGGCGGTCAACCAGATCTGCATCGCGGGGCTGCTCCAGGGCCTCGCCGAGGGGGTGCACTTCGCGAGGACCGCAGGGCTCGATATCGACCGCGTGCTGGAGGCGGTTTCGGGCGGCGCCGCCCGCTCCTGGCAGATGGAGAACCGCGCCAAGACCATGGCCGAGGGAGCGTTCGATTTCGGCTTCGCCGTCGACTGGATGCGCAAGGATCTGCGGATCGCGCTCGGCGAGGCGCGCAAGAACGGCGCGCAATTGCCGGTGACCGCCCTCGTTGACCAGTTTTACGCGGAAATTCAGGCGATGGGCGGCGGGCGCAACGACACCTCAAGCCTGATACGGCGGCTGAAACCGCCGGCCGCGCGCCGTTAAAAAAACTTACGATCCTGTCAGAAGGCCCTCGACTCAGGATGATTCGAATTGTAATTATATAACCTATCGAAGCGAGGGGGCTGATCGCTTCGGGGTGGGGACCGTGGTTTTCTCGGTCCCCGGGTGGTTGGAAAAAGGGCGCAAACTGACATGGTATCGATCGCAGCGACGGTCGGCTTGGTGAGCCTCGGGCTTCTCCTGGTCGCTGTCATTGGGTTGCTTCGCCAACTGGGGGCCAGCGAGGCGGCCAAGGGTCTTCTTTACCTGACCGGCGCCGTGTTTCTGATCGTGATCGCATCAACCTATGTGCCGGCGTTGATTTCGGGCATTTAGTCGGCGATCCCGGTCAGAAAACAGGCGAATATTGAAGCGCCGCGGATGGTCCTCCATCCGCGGCGTTTTCGAACTGCGTGACGCGATTGCGGGACGCGCGGCCGCGGGGATAATCGAAACCCGTTCTCTCGCCCAAACCCGCACCGACGGAGCCTTTCATGTCCGCCCTTCAGACCGCCACCCCCGCCTGGAAGTCCGACGATCTTTTCCTGTTCGAGGAAGAGGCGGGAAAGTTTTTCAGCCGCGAGCTCGCCCCCCATGTCGAGAAATGGCGCGAGCAGGGAAAGGTCGACCGCTGGGCGTGGGAGAAAGCCGGGCAGGCGGGGTTCCTCTGCGCCTCGATGCCGGAGGAATGGGGCGGCGCCGGGGGCAGTTTCGCGCATGAGCAGATCCTCATCGAGCAGCAGGTGAAAGCCGGCGTCGAGGGCTTCGGCATGGGCCTCCACAACTGCATCGTCGCGCCTTACATCCTTCACTACGGCACCGACGAGCAGAAGAAGCGCTGGCTGCCGCGCATGGCGTCCGGCGAGCTGATCGGCGCGATCGCGATGACGGAGCCCGGCACCGGATCCGACCTGCAGGCGGTGCGGACGACGGCGCTGAAAGACGGCAACCAGTATGTCGTCAACGGCTCGAAGACCTTCATCACCAACGGGCAGACGGCGAACCTCATCATCGTCGTCGCCAAGACCGACCCGAGCGAAAAGGCGAAGGGCGTTTCGCTGATGGTCGTCGAGACGGATGAAGTCGAAGGCTTCCGTCGCGGGCGCAATCTCAAGAAGATGGGCAACAAGGCGCAGGACACCTCTGAGCTGTTCTTCGACGAAGTGCGCATTCCGCGCGATAATCTTCTCGGTACCGATGAAGGCATGGGCTTCTTCCAGCTGATGGAGCAGTTGCCGCAGGAGCGCCACCAGATCGCCTGCATCGCGATCGCCGCAATCGAACGCGCGCTGGAGCTGACGATAGCCTACACCAAAGAGCGCCAGGCTTTCGGCCGCCCGATCTTCAACTTCCAGAACACCCAGTTCAAGCTCGCCGAGTGCAAGGCGAAGGCGACGATGGCGAAAGTCTTCGTCGATCACTGCACCGGGCTCCTCCTCGAGAAAAAGCTCGACGCGGCGACCGCCTCAATGGGAAAGATGCTGCTGACCGATCTTGAAAACGAAATCATCGACGAGTGCCTGCAGCTCTTCGGCGGCTACGGCTACATGGACGAATATCCGATCAGCCGCATGTACGCCGACGCGCGCGTACAAAGGATTTACGGCGGCACGAACGAAATCATGAAGCTGTTGATCGCGCGGTCCATCTGACCTCGGAGGCGCCGGTGGAATTCAGAAACAAGACCGTCTGGGTCACCGGCGCGTCTTCCGGCATCGGCGAGGCGCTGGCGAAGGGGCTCGCCGAACGCGGCGCACGACTGATATTGTCGGGACGGCGTGTCGAGGCGCTTCAGCGCGTCGCCAAGTCGCTCGACGCGGAGACGCTGGTGCTGCCGTTCGAGGCGACGGACTACGAGGCTTTGCCCGCTGTCGTTGCGAAGGCGCAAGCGTGGAAAGGCGGCGTCGACCTTCTCATCAACAACGCCGGCGTCAGCCAGCGCAGCCTCGCGCTTGATACGACGTTCGACGTCTATCGCACGCTGATGGAGGTTGATTTCTTCGCGCCATTGAGGCTGACGCAGCTCGTCTTGCCCGGAATGGTTGAAAAGAAGTCCGGCGCAATCGCGGTCGTCTCCTCCGTCGCCGGCAAGGTCGGCGCGCCGATCCGCACCGGCTATTGCGCGGCCAAGCACGCGGTCGTCGGCTATTTCGAGGCGCTGCGCGCCGAGGTCGAGATCGCCTACGGGATCAGCGTGCATGTCATCCTGCCGGGTTCGGTCAAGACCGGCGTCTCCGTCAACTCGCTGACCGGCGACGGCACGCGGCGCGGCAAGAACGACGTCAACATCGAAAACGGCATGGAGCCCAATCGCGCGGCGGAAATCATCCTCGACGGCATCGCCTCCGGCGCGCGCGACATTCCCGTCGCCGAAGGCATGGAGCTGATGGCGCTCACCTTGCGCGCGCAGAACCCTGAAGCGCTCTACGGCTTCACCGCGCAGGAAGGCGCGCGCCTCGCCGAAGCGCGCGCCAAGGGCGAAGCAGTCGATCCGGGCCGCGTGAACGCTTGAGGACATGCGCATCGCGCGGCCGTCCGTTACGACCTTGACGAAGGCCGCGTCGACTTCATTAGTTCCGGATTATCTGTTGCGCCACAAAGGGCATCGCTGGTTGTCATGCAATATCTGAACGGCGTCGCCGTGCTCGTCTCTGCTTTCTTTGCGGTTGCGTCTTCGGCGCAGGCGCAGGATGATAGCGATTTTCAAGCGTGGTCCGCCGTGTTCCTGACCGCGAAGCCGTCCGACGACTCGCGGCTTCTGTTGTGGTTTGACGGTCATGCGCGCTTCCGCGATGACGCAGGTCGCCTTGGCGTGTCGATCCTGCGCCCCGGCGTCGGATGGCGGGTTTCGGACAAGCTCGACGTCTGGGCCGGCTATGCGCGCATCGTGTCGCGGTCCGGCAGCGCCCCCGATGTCGAAGAAGATCGCTTGTGGCAACAGGTGACTTATCCGGTCACCACCGTTCTCGGCGGGCGTCTCACCGGGCGCACGCGGCTTGAGCAGCGTTTCCGGGGAACCGGCGACGACACCGGCTATCGCCTCCGCCAGTTCGCACGTTGGGAGAAGCGCTTCGAAGGGACGCCCTTCTCGGCGCTGGTCGCCGACGAGCTGTTCGTCAACGTCAATGACGCCGACTGGGGCCAGCGCTCAGGCTTCGACCAGAACCGCCTTTTCGTCGGCGGCGCTTTTCATCTTTCGAAACGGGCGCGTTTCGAAGGCGGGTACCTGAACAACATCCTCAATCTTGCAGGGCCCGACGACCAGATGAACCACAACGTGTTCTTCCAGCTGTTCGTCAATCTTTGACCTATTGGCGTCGCGGCGGTGGCGCGAGGGATCGTCGGCGTTCCCGCGAACGCGGCCCTAACGCAGCGTCTTCAGATAGGCGATGATCGCCGCTCGCGTATCGGCGTCCGTCTCGCCCGGATAGCTCATGCGCGATCCGGGCACGACCGCGCTCGGATGCTCGATGTAAGCGTCGAGCGTCGCTTCGTCCCAGACGAGATTCGCGCGGCGCATCGCCGGCGAATAATCATAATCAGCAAATCGCGCCGACGGCGCCCCGACAACGCCGAAAAGGCTTGGCCCGATGAGGCGCGGCGTCTCCGGATCGGCGGGGTCGGTGCGGGCGTGACAGACGGCGCAGGCCCTGAACGCCGACAGACCGCGCTCTTCGATTGTTTGCGCGGGCGCGGCTTCCTCTGCGCCGCATCCGGCGAGCGCGAGCAGCCACAGGGCCGATAGGGATGATGTCGAGCGCATGGTTCGTCCCTCTACGTCGCGCCGGCCTGCCGGCGAAAGACGCCTTGAGGCCGCACGCCCTTCCTCGCTCGCCAGTTTTGCCGTAGGGACACCGCCGCGGGTCGCCGGCTTAGCTCAGCGGTAGAGCAGCGGTTTTGTAAACCGAAGGTCGGGGGTTCAATCCCCTCAGCCGGCACCATTTACTTGAAAAAGCAGGCGGCGCGGCGCATCGTTTCACGCATGGAGGGCCGGTCCATGCGCAACAAGATTTTCCTGATCGCCATATTCTCGCTCGCCGCCTGCGCGAAGGCGCCCGAGGCCCCGGCTGTCGCGGATGCGGCCCCGGCCGACGCTGCAGCGGGCCGGGCGCTGTTCGTCCAGAAGGGCTGCGTGCTCTGCCATTCGATCAACGGCGTCGGCGGCAAGGCCGCGCCGGCGCTCGATGTCGCGGATGATTATGTGAAGCCCGATCCGCTCGCCTTTGCGGCGCGCATGTGGCGCGGCGCGCCGGCGATGGTCGAGTTCCAGTCGCTGGAGCTTGGCTATGTCATCGACCTTTCGGGCGAGGACATCGCCAATCTCGCCGCCTTCGCCGCCTCGCGCGAGGAGCAGAAAAAACTGCTCGACTCCGCGATCCCGGAGCCGATGCGCAACCAGCTTCTTGATGAGCGTTTCTGGGAGACCGAGGACTGGTCGGAATTCCTGAAGGAAGGGCAGGAAGGCTATGGCGACCCTGAGCCGCCGGCGGAGGAGACGCTCCCGCCTGCGACGCCGGAGCCCTGATCGGCCTTTCCTGCGCCCGCGCCGGCCAGGGGCGCAGCCTCTCAATTGCATCTAACTGGTTGCTTCCGCTGAATTTTCCGCGACCGCACGCCCGCCGCGCGCGACGCTCTTTCGCGTTGCCTTTCGCAGTGCACCTCAATAGGGTCCGGCGCGATTCCAACCCCGGAGCCTTGTCCCTTGGCGACGCCCGACTTTCTGCTCGACTGGCTGCCCATCATCGTCTTTCTGGCGATCGCGATCGGCCTTGCGCTGGCCTTCACGCTGCTGCCGATGGTGATCGCGCCGAAGGATCCCGACCCCGAAAAAGTTTCGACCTATGAGTGCGGGTTCAACGCCTTCGACGACGCGCGCATGAAGTTCGACGTGCAGTTCTACATCGTCGCCATTCTCTTCATCATTGTCGATCTCGACGTCGCGTTCCTGTTCCCGTGGGCGGTGACGCTGTTCAATCCGACGCTCGGCGCCGACCGCGGGTTCCAGATTTTCGCCTTCTGGTCGATGTTCGTTTTCCTCGCGGTATTTGCGATCGGCTTCCTATATGAGTGGAAGAAGGGAGCGCTCGAATGGCGCTAGACGAGAAATTCGCCGGGATCGAAGGGCCGGTTTACAATCCGGACGCGAAGGACCCGTTCTTCACCGACCTCTCGAAGCAGCTGGCGGATGAGGGCTTCTTCACGACCTCTTCCGCCGCGATCATCAACTGGGCGCGCACCGGCTCCTTGATGTGGATGACCTTCGGCCTCGCCTGCTGCGCGGTCGAGATGATGCAGGCCTCGATGCCGCGCTACGACCTTGAGCGCTTCGGCTTCGCGCCGCGCGCCTCTCCGCGGCAGTCGGACGTGATGATCGTCGCCGGCACGCTGACGAACAAGATGGCCCCGGCGCTGCGCAAGGTCTACGACCAGATGCCGAACCCGCGCTATGTGATCTCGATGGGGTCGTGCGCGAACGGCGGGGGCTATTACCACTATTCCTACGCGGTGGTGCGCGGCTGCGACCGCATCGTGCCGGTCGATATCTATGTTCCGGGCTGCCCGCCGACGGCGGAGGCGCTCGTCTACGGCGTGCTGCAATTGCAGAAGAAGATACGGCGCGAAGGCACGATTGTGAGGTAGTGCGTAGTGCGTCGTGCGTAGGAAAACGTCTTGTACCTACGCACTTCGCACGACGCACGACGCACCGGAGAAATATGAGCGAAGAACTCAAAGAACTCGGCGAGCACATCGGCGCCAGCATCAGCGACGACATCAAGGGATGGTCGGTCGCCTTCGGCGAGCTGACCGTCAGCGCCCACGCATCGCGCATCGCGCATGTGCTGAAATTCCTGCGTGATGACACGTTGTGCCGCTTTATCCAGCTCATCGACCTTTGCGGGGTCGATTATCCGCAGCGCCTGAAGCGGTTCGACGTCGTCTATCACCTGCTTTCAATGCACAACAACCAACGCATCCGCGTGAAGATCGAGGCGGGCGAGGACGATATCGCGCCGTCGGTGCGAGATGTGCACCCGTGCGCCGACTGGTTCGAGCGGGAAGCGTTCGACATGTACGGCCTCGTTTTCGCGGGGCATGACGACCTGCGCCGCATTCTCACCGATTACGGCTTCACCGGGCATCCGCTCAGGAAAGACTTCCCGCTCACCGGCGAAGTCGAGGTCCGATATGACGACCAGCAGAAGCGGGTCGTCTACGAACCGGTCAAGCTCGTGCAGGAGTTCCGCAATTTCGATTACTTGTCTCCGTGGGAAGGGGCGAGCTACGTGCTGCCGGGGGATGAGAAGGCGAAGAAGTAGGCGAATAGCGAATAGCGAGTAGCGAATAGAAACATGCATGGCTGGAGAACAGGAATTCAACTCCTATCGGGACTTGCGGGTCTGGCAGATGGCGATGTCAATCGCGGAGCGGTGCTATCGAGAGACAAAGTCGTTTCCGCGAGAAGAGCTGTTCGGTCTGACGTCGCAGATACGCCGCGCCGCCGGATCGATCGCTGCGAACATCGCCGAAGGCCATGGGCGCGAAAGCACGGGTTCGTTCATTCAGTTTCTTCGCATCGCGCAAGGGTCGACAAAGGAGTTGGAGACCCATTTGCTGCTCGCCCAGCGCGTGGAGGTTTTGACTTCGCCCCAGGCGGAAGCATTGCTGAGTTCTTCGGACGAGCTAGGGAAAATGCTTCGGTCCTTGATACGTTCGCTGGAGCGCAAAGGCCCGTGAGCTCTATCGCTACTCGCTACTCGCTATTCGCTATTCGCCGCCGGAGACGCCAATGTCCGAAACCATAACCGTCGCCGACAGCCCTTCCGACGCCTCCGCCGGCCGCAACTTCACCATCAATTTCGGTCCGCAACATCCCGCGGCGCACGGCGTTTTGCGCCTTGTGCTCGAACTTGACGGCGAGGTTGTCGAGCGCGTCGATCCGCATATCGGGCTTCTCCATCGCGGCACCGAGAAGCTGATCGAGTACAAGACGTACTTGCAGGCGATCCCCTATTTCGACCGGCTCGACTATGTCGCGCCGATGAATCAGGAGCACGCCTTCTGCCTCGCGGCGGAGCGGCTTCTCGGCGTCGAAGTGCCGCGGCGCGCGCAGCATATCCGCGTGCTCTTCTGCGAAATCGGCCGCATCCTCTCGCACATCCTCAACGTGACGACGCAGGCGATGGACGTCGGCGCGCTGACGCCCCCGCTCTGGGGCTTTGAGGAGCGCGAGAAGCTCATGGTCTTTTATGAGCGCGCGAGCGGATCGCGCATGCACGCGGCCTATTTCCGCGTCGGCGGCGTTCACCAGGACCTTCCCGACGCGTTGATCGACGACATCGACAAATGGTGCGACCAGTACCCGGAAAAACTCGCGGACATCGAGACGCTCGTCACCGAGAACCGCATCTTCAAACAGCGCAACGTCGATATCGGCGTCGTCAGCCGCGAAGACGCTTTCGCCTGGGGCTTCACCGGCGTCATGCTGCGCGGGGCGGGCGTCGCATGGGACCTCCGCAAATCGCAGCCTTACGAGACCTACGCCGAATATGAATTCGACGTGCCGGTCGGCAAGAACAGCGATTGCTGGGACCGCTATCTCTGCCGCGTCGAGGAGATGAAGCAGTCCGTCTCCATCATGAAGCAGGCGATCGCAAAGATCCGCGCCGAAGGGCCGGGGCCCGTGATGACGACGGACGGCAAGGTCGCGCCGCCGCGCCGCGCCGAGATGAAACAGTCGATGGAAGCCCTCATCCATCACTTCAAGCTGTACACGGAAGGCTTCAAGGTGCCGGCAGGCGAGGTCTACGCCGCGGTCGAGGCGCCGAAAGGCGAGTTCGGCGTCTATCTCGTCTCCGACGGTTCCAACAAACCCTACCGCTGCAAAATCCGCGCGCCGGGCTATCCGCACCTGCAGGCGATGGACTGGATGTGCCGCGGGCATATGCTGGCGGACGTGTCGGCGATCCTGGGGTCGCTGGATATCGTGTTCGGGGAGATTGACCGGTGA
>CAZGXT010000027.1:0-23564 GCA_964529675.1 uncultured Caulobacterales bacterium
GCAAGCCGTCGATCTCGGACCAGTCGATCAGGCCCGAAATCTCTTCAAGCGCCGAAGCCGACGAACCTGTCGCCGCCGCGAATTCCAGTCGTTCCTGACCAATCAAACGTCGAGCCATCGATCGCCTCATGAGCCTCCAAGCCGACCGAATCACAAGCGCTTCTGGCGCCAGCAAGCCAATTTCGGACGCGGCGTGCGCCATTTGCGGGTACGGGTCGCCGCCCGCGACGGCGACAAAATCCGGTTCGAGGGCCTGAAATTCTATGCCGAAATAGCGGCGTACCGGTTTCGCGAGAAATGTTCGCGTGCGGCGGAGCGCGTCTTGCTTCTCGGCCTGTCTCAACTCGCGACGGTGGCCGGTTTTCTCGATGAAAGCTTATTGAAGTTTCGCAGAGCCGACGGAGCGACATAGGCGGCGCTGAGCAGGCAAACGGGCGCGCAACCCTCGGGCGTCATCGCGCCAAACGCTGTCAGCGCCATCGCGGCAGCGCCCGCGCCGATGGCGCTGAGGCGCGTGCGCGTCAGCATCTTCAGGCCGGGATCGGCCTTCAGGGCGATGGACGCCCTCGCGTTCACATAAAGGGTGGCGGCAAACACGCCGCAGGCCGCGCCAATCGGGCCGAGCAGCGGGATGGTCCCGGCGGCGACGGCCGCCATCAGGACAAGCGCGTGCAGCCGCAGTCGCGCCATGGTGCCGGGGCGGCCCGCCGGCGACAAGGTTGCGGCGTTCAGCGTCAACGCCGCGGTGAGGACCATCAGGGCAGGATAGGCGTCGGCATGATCGCCGAGCAGCGGCAACAACAACGGCGCGCCGATCGCGACCGGCGCTGCAAGCCCGAGCGCTGCAAGAAGGCCGAAGCCGGCGACGGCCTCATAGTCGGTTTCGGCGTCAGCGATCTCGCCCTGCCGAAGCGCCGCCCGGATCCGGGGAATGGCCGCCGGCTGCAAGAGGTCGCGCCCCAGTTCCGCAATGGCGGCAAGGCGGGAGGCGACGGCGTAAGACGCGGCCGCCGGTTCCGCGGCAAGCGCGCCGACAAGGACAAGGTCAAGCCTGCGCAGACCGTCTTCGAATAGCCGCGACGCCATGGACTGGCGCCCGAAAACGAGATCCGTACGCGTGATCGGACCGGGTCTCCGACGCGCCCCGGGCGGCAAGAAGAACAGCCAGAGGATGCAGACGAACAGCGCCGCGGCAGGCCCAGCGGCGACGACCGATCCGTCCCCGCCGGACGTCAGCGCCGCCGCCGCGAGAATTGCCGCGCGGACGATTTGTCCGGCGGCCGGAACAATCTGGCTCGCGGCGATGCGCCCGACTGCGCGCGCGGTTTCCGCGGCGCGAGCGGCGCAAGCCCCGCCGCCCAGTAGCCAAGCCCTGGCAGGTCGGCCGATGGCGGCGCGAGGCTCCCCGCAGCGCAGAAGACGCCGGAAAGACCAAGGCCGGCGGCGCCCGCGCGCGCGAAATATCCCGCGACCCGCCGTCCGCCGGTCAATGGAACGCCCGCCGAGGAAAGATGATAGAGCGCCGCCTTGTCGAGCCCTTGTGCAGCGAACACGCCGGCCAGCCAAAGCATCGACAACGCAACGGCGTAGGCGCCGAATTCGGCCTTGGAAAGGATCGCCGTCGCCGCCCACAACGCGACAAACGCCGACGCAAAGATCGCTACCTTGGCGACCGCGACGGCGACGGCCGACGTGAAATAGCTGGCGGCGGCGCCGGAGCCGGAGGGGCTGGCCATGTCTTGCGACGGGTTTTCACTTTGCACGCCGCCTTGCGAAACGGGCGCCGACGCATTGTCGGCGGCGCCTCGCCGACCGCGCAAGGGGGGTGCCGAACTCTCCGAAAACTCTGTGCTAAAATGAGGGAGCCCTAAGGGCTCACACCAGCACATCTTTAATCGCTGCCGCAATCCGAGACAGGTCGATCCGTGAAGAATGCATTAACCGCTTTTGCGCCGCGAATCGTACGCGCACCAGAAATCCCGGCGCGTGCGCGCCGGTTGTTCCTTCCCCCGTTTCGTGCAATCCCATGACGCATGATTTCCAACACCCACCCGCAGATCGCGGTCGTCATCGGCCTCGTGAGCACCGAGGATAAAGAGAGAATTTTCGAGGCGTTGGCCTCGCTCGATGAACAACAGGGCGAGATCGTCTGCGAGGTCATTCTCGCCGACCGAAGGCAAGACGAAATCAGCGCTGAAATTGCACGGCGGTACCGTTCCGTTCGTGTGATTCCCTGTCACCCGGGCATGTCGCTGCCAACCATGAGGACGCTTGCATTCGAGGCTTCCAGCGCGCCGATCGTGGCGGTGACCGAAGATCATTGTGTGCCGAGCGCCGGCTGGCTCGGCGAAGTCCTGAGCGCGATGGAGGATTCGACCGTTGCAGCCGTCGGCGGCTGCGTCGTTAACGGCGTGACAGATACGCCGCTCGATTGGGCGACGTTCTTATGCGAATATAGCGCGTTTTCACCGCCGGTCGCGGAGGGGAACACATCGGCTCTTCCGGGCATGAATGTGGCGTATCGACGGACCGCTCTTGCCGCGATGGATCGGCGGCGACTGACCGAAGGCTTTTGGGAAACGACTGTTCACCCCGTGCTGGCGGCGGATGGCGCTAAATTCCTTTCGCGCAACTCCATGGTGATGAACCATTGCAAGAAGTTCTCGTTCGGTCTGTTCGCCGAGCAACGATTTCTGTACTCGCGCTACTACGCGAGCCTTCGGTTTCCGCAGCACCGTATTTTTCATCGGCTGGCGTCGGCGTTGGCGAGCGTGTTGCTGCCGACGCTGCTTTTGTGGCGCATGCAGAAAGCCGCCGCCGCCAAAGGACTTTCGCGCGAGTTTCTTTCGGCGTCGCCGATTCTTTTTGCGTTTGTGCTGATCTGGAGTTTCGGCGAGGGGGTGGGTTACCTGCTGGGCGACGGCGACTCGCTAGCCAAGATTGAATGAGTTCGCCGGATTTAGCCTTTCGGTGCCCAGCTTGCCGGGGCGAGGTGCAAAGGCGCGAACAGGCCTTTGTCTGCGCCGCGTGCCCGCGTGAATTCCCAATTCTCTTCGGGATTCCTGACTTTCGCCTGCGCTCCGATCGCTATCTCGGTCTTGACGAGGAACGGGCAAAAGCGCGTTTGCTGGACGAAGCGGCGGCAACACGAACGTTTGAGCAGTTATTAGCCTACTATTACGCGATAACGGACGACGTCACGCCGGAAAGGGCGCGCCGGTTCGCGGACTATGCCGCGCGCGGCGCGGACCGGGCCGCGCTCGCGCTGGACCGCTTTGGCGAATTTGGTCCGGGGGCGGCGATGTTGGACGTTGGTTGCGGCGCCGGCGGGGGCCTGATCGCGGCAAGCCGTCGCTTTGACTGCGTTGTCGGAATCGACATCGCCCTGCGATGGCTGGTGATTTGTCGCAAGCGTCTGAAAGAGGCCGGCGTTAAAGCGACGCTGGTGTGCGCGGACGCCGCGTCGCCGCCGTTTGCGCCGAGCCAATTCAGCCATGTTCTCGCGATGGACGTCATTGAGCATCTGGAGGATATCGACGCGGCTCTTGACGCATTGCATGGGCAATTGCGCGCGGGCGGGGCGATGTGGATCTCGGCAAACAATCGGCGTTGGATCGGCCCGCATCCGGCTATCGGCATCTGGGCGGCGGCTTATCGACCGGCTTGGTCGCGCTCCGAGCGCGAAGGCGGACAGGTTTACGACCCGCTTCGTTTCACCGCCATGCTTTCGCCCGCAATCGTTCGTCGCGCGTGCGAGCGGGCCGGTTTTGACGGGTTTTGCGCATGGCCGCGGCGCATCGAAGGCGGAGGCGCGCGGGCGATCTACGCCAAGATCGCCGATAATCGGACTATGGGGCCGCTTCTCACCGCGATCGGCCCGGCTTTTGAAGCGGTCATGCAAACAAAAAGGTAAACGGTCGATGCGATTTGGGTTGATCGGCGCCGGCGCGATCGGGGCTGTTCGTGCGGCCGCACTGACGGAACTGCGCGGCGGCGCGCTGGCGGGGGTGCATGATCTGGACGAAGCGCGCGCGCGCGGTCTGGCGCGCGGGACGCGTTATTTCCCGACGGCGGGCGCCATGATTGAATCTGGTGATATCGACGCTGTCGTTCTTTCAACGCCGCCATCGACACATCACGACCTTGCGCTCGCCGCGTTCGCCGCGGGCAAGCATGTGCTGGTGGAGAAACCCATGGCGCCTTCCGTCGACGAGTGTCGGAGCATGATCGCCGCCGCGGCGAAGGCTGGCCGATTCCTGGCCGTCGGCTACAACCATCGATATTTTAAGGCGCTCAAACGCGTACGGGACGTGGTTGAATCGGGTTCTCTCGGGCGGCTTACGCACGTTCGGGGGTATGCCGGCCATACGGGTCTCAGCGAGTTCAAGTCTGCGTGGATGTATGATCGCGCGGCGATGGGCGGAGGCGCGTTGATGGATAACGGCACCCACGTCGTCGACCTCGTGCGTTACATCGGCGGCGACTTCACTCAGGTCTATGGCCATCACGCGAACCACGTGTGGAATCTCGACGGCGTCGAGGACAATGCGACCGCCCTCTTGCGGAGCGACCTCGGCGTCCTTGCGAGCGTCGAGGCGAGCTGGAGCGAATGGAAGGGCTATCGCTTCTACGTCGAAGCTTACGGCACCCATGGCATGGCGCGCGCTTACTACGCGCCCATGATGGCGCTTGTCGTCACGCTGGACGAGCCGGGCGGGAAGGCAAAAGTCGAGCGCAATTTCTATCCGGGCGATATCATCCGCGAAAAGCTCAAGGGCTGGCAATGCACGGTCATCGACGCGTTCCGTGAGGAGTTCGGCGACTTCATCGCGGCCGCGCGCGCTGGCGCGGTTTCAGGCGGGGAACGCATCGCGACCGGATTTGACGGTCTTCGCGCGGTTGAAACGGCGCATGCTGTCTACCTGAGCGGCAAACAGGGATGCGCGGTCATGCTTTCGCAGGATTTACGCTAATCAAGTAAGCGGGCGCCCAGCGCGGCCCGCGCCGGTCAGGTAACCGGCAAGTTCGCCGAGAGCCCAGGCCGTTTCCGCAGCCACAATGCGGTGCAGGTACGTGACGCTGGCGCGCAGCAGAAAAGGGCTTCGTCGCGCGTTCTGGAAAATTCGCCAAGTCCGCAACGCAGGCAGAGCGGGCGTCGACAACACAGCGATCATGCGCGAGAGCGCGCCGAGCGGCATCGGCCGATCGGCTGCGTAACAGCGCGCGTGCCGAAACCTGTGCATACAATACGCCTTGAAACGATAGCGCTTTTCGTAGCAAACGACAGCATCGTTGTTGGCGACCGGCGTTGCATCGCCGTCCGCCTTTAAAGCGGCCAGCAGCCGCGTCTTGACAAATCCGTCTTGACGAAGCGTGCGCGGATCCAAGGCCGCTTTTCTCATCAAGATCAGATTCAAACCCGGTGTTTCTGCAAGGTTGGACGGCAAAGGCGGCGCGAACTGCGCATATTCGACGAGGTACCCGACAATATCTGGCGCTTCGACGCGGCAAGCGTATTGCACCGGCCCAAACATTGCCGGCGCGGCGAGGGGCAGCCTGGCGCGCACCGCGTCCAACCAGCCGGGCGCAGGCGGACACCGCACATCCAGCAGAGCGATAACCGGCGCTTGCGTTCTGAGAATGCCTTCGCCCCATAGGGAGAAAATGGAACTATTGGCGTCGGCGAGCCTATAGAGAACGCCAGCTGGCGTCTGATCACAAGGCTCCATGCCGACGAAAATGACTTCCACGTCGGGGGCCGCGAGAAACCCGCCGCGCTCCAGCGCGCCAAAAAAAGGACGCAAATCGCAGCCTGACGGAGCTGCGGCGACCACACTCAAAAGCATGTCGGCACTTGGCGCGGCGAACCGCTGTCCGCAGCGGACTCATAGCACAGGTGCAACAGCTGTAAGGTCTGGCGCGCCCGGCGAAGCGAGCAAGGCGGCTCTTCGCCGCGCTTCAGCGCTCCCATGACTTCGGTAAGAAGGCGTGCGGTGGCGTCTGCGAAAAGGTCGAGCGGCGCCGTCGCCAGAACTTCGCTGCGCTCGCCGCGACAAAATCTCGCCCTTCCGCCGGGGACGAAGTCGATTTGGAAGAAAGGCGCCCGAGATCGGGCGTTCACGCCCAAGGAGGCTTGCAGGCGACCGCCGATGCTGGTCTCAATGCTCGCCTCGTCGCCGTCCAGGCGAATATCGAGATAGCGGTGTCGGCCTTTTGACAGTCGGTCCAGAACGATCAAGGCGAAACGGTCGGCTGGGAATTCAAGCTCTACGATGGAAAGATGATCGGGTTGGTCCGGCCCCTTCGGTCGCGGCATGCGGGACCTAACGCTTATGGGGTCAGCGTCGAAAAAAAACGAGGCCAGGTCGAGAACATGGGTGCCAAACTCCTTGAACGTTCGGTTTTGGCCTGCGCCGCGCCAGCCTTTCTCGGTCTCTTCCGTAACAAAGAAGGTCTGATGCATGCTGACGAAGCGAAGCGCGCCAAATCCGGGCTGCGCCATGCGCTTCTTGGCCGCGGCGTGGGTCGTCATCCATGGGAATTCGCTGTTCACGACGACATGCTTGCCCGCGGCGGCTGACAAAGCGACGAGCGCATCGCTTTCTGCGAGAGTTTCTGTTAACGGCTTTTCGCAAAATACATGACAACCCGCCCGCAGCCCGCGCTCGGCGATTGCGAAGTGGGACGAGGGCGGTGTTGAGACCACAAGCACATCAGGACGGGCGACTGCGAGCATCCGGTCGAGGGAGTCAAACCGGGGCGCCCCGCTCGGCGCGTCGCCCGGGGATTCATCGAAAATGCCTACGCACTTCGCTTCAGGAAGCTTGCGCAAAGCGGGGTAGTGAATTGTTCGAGCGGCGTTTCCGAAACCGACTATGGCGAACCGCACTAATTAACTCCCGCCCCGTAAACGATTCTTCATACGCCATGTTGCCCGCGTCTTGAAAGGCGCTTTGTCTGGTGGGCGAAGGCATTGCATAGTGACACCCGTGCGGAGGAGAGCAGGCGATGGCAGATACGGCGGATTCACCGGAAATATACACACCTGCCTATTATAACCGGATCGCTGAACTTGAAGGCCGGCATTGGTGGCATTTGGGCATGCAGGACATCGCGCTGGCGCTGCTCGCGACTGAGGAGAGGCGCGTTTACCCTCGGGTGCTCGATGCCGGATGTGGTCCGGGCGGCATGATGCGGTGGGCTGAAACCGCGCTTGGCGCAAACGAAATCCACGGGGTTGATGTTGCGCCGGAAGCGTTGACCTATTGTAAGGCGCGAAACAAAAATTGGCAGGTGCGCGAAGCTTCTGTCTTGAATTTGCCTTATCCGGATGACGCCTTTGACCTGGTGATTTCCAACGATGTCGTCCAGCATTTGCCGACCGATGGCGGCGATGCGCGGGGGATCAACGAAATGGCGCGCGTGCTCGCGCCCCGGGGGGCGCTTCTGCTGCGGACAAATTCCCGGCTCGGCATGTGGCAAAAATCGGATGCAAAGGATGTCGATTATCAACGGTATCTGCGGACAGAGATCGTTCAGAAATTGGAAGCGGCCGGATTAACCGTAACGCGCGCGACCTACGCCAATTTCCTAGGCAGCTTGCAGGAATCGGCGGGCCGGCTTTTTCGGAAGCCGGCGCACGGCCGTCATCACCACCATGGCGCCGAAGGGGCGACGCCGCGCAGCGTCTATGAAGGATTGCAGCTCCGGGACACCGCCAAGCGTCATCCCGTTGCTAACCGGATACTTCTCGGCCTGCTGCAGGGCGAAGCGAAGTATCTGGATCGCCCCGGCCGTAGTTTGCCCTTCGGCCACACGATCCTGGCTGTTGCGCATAAGCGAGGTTAAATGGGTCGCGGCGCCGCCCTCAGATCAGGTACAAGGTCATGGCCCAAGGCTTGCGGTCCTTGGACCAGGGCGTCCAAATTGGTGAACCTATGAAAGCTGTAATCCTGGCCGGCGGGTTCGGAACCAGGCTGGCGGAAGAGACGGCCTCGCGGCCGAAGCCGATGGTGGAGATCGGCGGTAAGCCGATGCTTTGGCATATCCTTGGGATTTACGCCGCGCACGGCGTTTCAGACTTCGTCATCGCGTGCGGCTATAAGGCTGAGACGATCAAGCGCTATTTCAGCGAGTTCCATTACTATAGCGGCGACATCGAAGTTTCGCTCAAGGACGGCGTGCGCTCCGTCAGCGGCGCGCAAGCGCCTGACTGGCGCGTTCACTGCGTCGATACCGGGCAGGACACGATGACGGGCGGCAGGGTGCGCAAGCTGGCGCCGTTGCTCGGTGGAGGAACCTTTTGCTGCACATACGGAGACGGCCTCAGCGACGTCCCCATCAGCGATGTGGTGCGGTTTCACCGCGCCCACGGGAAACTCGCCACCGTCACCGCCGTGCATCCCCCTGCGCGTTTCGGGCTGCTGGAGTTGTCCGGCGATCGCGTCGCTCGATTTTCAGAGAAACCCCAGACGCGCGGCGACTGGATTAACGGCGGCTTCTTCGTCTTCGAGCCCGGCTTGCTTGACTACATCGCGGGCGATGATGCTTCTCTTGAACGCGACATTCTTGAGCAAGTCGCCGCCGATGGCCAGCTGATGGCATATCGCCATGACGGGTTTTTTCAGCCGATGGACACCCTCCGCGAACGCCAGCTGCTCGAAGAATTGTGGGCGAGCGGCAATGCCCCGTGGACGGCCCAGCGGTCATGACCGGGCACTTGCGCTCCTGGTTCGCCGGAAAGCGCGTCTTTGTGACCGGGCATACCGGTTTCAAAGGCGCATGGCTTAGCCTGTGGCTGCAGGACATGGGCGCGGATGTCGCCGGATACGCCCTCGATCCCGAGGCGCATTCCCTGTTCGAAAGCGCGCAGGTCGCAAAAGGGATGACGTCGACAACAGCGGATATCCGCGATCAGGCGCAGCTTCAAAAAGCGATCACGGCGTTCGAGCCGGAGATCGTGTTCCACTTGGCGGCCCAGTCGATCGTGCGCCGCTCCTATGTTGAGCCTTGCGCGACTTTCGAGGTGAACGTCGTCGGAACAGCCAATCTTCTTCAGAGCATCCGCCATGCGGCTTCGGTGAAAAGCGCGGTCATCGTTACGAGCGACAAATGCTATGAGAACGCCGATTTGGGCGGCCTGTTTCGCGAAGAAGACGCGATGGGCGGCTCTGATCCCTATAGCGCCAGCAAAGAATGCGCCGAACTCGTCACGACATCGTTTGTACGGGGCTACTTTTCCGGAGAGAGCGCGCCCAAAGTCGCATCCGTGCGCGCCGGCAATGTAATTGGCGGCGGCGATTGGGCGCAAGACCGATTGATTCCCGATCTCATGCGCAGCGCGACGCAGTCGCGCGCCGTCGAGATCAGGCGCCCGGACGCGATCCGCCCATGGCAATTCGTGTTGGAACCCTTGCGCGGCTATCTTGAAGTCGCTCGACGGCTTGCGGAGCGCGGGCGAGAGTTCTGCGGCGCCTGGAATTTCGGGCCGAGCGAGACGGACATGACGGCCGTGCGGGATGTCGTCGCTTGCGTGCGCGCGGAGTGGCCTGCGGTTCGCGCCGAGTTCGCCGCTGAACCGTCCGGGCCCGACGAGGCTCATTTGTTGAAGCTCGACTGCTCAAAAGCGGCCGAGCGCCTCAATTGGCGGCCTGCGCTCAACCTCGCGCAAGCGGTTGAACTGACGGTTTCATGGTATCGCGCCGCGCACCAGGAGCCAGAGAACATTCGCGCGGTGACATTGGCGCAGTTGAACGCCTATGAATGCCGCTTCCGGCAGGAGTGACTCTTGTGATTGATGGTAAGAACGCCGCGCCCACCAATGCGGTGCGGATCCCGTACGGCAAAACCGTGCATGGCGAAGAAGAGATCGCCGCCGTAACCGCGGTGCTACGCGGTTCGACCCAGATGGGCGCATCGGTGCGCGCGTTTGAAGGCAAGATCGCGTCGCTCTTTGCGAAGCGTCATGGGATCATGGTGAACTCCGGTTCAAGCGCGAATTACCTCGCGGTGGAGGTGCTGGGCTTACCGCCTGAGGCGGAGGTCATCACGCCGGTCCTGACGTTTGGCACCACCGTCGCGCCGCTGGTGAAGAACGGGCTGATCCCGGCCTTCGTGGATGTCGAGCGCGACACGTTCAATATCGATGTCGACAAGATCGAAGCGGCGATCGGGCCGAAAACGCGTGCAATGATGATCCCGTCGCTGATCGGCAATCTGCCGGACTGGGACGCCATCGCGGCTATCGCGCGCAGGCATGACCTCTATGTGATTGAAGACTCCGCTGACACGCTTGGCGCGACTCTCCGGGGAAAGAGCACCGGAGCGCGATCCGACATCAGCACCACCAGCTTTTATGGGTCGCACGTGATCAACTGCGCCGGCAACGGCGGAATGCTGTGCGTCAACCGCGACGAGTGGCGCAAGGAAGCAGTCTTGCTGCGCAGCTGGGGGCGCGATTCTTCCTTGTTCGCCGAATCCGAAGCGATCGAGAACCGGTTCAACGTCGAGCTCGACGGCATCGCCTATGATGCGAAATTCGTCTTTTCCCGCATCGGCTACAACCTGGAGCCGTCCGAGCTCGGCGCAGCATTCGGCCTCGTGCAGGTCGATCGCCTTGTCGCCAATGTCGAAGCGAGGGAACGGAATTTCAGTATACAAAAGGAATTCTTCGCCGCTTACGAGGATTGGTTCATCCTGCCCCGCCAGATGTTCGATTCCTCGACCGGGTGGCTGGCGTTCCCGCTCATCGTGCGCGACGACGCGCCGTTCAAGCGGCGTGACCTTCAGATCTTCTTCGAACGGCGCGGCATTCAGACCCGAACCGTGTTCACAGGAAACGTCTTGCGGCAGCCGGGATACAAGACCATTCGCCGGCGCGAAGCGGACGGCGGATATGCCAACGCCGATCAGGTCATGCGCGGCGGCGTGCTGACCGCATGCCACCACGGATTGAACCAGGCTGACATCGCGTACATCCAGGAAGCGTTCCGCGACTTCGCGAAGGCGTATTGAAGCCGATGCGGATTGCGTTTAACGGCCAGCGGCTGGCGGGACAGCGCTTCGGCGTCGGCCGATACATTGAGTATATGCTTCGCTATTGGTCGGAGCAGCTCAACGGCGATGAGGAGGTCACGGTGTTCGTGCGCCGGCCGTTGGAGCAGACGCCTGCATGGCTGTCGCCGCCGATCAGCGTTCGCCTCCTCGAGTCCGGCCGGTCGGGGATCGTCTGGGAAAATCTGCGCCTTGCGGCCGCCGCTGCGCGCTACGATGTGCTGTTTTGTCCCGCTTATACGGCCCCGATCCGTTACTCGCAGCCGCTTGTCGTCGCCACCCATAGCGTCAACGAAACGCAGCCGAACGCGCACTCATGGCTGTACAAGCAAACATATGCGCGGCTGCATAATTATTGCGCCCGAAAAGCCGACGCCGTGATTGTGCCGGGTGCGGATACAAAGGCGGCGGTCGTCAGCCATTATGGCGTCGATGCGGACAAGATTGCGGTCATACATCAGGGCGCCGACGAAGCGTTCCGCCCGGTCGATGACGCCGCAGCGCTCGCCGCGGTGCGCAAGCGTTTTTTTGGCGCTGATCGTCCTTACCTGCTGTTTGTTGGAAAGTGTTCGCGCCGCCGGAACATCCCGGCCCTGATCGAAGCTTACGCCAGGGTGCGCAAGACGCAGCAGATACCCCATGGTTTGGTGCTATTCGGACCGGTGGCTGACAAGACCGACTTCCGGCTGCTTTGCGAGACGTTAGGGGTGAGCGGCGACGTGGTGCAGACCGATGGCGCAGTTTCGAGCCACGCCGAACTGGCGCCGGTCTATACTGCGGCGGATGTCTTTGTGCATCCGTCGGAGAATGAGGGCTGGTCAATGACGACGGTTGAAGCGCTGGCGTGCGGCACGGCGGTCATTGCGGCCGATCGCGGCGGGCTTGGCGAGGTTGCGCGAGGGCATGCTTTGATGGTGGATTCGCCGAGCGTCGATAATCTTGCGGTCGCGATAGGGCGGGTGTTGTCGGACGACGCCCTTCGCCGCGAGCTTCAGCGCATCGGTCGCGCGCGCGGCGCGGCCTTGGGGTGGCGCGAAAGCGCGCAGCAAACGCTTGATGTCGTCCGCGCAGCAGGGCGCCGCGGGCGCGGCGCTTTTCAGGGGAGCCAATGAGCATGATGACCGTGTGCCGAGCCTGCAAAGGCCAGAATCTTTTCTGTTATCTGCCGCTCGGCGACCATCCCGCCGCCAACGCATTCGTAAAGCCCGGCCTCGCGGATCCAAAATCGGCGAAGTACCCCTTGAACACGCAGGTCTGTTTGGACTGTGCGTTGATCCAGGTCGCCGATCCGCTGCCGCCCGATTTTTACGTCGATTATCTTTATGTGCCTTCGGGTTCGTCAACGATGCCGAAACACTTTCGGGCGTTGGCGCAGCGCTTCAAGGACAAGCTTGTCAGCGCGCCGGGTCAGCGTGTCGTCGACATCGGCTGCAATGACGGCCTGCTTTTGTCGGCCTGCCGCGATATCGGCCTCGAAACCCTTGGGATCGACCCGTCCGCTAACATCGCCGCGCTTGCTCGCGCAAAAGGCGTGGAAGTTTTCAACGAGTATTTCACTGAAGAGGCCGCCGCGCGCGTACGGGAGCGTTATGGGCGGGCCCAAGTCATCGTAACGACAAATACGTTTAACCACATTGATGATTTGCATGGCTTCATGCGCGGCGTTGACGCCTTGCTTGCCGCGGACGGAACCTTCGTCATCGAGGCGCCGCAGGCTTTGACGTGCATACTCAACAATGAATTCGACACCGTATATCACGAACATCTCTCAGTTTTCAGCGTCGCCTCTGTCGCCGCGCTGGGCCGGGTCGTTGATATGGCGATCGTCGATATTGAAGACCTGCCGGTTCATGGCGGTTCGATGCGCTTTTATCTGCAACGCGGCCGCGAAAGCGGCGATGTCGCTGAGCAATGGCTGAAGCGGGAGCGGGAAGCCGGCCTGTTTGGACGGGAAGCCTATTTGGCCCATGCTGAACGCGTCGAGACCATGCGGACGGATTTGCTGGATTTGCTGAGCCGATTGAAGGCTGAAGGTAAAAGTATCGCGGGCTATGGCGCGCCAGCCAAGGGCAATACGCTGCTGAATTATTTCAAGATCGGGCCGGCGACGCTTGATTTCATCGCCGATCGAAATGCGCTTAAACACGGACGGCTCACGCCCGGCACGCATATTCCGATCACCGGCCCCGAGGCTATCACGGAACGCAAGCCCGATTATCTGCTCGTTTTAGCGTGGAACTTCCTCGACGAGATTCTTGAGCAACAAAGCGAGTTCGCGCGCGCCGGCGGCAAGTTCATCGCGCCGATCCCGCAGGTTCGGGTAATCTGAACGGGATGATGAATAGCGTCGCAAACTCCGTCGCCCTCGTCACCGGCGCCACCGGGTTCTTGGGCGCAGCGTTGACGCATCGTCTGGTGGCGATGGGCGCAGAGGTTCACGCTTTCCTGCGAGACCTTTCCTCGCTTTGGCGAATTGAGGAAATGACGGGGCGGGTGAAAGTTTGGCGCGGCGACGTGAAAAATCGCGCGTCGCTCGAAGCCTGCATGCGCGCTGTGAAGCCGGAGGTCATTTTCCATCTCGCTGGGGAGACCGCGGGACGCCAAGCCTTGGACGACTGGGCTGCAGATGATGATTCGATCGCGACCAATTTCCTCGGGGCCGTCAATGCGGTTCGCGCCGCGCACGCGAGCGGGACAAGCCGTTTGCGGCTGTTTGTCCGCGCCGGGGGCTTGGCGGAATATGGCGCGTGCCCAAACTTGTTGCGCGAAAGTCAGCGCGAGCGCCCGCTGACGGCGTATGCGGCGAGCCAGACAGCGGCGACGCATTGGTGCCAGATGATTCAAAGCCGCCTTTCTTTCGCCCTCGTGACGCTTCGATTGGGCTTAACTTATGGACCGCAGCAATCGCCTGATTTTTTCATCCCGGCGCTGATCGACGCTTTGCGGCGCGATGAGTTTTTTGACGTCCGGGCCGGCGCGCGCGGGCGCGATTTCATTTTTGTAGACGACGTCGTCGATGCGCTGATCGCCGCGGCTACAATAAACAGCGATCCGTTGCGTGGCACGGTCCTCAATGTTGCGTCCGGGAGGAACTCGCGCCTGGAAGAAGTGGCGGCCCTGGTCGGCGAAAGCCTTCAAAGGCCGCACTTGGTAAGGGTCGCGACGGCGCCGACCGCAGGCGAGAGCGTAGAAGTGATGAGGGCTGACATTACGGCGTCAAATCGTCTTCTGGGGTGGCGGCCGTCGACGCCCCTGCGTGAAGGTCTGGAGCGGACGATCGCCCAGCGCACTTTGCTAGGAGGTAAAAAGTGAGCATCGCCGGGCACATCGGGGCGCTGCAGAGAGAGGCGGCCTGGCGCGTCTCGCGCTGGGTATTGGCGCACCGCATTCGCGCGCGACACCCGACGCTCATCTGCGACCCCACCGCCATATGGGATTACGGCTTCCGCGACATCGCAGCGATCGAGATTGGAAAAAGCGTCTCTGTATTGGCGCATGTGGAGATCGTTGTTCGCAGTCGCTCCCCGCATAGCGACAAAGAAGGTCGGCTGGTGCTGGGCGACAATTCGGTGATCGGCGCCGGGGCGAATATCCGCGCCGCCGGGGGTGAAATTCACCTCGGGAAAGGCAGCGGCATCGGGCAGAATACCGTGGTCGTCGCGGCCAATCATGCGATCAAGCCGGGCCAGATGCGAATTCATACGCGTTGGGATGAGACGCGCTGCAACGTCTTCATAGGCGACAACGTCTGGATCGGCGCCAACTCGGTCATTTTGCCGGGCTGCCGCGTCGGTGACAATGCAGTGATCGGCGCCGGCGGCGTCGTCTCTTCCGACGTCCCGCCGAACGAACTTTGGGCCGGCGTGCCGGCGCGCCGGGTCAAGGCTTTCGAACCAGACGCTTCGCCGTCTCGTTGAAAAGCGCCCGCGCGGCCTTCAAACCTTTGCCGAGCAGTTGTCGCTCCGAAGGCGTCAGCTGCAGCAACAGTAGGAAGTAGGCGACGGCCGCAAACGCACACCGCGCCACGAAGCCCACCAGCTGCAATTCAGTTTCGGGGCGAAAGAGCGCGTGCGCCAGACCAATAGTCCCTAAGATCAGGAACAAGCGCACGACTAGGGGCGCTGGAACGCTCATGTTGTGCTGATATCGGAGGCGAGCCAGCATCATGGCGCCGGAGAGAATGGCGCCGGCGATCAGCGCCAGAGAAACGCCTCCGGGGCCGGCCCGCTCGATCATCACAAACGACAGCGCGGCGGCTACGCCAAGTCCGGCAGCGCCCGCAAACGCCATGTAACGCAAAGCGTTGAGGCCGATCAGCAACTGTTGATACACGTTCATGGCCTGAAACAGGAGCTGCCATACCAGGAATCCGGCCACAAAGGCGGCGCCCGCTTGAAATGAACTGGTGAACAGCAGCGATATGACGACACCGGGGAACAGGGACAGCGGCGCCGCTCCTAACATGAAGAGCGCAAGGACACGGCCAGTGAATGCGTGCGCAAGCTGGATTTTGTCCGTGGCGGCGCCCGCGCGATTGAGGGCCGGCGCGAGGTAGAAGCCGCTCATCGCAGTCAGGACAGAACCCGCGGTCAGCGCAACGGTCAGGGCGACATGAAGCAATCCTGCCGCGGCTTCGCCCGCCTCGGCCAGTACGCCGTAACGTACGGCGAGGAGCGCGCCGGCATAGGCGATCTTACTGATGTAAACGGCCAAAGCGGTCGCCAGGATGCTCTTGTCGTCCTGGACGAGCGCCGCCGCCGAAGCGCTCTGTCCAAAGAGCGAAACACCGAACTTGGAGTCCACCAAAACCAGCGCGACGACTGTGATGAGGAATCCGGCCGCCGCTGTCGCGATGTAAAGGCCGATGATCCCGCCGAGGAACGCGCCCGTCACGGCCGCGGCAGCCTGCGCACCGACCGATGCAAATGCCAAGGCCGCCGCCGCACCGGACCGCTGCGCTGCTGCGAATACGTTGATGAGCAGCACCGTCGCCATCGTTGGCGCGACGCTCAGCAGCGCCAGCAGAATCGCGTCGACATAGCCGCGCATCTCCGCGCCGACGCTGGCTGGGTAGATCACGACGATGGCGACCGAGATGAACGTCACGGCTGACGCCAAAAGCGCCATGATGCGCAAGAACCCGGCGCTCACGCGCTTGAACGCTTCGGCGCTCTCGCTGCGGGCGAGAGACATATATTTGAGAGCCGTAAAGGGAATGCCGACGGCGCCGAGCTGCGTCACCATCTGGACGATCTGATCGACCGTGCTTATGACGCCAACGCCTTCCACGCCGAGCGCCACCGCAAGCCCCTTCGCGCGCAAGACGCCAGCGATCAGCGTCAGTACTTGAAGAAGGCCGATGGCGAAAAGGGCGCGCGCCATGGTTACGTCAGTCGCCGCAAGGAAAGTTGTCGCTGACGGCGCCGCCACGCAGCGCAAGCCGTGCCGAAGTGCTGTGCGCGGCCATGGCGAAGGCGATCGGGCGCTGGCGGCGGGCTTCAGTCATGAACTGCACTTTCAGCGTCAGACGACATCAGCGCCTTGAGGTAACCGCGCGCTTCGCCGAGGCTCCAGGCGCCAAGAAACCATGCAAGCCAGGGCAACGCGACAACAAGCGAAGCAGCGTATTCGATGCGGCGGCTTGCTCTTAGGATAATGCGGCCGAGGATCGCCAGCGGCGCAAGCGGGCTCAAGGTGACAAACGCCAGACGGCGGAGCAGCGGCCGCCCTGCCGCCCGCGACGCGCCATATTCGCAACCGTGCTCGCATCGCTGGCGCGCGAATGCAGCGCCTGATTCGCGCCCCCGATAATCGACGCGCAATCGGGGATCAAGCGACATGCGCAGGCCGGAGCGCGTGAATCGGCGATGAAAAGACGGCTCCCAAAAGCCTTGCGCAAGGAGATCGGCGTGCCCGAGCAAGGCCGAACGCCGATAGATTGAGTTGTCCGCCGCTATGTCGTCAACGCTCCGCGCTTGGAACGGCGGCGCAAAGCGCAAGTAGCGCAGCAAATAGATGGCGCGGTGAAGGGCGGAGCACCTTGGATCGAGCCCGATCGCTCCGCCGACGCCTACATAGGAATGCAAGTCGGCGCTCAGCAGTTGATCAACCCAGTCGGGCGCTGGAACGCAATGCGCGCTGAGCAGCGCGACTGCGGTTCCGCCCGCTTGCATGATGCCGTCGCGCCAAAGATGCGGGATGAGCATGCTCGCCTCGGCGACCACAAGTCGTGCGCGATCCGGCATGCGCCAGTCCGATTTTGGCATGCCGGCAAAAACGTAAATGATTTCAATCTCGGGAGGCGCGTCAAGCCGCTCGGCGATAGCGGCGAGGTTTGCGTGGGATTCTTTGACGGCAATGACGATGGACAATGTTGGCGCGCTCATCCCGCGCCTCGCTTGGCGGAGAGGACATCGCCAATGCAGGCGAAGTACGCGGTGAGGTGTTTGTCGATCGTGTAACGGTCAAGATGAGCGGCCTTGGCCAGGGCCCCGAGACGCGCGGCGAGGGCGTCATCGCAGGCTAATTGGTCGGCCTTGCGCATGAGATCGTGCTCGTCCTGATAGACGAAACCAAAGCCGTTCTTCTCGACAAGTTCCACCGCGCCCCCGGCGCCTTTGCGCACGAGAGAAGGCGTACCGAAGGCGGCGGCCTCGATTACCGTCAGGCCAAAGGTCTCCGGCGCCAGAGACGGCACGATGATGGCGCGCGCCCTTTGATAAAGCGCGCTCAGCGCCTCCTGCGGCAGAGCGCCAAGGAAGCGAATGTTTTCACGCCCGCCATACTGGTCCCGCAGGGGGCCCAGAAGCGGGCCGTCTCCGGCCAGGACAAGGTTGTGGCGGGAAGCGCTGGCGAATGACGCAACGAGCGGGCCAACGCCTTTCGAGTCGGCGAGACGGCCGGCGTACAAGAAAAAGGCGCCGGGCAGGTCCGGTATGGAAGCTGAAGCCGAGGCTGGAGGCATTTCGTAGAAATGCGGGATGACAGTGATCGGCGTTCGCACGCCGCTGCTTGTATGACGAGCCGCTGTATATGCGCTTGGACTTATCAGCCGGTCGACATGACTAAGAGCCGCGTCGCGCATGTCGGTGTAGCGCCAAAGCTGAGGCGGCGCGCCGGAACGCAAACAGCAGGTCAAACACTGGGGCCTGTCGCAAGCGTGCGACCGGTCTTTCCAGAAAACGTGGGTCGCGCAGACCAACCAATGTTCGTGCAGCGTATAGAGCGTGCAGGGAGCGCGACTCAATTGAAGGGCGCCCAGTCCGCCGACGAGCGAGATGTTGTGGAAGTGCACAACGTCAAAATCCCGGGAAAGGATGCGCATCAGGGCTTCTTGCTTCAAGCCTGGCCGACCGGTTTGTTGAGTGATGATCGGAGAAAGCGGGCCAAAGCGCGAGCTTAATCTGTGAACATTGACGCCCGGATCGTCCACCGGCGCGCTACTCGGCTCGCCCCCATTGAGCAGGCGGTAGGCGTCGGCGCAATGAACGACATGCACCTCGTGGCCGCGCGCAGCCAGGGCCCGGGACAATGACCGCACATAGGTGCCGTCGCCGCCGAAGCTGTAAGGCGGATAGAAGGTGGTGACCATCGCAAATCGCATCAGCGCGAACCCACGCGCTCAAGGAGGTCGAGCATCTGGTCGGCGCATGTTCTCCAGCTCATCTGCGCGGCGCGCGGCAGGCACGCGGAACGGACGGTTTCCAGCGCTTCTCCGCCCTGCGCGACCGCGGTTATGACGCGCGCCATATCCGCGATATCGAGCGGGTCGAAAAATAGACCCGCGCTCCTGACAATCTCCTCAACGGCGCCGCCGCGCGTGGCGATGACGGGCGTGCCGCAGGCGATCGCTTCCGCCGCCGGCAGGCCAAATCCCTCCGAAAGAGCGGGCATCGCGACCGCGAGCGCATCCGAATAAACAGCGGTGAGGTCTTCATCGCTCACAAACCCGGTGAAAAACACACGGCCTGCCAGCGAAGGATGGCCGTTGCTGCGCGCTTTGATTTCTTCGTAGTTCGAGTGGAAGCCGTCGCCTTTGGGGTCGCCGACGAAGACCAAATGGACGTCTTGCGCAGCGGGCGTAGCCCGCGCCGCGGCAAAGGCGTCAATGAGACGTATCAGGTTCTTGTGCGGCGCAAATCCTCCAACATACAACAGCAGCCGGGCGTCACAGCTCAGTCCGAGCTTTCGCCGCACGGCCGTCAATCGTTCAGGATCAGCCACGGGCGAAAACCGGGGATCAGCAGCCTCCAGCATGACCGCGATGCGTTCGCGCGGGATTCCAAGATACTGCACGATCTCCTCACGCGCTGCGCATGAGACTGTTGTGAATTGCGTTGCTGTTCTGGCCGCCAACCATAGTTTGGCGCTCCACATGAACCGCCCGGCGAGGTCCGGGAACACCAAATGCGGATAGCGCTCCGCAATTGCATCGTGAAAGGTGATGACGGTCGGCGCTTGCCCGCCGGTGGGATACCATGAATAGACGGCTGGAAAGTACATGACGTCGAGCGACTGCCGCCTGACGGCGTTTCTGAACCGCCAAAGGTCGACCACGCTACGACGCGCGCCGGCTATCGCCGCTTCCGTGACTTGCGCGTTCGTGTCGACGCGGACGGGCGTTACGCAACGGCGCAGAAGGTCTGGATTAGGGTCGTGATCTACGAAAACCACGAACTCATGGCCGCGCGGCTCGTCAAAAATCGCCGTCAGCAGGGATCTCGCGTATCGGCCGAAGCCGCGGCGGTTTTGCCAACATGCGCCGTCTATACCAATGCGCATGCCGCTAACTCCACCTGCGCAAGCTTGCGCCCGCGCTGCCGGTGACCGCACCGACGATTTCTCCTGCGCCCCAGGCCGCTGTCATCGCTATCACCCAAAGAACGGTCGTCGGCGAAGTCCAGAACCAGGCCGGCGCATCCCAGCACGCGCGTGCGAACTGAATAAGGGGAGCGGCCAATCCTTTGGCGGCGAGAGCAGTTCGCGCCAGCCCGCCGCGTCCAGCCGCCCGCGATCCGCCATAGATCCGGCCATGATGGTAACGCGCTGTGATCTGCGCGCCTTTCTGATCGAGGCCGTCATAGAAAACCCTGCCGGAGCGAACGACGACGCCTTCCCCGGCTGCCGTGAGCCGTGCAAAGAGCGCGCCGTCAATGAAGTCATCTGCGCGGTTGCCGGAAAATGCGGATTTGCGCACAGCAAAATTGGCGCCGATGAGCGACCTGGCCTCCCCACGGTCGCTTTCGCCTTTCATCATGACGTCAGGGTGAAAACGGGCGTATTCCGTGATGCCAAGCGCGCGATGTCGGGAAGGCAGGCGAGGTGAGATGACGATCGGGCCGCAGACGAGCGCGACTTTCTCCTCGGAAAACGGCGCGTGCATCGAAGCGCACCAATCCGGCGGCGGAGAGCAAGTGTCCTCGATAAAACCCACAACTGGGTGCTTTGCTTCCTCAAACGCGATGCGCCGCTTGTCCGGAACCGAGGCGTCGACCGCAATCAGTCGTGTGTCGGGTGCGCACGAGATTTCCGATCCTCCTGGCGCAAGCACAAGAATTTCGGCCGCTTGCGGCGCAAGCGCATCGACGCGGGCCTGAAGGCGTGGCCCGCCGACGAGCGCGACGAGCACAACGCTCATCGGCGTGATGGGACCGACTGTCATCGGACACCGCGCGACGCTTGCAGGAAAACGCAGAGCTGATCGCGCGCGGCTGCATTGTCGATCGCGGTTGTCTGCGTAATCGGGGAGGCTGCGGGATCCCCCTTGGCGACAGCCGAATAAAATCGCCGGGTGAGGGCGGCGAGGCCCGGATACGCGAACTCTCTGCGAAGCGCGCGCGATGCGAGGTTTACGGCGGCGGCGCCAAAGTGAGCCGCGGCTTCACGGAACGGCGCTGTCAATTTAGCGGATCGGGCCACCCGGCCCGAAGAGAACGCGGCGTAGCCGTGAAAGCCGTCGACGGCGGCGCTTCCACGATCGCCGATAACCAACGTCTGAAAGCATGGAGGGCGCGCGTTAGCGCTCGTGCGGATGGAAATCATCAGGCCATTGTATTGTGTCGTGCAAAGAAGTTCGCCGGTCGTTGCTTCGGCCGACCAGCGAAGATCGGCCAGCCTGATATCGGGACGGAGCCGTTGAAGGACGGACAAAGGATGAGGGAGTATATCGGCGATCAACGCATTTGGTTTGATCCGCCCCGCGTCGGCGCCGGCGGAACGAATATCGAACGCGATGCATCGCAGCGTCTCCAGGTCTTTCAGGCGCGCCAGCACCTGTTCGAGACCTGATTGAAACGCGTATTGGTGGACGGGGCAGACGAGGGCGCCGAGATCCCCAGCCGCATCATAGAGGCGCTGCGCTTCCTGCGCGTCCGCGGCAATCGGCTTTTCGACAAACGCCGCCATGCGTTTTGAGGCGGCGACTACAGCCGTCGGCGCGTGCAAATCGGTCGGAACGCAGATGTGAGCGACGCGCGCCAGGCCTGAAGGCAGATCAGCGATATCGGCCGCGATTGCTGCTTCAGGAGCCGAACGAGCCAGTAGGCGAGCCGCATTGAGATCCTGATCGACAATCGCGGTGATGCGTCCACCAGCGACTTTGGCGGCCGCCAGGTGCCATCTGCCCATCAGGCCCGCGCCAATAATTGCGACGTCGATCATTGACCGCGCTAGGCCTCCAAGTTTTTCAGCGCAGACGGTTGCGGATCTTCAATCGCCAGGCGCCGTTCCCAGTGGATATCGCAGTCGTCCGGGTAATCCCTGTCGCTATTGAAGCGCCGGATGCCAAAATTGGCGCGGGCAATGCGGGGGATAGTGCGTGCGGCAGAGTTCGGTTCGTGCATGAAATGATTCTGATCGGTGAACCGGCGCATGCCGTTGCGGCCAACAAGTCGGCGGTTAAGCAAGAGCGCCAATAACGGCGTACTACACCGCCACCTTTGCGAAAGTGACGGATGACGCGTCCCGCCCTGCACAATCCTCAGACCGAGGTCAGTCCGGCTCGACCGCAGCCGATATTCAAAATACGCCCCCGCACGGCGACCGCGTGCCCTCTGTTAAGCATTAATCGCCTTCTGCCCAAACCTTAGCACAGGGCTACTGAAACACAACAAATTGAAGACCCGGGCGGTCTGATCTGCGAAAACCGCGCCACGGATGAGCACGCCCGCCGGCCGGATTGGCCAGGAAAATGCTGGCGCGCCGAACTGCGGCTGGACGACGGACAAAGACCGATGCTGAAACACAATCCTCGCGTGCTCGTTCTAATGTACCATTCGATTTCAAACGGGAGTGGAGCGACCTGCACCCCGCCGGAGCTGTTTACGCAACAACTGGAGGCGCTCCGGCAGGCGGCCTATCACATTGCGTCGCTGACCGAGTTGCATGGCTGGTTTGCGCGGAACGTCGACATGCCTGCGCGTACGGCGGTAATCACGTTCGACGATGCCTTCGCGGATTTCGCGTCCGAAGCGGCCCCGCGGCTGCGCGAGTATGGCTACAGAGCCGCCGTCTTTGCGCCGACGGGTCGCGTCGGCGCCAGGTCAGATTGGGATGGCGAACAACAACGACCTCTTCTGTCATGGGAGCAGATCCGCGCTTTGACGTCCGACGGGTTCGAATTTGGCAGTCACGCCGTGTCCCATACTGATCTCACGGCGTTGCCGTACGAAGGGTTGAGGCTTGAACTCGCGGCGTCACGGCGTCTGCTTGAAGAGGAGCTTGGTCGCCCGGCCCGTTTTTTCGCCGCGCCGTTTGGCAAGGTTAACGACCGTGTTTGCTCTGAGATCAGGGCTCAATATGAAATGGCGCTTGGAGTTCGGCTCGGTGCGGCGGAACAGGACAGCGACCGCTATGATGTGCCGCGCATCGACATGCACTATTTTCGCCGGCCTGACCTTTGGAGCCGCTTCCTTGAGGGAAAAGGCCAAGTATATTTTGTGGCGCGCAAGTTCGCGCGCTCCGCGCGCGCGTTACGGTGGGACGCGTGAACCGCTGCGCCGCATCTGGCAATCGCTTCCGCGCTGTCCTTCATCAGAACCTGCGCACACGGCCGCATCCTGTCCGGCTATTCCCGTTGATCGCCGGACGATCTGACGCCGGCCGCCGCAACCGCCGCGGTCAGTATCGCGCGATCAAGATAGAAATCGACCCCGTTGCGGTCGGAATGACGCGCGCTTCCTCAACTCCTGCAAACCCGGCATCATGGATGAGCTCCGGCAATAAGCCGTCGGCGTTCGGCTGCGTATCAGCGACGCCATCAAGCGTCTGCACAGTTGCGCGGAAGAGGCGCCGCATCAACGCCGTGCGCTGAAGGCCGTAGTCGGCAATGACGAGCCGCCCTGCCGGCTTGAGCGCGCGACGCATCATCGACAAAAGGTCGCGCTTTCCGGCAAGCGGAACCTGATGGAACACCAGCGACGACGTCACAATGTCAAAAGGATCAGCGTCAGCGACAAAGTCGTCCGTCAGGAATCCCTCGTGAAACGCGATCCTCGCGCCCGCCGCCGCCGCCT